>JAUHYI010000095.1 GCA_030426385.1 Phycisphaerae bacterium
GCAATTTTTGTTGGTTACGATTTTGTGCGATAATTTCCGGGACATTCCCGTGCATCGGCACACCATAACCGGTAAAACAGCGGATACAGGTTGACTCGTGGTCAAGTTGAGGTTGACTAGAGGTCAACTTCGCATGTGCGGATTATGAGAAATGGTTAGCCCCACACACCACCCTCGTTTCAGATATCCGGAGACTGCGCGATGCCGCCAGTAGATGTGAATTCGAAAACTGCCCGTGAAATATTTTCCGATGCGCCGCCTGCGACGACGACACGGGGGAAGCTGATCGAGACGGCGTTGGATTTGTTTTACACGCACGGGTTTCATGCGGTGGGCCTGGACATGATCCTGCAGAAGGTGGGCGTGACCAAGACGACGTTCTACAACCATTTTGAAAGCCGGGATCAGATGATCGTCGAAGCGCTGGCGGTGCGTGAGCAATGGGAAGATTCAAAATTCACCGCGCGTTTGAACCAACTGGCAGGCGACGATCCGGCGGCGATGTTGCTGGCGATGTTTGATGTGTTGGACGAGTGGTTCAATCTGGATGACTATCGCGGCTGCCTGTTTATTTTGGCCTGTACGGAATTTCCCTCGAAAAATGATCCGATCCATGCCGAAGCGTCCAAGCATTTTCAGATCATGACCCGGGAAGTGACCGCGATGGCTGAGGGTGCGGGCGCGGCGAATCCCGCGATGATCGCGGACCAATGGGCATTGTTGCTGGAAGGGGCAGTGGTGCGTCGGCATGTGCATGGTGATAATGCAGCCGCGGCCAAAGCGCGATTGATCGCCGAAGCGATGCTTGCCCAGGCGATTGCGAGTGAGGATTGAATATGGGGTATATTTGCAGTGAGTGATGTGAAATATAGGAGATGATGCACTACCATGCTTATACGGATTACGATAAATACTCGCGTGTAGGTTTTTATTAGCTCCCGGTGAATACCGGGAGTTTGTGTGAAGGGAAATTTGAGGCCGCGCGAGTTTTTAATGGGATGGGTATTAGTGGTGTGGGCGTGGTGGTGTGGGCAGGGGGATGAACGAATGTGGTGGGACAGTGTGGCATGATCTGAATAACGTGTAACCAATGTGGGGGGGGAGGTTTGATTGATGCAAGCGGAATTACTGAAAGCGAAACATGGTGCGGGTTTGTCCTATGCGGATTATTGTGCGGCTGGCACAGAACCGCAGCAGGAAAACTGGCAGCGCATTTACGATCAGATCCAATTGACCGACGCGCAGAAGCAGTTGATTGGTGGGTTCGAGCGTCAGATCAACGTGATCGCGGTGTCGGGGATCTGGTGTGGGGATTGCGTGCAGCAAGGGCCGTTGATCCAGCGCATTGCAGAGGCCAGCGATAAAATTGACCTGCGTTGGCTGGACCGCGATGAGCATGCGGAACTGGCGGAAATGCTGAAAATCAATGCGGGCCTGCGGGTGCCGGTGTTAATTTTCTGTGCCGAGGATTTTGAATTTGTGAGCTGGTTCGGCGATCGCACGCTGCATCGTTATCGCGCGATGGCAGCCAAACAATTGGGCGGTGCCTGTCCGTTGCCGGGTGCCCCGGTGCCCCAGGACGAGCTGTCGGCGACGTTGGCGGACTGGTTGGATGAGTTCGAGCGGGTGCATTTGTTGTTGCGATTGTCAGGACGTTTACGTCAGTTGCATGGAGATTGAGCGGGGGCGTCAGGGTTCGGTTTTGAACTGTAATTTGGTGTTTGTTTGGCTATCCCAATTTGACATGGGCCAGTATTTTCCTAGACTTATGCGTTCCGCACAGGGTGGTCCTGTGTCGGAGCAGGAGCTAGAAGCCTTGCGTCAGACAAATAAAAATGAATTTGAGCCTGTGATGGGGCGTGCCTCGTGGTGAGTGATGGTCTAACCATCCTCATGCTGCGTGGACAGCGACCCGATAGGCAAAGCCGGGTGATTGTGAGCCGATGTGCGATGGCGTATCGGGACATGATCATCCTTGGCCGAGCCGAAGCTTTGGAGGTCGCCACCATGGGATGATGCACCACGTGCATCTTGCTGTTTTGCCGATTGTGGACGAAAGTCGCCACGGCGTCTGATCATGATGAACTCATGATCGAATGACCGACGGATAAGCGACCTGAACCACAGCTCGGACAAAACCCACCACAGGCCACGAACGCTGATATCAGCGCCTCGTGGTTTTTTGTTTATTGTTTTTTTGACAAATTAATTAGAGCCGACCCTCGCCCTATTGGTCAGGTCGGCCCGCATGACTCGACGACGGCATGAACATCACGAATCACGAATCACTGGTGGCTGACAACTGGTTACCGATTCCCGATCCCCGTTTATTGCCGAAAGATAACCCGCGACCCGCGACCGACAACCCGTTGCACAGAACCGTGCGCACAATTGAATACTAAAACCTGAGACAACCAGAATTTTCGGAACCAAGCCATGAACACCACTGAATTAGTCCGCCTCGTTGATTCGATTTCCCGTGACCGCAACGTGGACAAGGAATCGCTGTATCGCGATATCGAACAGGCGATGGTGTCGGCAGCGCGTAAGCATTTCAATGCGATCGATACCGAAGAGTTTTCGTGCACGTTGGATCGGCTGTCGGGCAAGCTGTCTATTTTCCGCGGTGAGATGGAAATTTCTTTGGAAAGCCTCGGCCGTATTCCAGCCCAGACCGCCAAGCAGGTGATGATCCAACGTTTCCGTGAAGACGAACGAGCGAGCATCTATGACGAATTTGCCGGCCGAGTGGGTGACCTGATCACCGGCTCGGCGCTGCGTTACGAAGGCGGGGCGTTGGTCGTACAAATCGGCACGCGGGCTGAGGGTTTCATGCCACGATCGGAACAGATTCCCGGCGAACAACATCAACCAGGCGAGCGCGTGCGTTGCCTGATTCTGGATGTACGCGATGCAGGCAATCAAGTGAAGATTGTGTTGAGTCGAGCCGCACCTGATTTCATCAAACGTTTGTTTGAAGTTGAAGTCCCCGAAGTGTCCGAGCGCATCATCGAGATCAATGCGATGGCTCGCGAAGCTGGACACCGGACGAAAATCGCAGTGGCGTCGATCGATTCCAAAGTCGATGCCGTCGGTGCGTGCGTGGGTGTGCGTGGGAGTCGGATCAAAAATATCGTCGACGAACTGGGCGGCGAAAAAATCGACATCGTGCGCTGGAATGAATCAAGTCAGATTCTGATTCAGAATGCATTGAAGCCTGCGGAAGTGGTAGAAATTTCATTGTGTTTTGAATTGGGCCGAGCGACCGTGGTGGTTAACGAAGATCAGTTGAGCCTGGCGATCGGTAAGCGTGGACAGAACGTGCGACTGGCTGCCCGCTTGACGAACTGGGACGTCGATATTCTGACACCGCCTGAGTTCAGCAAGAGCCTGGACATCATGCAGGAAACGCTCAAGGGCATTGCCGATATCGAAGAAGAAATGATCGACCGTTTGGCGGCGCTGGGCGTCATCAGCGTGTTCGATGTGGAAGAAGTCGGTGCGGTCTATCTGGCCGAGACCATCGAGATTTCTCCCGAGAAGGCTGCCGAGGTGATTCAGATCGCGTCGGATCGTGCGAAGATCGTGGCCGAGGAACAGGCGATCGAGAAACAGGAAGCTGCACAACGCAAAGTGCAAGAACAACGTCGCTTGGCCGAGGCCGAGGCGACGGGTACGACCGTGCTCGACGACTTGTTGGGTGGCAGTTTGTTGGGGGGTGGCCAGAGTTCATCGACCGATGATGAACCGGGTGTGACCGATGCACCACCGGCCGATGCCGATGGCGAAGACGGTAGTGCTGGATTGCCTAGCGATGAAGAAGTCGGTTCGACACCACCTGATGCAAGCAAAGTGGATAGCAGTGTGCTCGACGATCTGCTGGGCGGTAAAGCGCTCAGTTCAGAACCAGCGTCACCAGCACCCACGGAAGAGTCGAACTGAAGAAAGACTGAAGAAAGACTGAAGAAAGACTGAAGAAAGACTGAAGAAAGACTGAAGAAAGACTTTTGAAAGACTGTGACAGGTTGAGATGGCGTGTGTGATACCCACGGGTGTCCCGACAAGCCCCGACATGACCCGATATGAATCGACAAGATTAGGCAGCAAGATGGCTGCAAAGCAAAACTGAATATGAAGACCGATTCGCAAGATATAAGTAGCAAGATTAATTAGCCAGGCGTCATCGTTTGATGCAGATAGAGCGAACGAAGTTTCGCAAGCGGAAGAAATTGATCAGGCAGCAGCCTGATAAGAAAGCGTTTTTTAGGCAATTCGAAATAATTGCCGGACGAGTTCGATCACTGTCAAGGAGCAGGTTTTGGCCAAAGCCAGACGCGTATTTGAAGTTGCCAAAGAGCTGGGTGTCGCCAGCAAAGCTATCGTTGCCAAGTGTGAGGCCGAGGGTGTTCCGGGCATCACCAACCACATGTCCACGGTCAAGTTGGGCCTGGAAGCAACGATCAAGGAATGGTTCAGTGAATCGCACGACACGGTGACGGCGGTCGAGACGACCGAACACGTCGACGTGGTCAAAGCGCGCAAAGCGCGACGCAAGCGTGCGAAGAAAGTGGATGAACCAGGCGCAGGGCAAAACAATGATGCTGCCGCGACAACCGCTGTGGCTGAACCGCCTGTGGTTGAAGAATCGTCTGCGGTTGGTCAAGCCGAAGCTCAAACCACGGCAGCACCTGCCGAGCCCGAAAAGCCTGCAGAGGTTGCCGCGACAAGCGGGCAAGCCGAACAGGTTGAGGCCATTGCGAAAACCGATGACGCCACCCCGACGGCATCGGTGCTTGAGACTGACACGGTGGCCGAAGCAGCACAGGCTCAAGCCCAGGCCCAGACTCAGACGGAAGATCGTGAGAAAACGGATGAGCCGGTGGCCGAGGGTGAGACTAACGTGAAACCGACGGTGTCGCCTGCGGTGGCCAAGCCACCGATGTCGAAGCCAGTGGTGAATAAAAATATTATGCCGGTGGGTACCCAGAATGTGCCTGACCGTCCCACGGACGTGAAGCCGGTGGGCGAACAATTGACGCAGCCGAAGCAGGCTGTGTTGCGTGGTCCGAAGGTGATTCGTGTTGAGAAGCCCGATGAAATTCAGGCACCGCGTCCACGGCGCGGCGGGCCCGGCGGTGGTCAGGGTGGTCGCGATGGTGGCCAAGGTGGTGGCGGTGTGCCAGCGACCGATGATGCCCCAGGCATTACGCGATCGCGTGGTCCAGTGCGTGGCCGAGGTGCCGGTGCTGGTCGTGAAGGCGAAGGCGGCGGCGGTCAGGATCGGCAGAAGCGTCGATCATTGACGAGCCGACGTGGCCGATCCGCGCAGGCATTGCCCTCAGGTCCGACGAAATTTTCGGACGCCGACCTGGCTGAATTGGATGCGAAGCTGAATCGCTCGACGGGCTATGTGAAGCAACGTCGACGTGATATGGAGAAACGCGGCCACGGTGGACAGGCAGCGCCCTCGGCAGTGATTACTGGTGGCAAGGTTGAAATTTCCGAGCCGGTGTTCATCAAAGAGTTGTCGGCAGTGACCGGCATCAAATCGTCGGATGCCATCAAATATCTGTTCAAAAAAGGCATCATGGCTACGATCAACTCAGCGATCGCCAATGAAACCGCTGAAGAGATTGCCCTTGAATACAACATTGAACTGGTGATCAAAGAACAGCAGTCTGTTGAACAGCAGGTGCTCGAAGAATTTGAAAATCGCGACCCGATTGATTTGCAGGATCGTCCGCCTGTGGTGACGGTGCTTGGGCACGTTGACCATGGTAAGACGTCGTTGCTGGATCGTGTGCGAAAGGCTGACGTAGCGGCCCATGAAGACGGCGGTATTACCCAGCACGTCGGTGCGTATCGCGTGACGGTTGATGGTGCCGATGGCAAGAAGAAGTCGGTGGTGTTTCTGGACACGCCGGGTCACGCGGCCTTTACCACCATGCGTGCGCGTGGTGCGAATCTGACGGACCTGGTGGTGTTGGTGGTGGCTGCTGATGACGGCGTGATGCCGCAGACGATCGAATCGATCAACCATGCGAAAGCCGCAGGCGTGCCGATCATCGTGGCGATGAACAAGTCGGACGTACCTCAGGCCACCGAAGAAAACGTACAGAAGATTTACGGTCAATTGGCCGAGCATGGGCTCAACCCTGTCGAATGGGGCGGCGATTTGGAAGTGATCAAGACCTCGGCGATGACCGGTGCGGGCGTGACAGATCTATTGGAAGTTTTGGATTACCAGGCTGAACTGCTGGAATTGAAAGCCGACTACGGCGGGGCAGCTCGCGGTGCGGTGATCGAAGCGGAAATGCAGCCGGGTCGCGGTTCGGTGGCACGTGTGCTGGTCGAACAAGGCCAGATCAAGGTTGGCGATTTCATCGTGATCGGCCGAGCATTTGGCCGCGTGCGTGATATGACCGACGATCGCGGCAAGGCGATTAAACAAGCGGGCCCAGCCACGCCGTTGGAATTGTCCGGTATCGACCTGATTCCAGATGCGGGCGACAAGTTCTATGTGACCGACTCGTTGCAGAAGGCAGAGCGAATCGCCGAAACGTATCGCGAATCGGAACGTGAAAAACAACTGGCGAATCAGAACAAAGTGACGCTGGATAATTTTGCCGACACCTTGCAGGTTGGTAAGACGAACCTGTTACGCGTGGTGCTCAAAGCGGACGTGCAAGGTTCGTTGGACGTGTTACGCAAGAGTCTGGAAGAAATCGGCAACACCGAAGTACAAGTACGCGTGCTGCACTCAGCCGTGGGTGGGATTACAGAAAGCGACGTGCTGTTGGCCGATGCGTCGGACGCGGTGGTGATTGGTTTCCATGTGATTGCCTCCTCGGCAGTCAAAGACATTGCCGACGAACGCAAGGTTGATATTCGGTTGTACCGCGTGATCTATGACCTGACTAATGATGTGAAGGCAGCGCTCGAAGGCATGCTTGATCCAGAACGTCAGGAAGAACAGATCGGTATGGCCGAGGTCAAGGAAGTGTTCAAGATCACCAAGCTCGGTACGGTGGCCGGTTGCGTCGTGATGGAAGGCCAAATGAACAAAGCCATGAAGTTGCGTGTCGTCCGCGACGGCGTGGTTGTCACCGACGAACGGAAGTTCGAAAGCCTGCGACGTGTGAAAGAAGACGTTGGCACGGTGCGTTCGGGTACCGAATGCGGTATTCGTGCGGTTGGTTTTGATGATGTGAAAGTCGGCGATCAGATCATCTGTTACAACACGGTCAACGTTGCGAGGACCCTGGGATAAATGGCGTGTTCGGGTTACTGATGTTTCGGTTTCCGTTTGTGTTTTAGCGTTAAGTGCTGATGGCAACGCGAAACACTGGAAATGGTTGCGGCTATTGTCGCGTGATGAATCTGAAGGCAATGATTGTAGGGATATTACAAGTTGAATTGTCCATCGCCTGGGCCGAATCGCTCAAGGATAAACGCAGCGTGGTGCAACGCATAAAAAGCCGACTCCATCGTGAACATCAGGTGGCAGTGGCTGAGGTGGCGACACAGGAAAATCATCGCACCGCAACGCTGGGTGTGGTGCTGGCCTCGACGAGTGTGGCCCACGCACAACAGATGATCGACGGCGTGTTGAACAAATTACGCGACACGCGGGATTGCGTGTTGGCAGATCATCGGACGGAAATTTTGAGTGGGTATTAACGTAAAAATTGGGGGTGATCGTGGATAGCAGTAATTAAGTATGTCACATCGTAAAGAACAAGTTGAGTCGACGTTGACCCGCGTGATTAGCCAGGTGCTGATGCGGGAGATGTCTGATCCAAGGCTGGTCGGGATGATTAGCATCACGCATGTGGATGCAAGTCCAGACCTGCGCCAGGCCAAGGTGTACGTGTCGGTGTTGCCGGAAAAATACGAGAAGCGAACGCTCGCGGCGTTGCGTCATGCGTCACGGCACATTCACGCGAAGGTGAGCAAACGCGTGGCATTGCGAATGGTGCCGCATCTTGATTTTGGCATTGATCCGTCGATTAAAAAGCAGGCCCAGATCGAAGCGGCGATCAACGAGGGAATGTCGCGTGAAGAGGAAGAGGCGTTGCATGACGTGAACGATCAGAATGACGTGAACGGGGTGGATGAGATTAATCCGATTCACGAACTGGCCGAAAGTGCCACCGCATCGGGATCGGCCTCCGCCGTGGAAGCGGGATTAGAGGAAGAAAATAAAGTTAAACGTGGGGAGGTTGAACACAAAAATAATCCGGGCGGTGTGTCAGCCGACGGTGAAGATGGAGAGCAATTGTGAAAAATGCGACCGACCATGCCAAAAAACTAGGGCCACTGATTAAGAAATTGGCCAAGCAGTATCCCGTGGTTGAGGACAGTGAAACGACGGCAACGCGCGATCCGGTAAGCCATGTGATTTATGCGTTTCTTGAATGGGAAGCCACCAGCAAATTAGCAGCGACCGCGATCGCACGTTTTGAGGAAATCGCAGTCGATCACAATGATTTACGCGTGTGCCACACCGCCGAACTCACCGAGTCCATGGGCGCGAAGTATCCACGCGTCGAAGAACGCGCAGCCCGGCTGCGGGAAGTGCTCAACGGCATTTACATGTTGGAACACGACACGTCGCTGGAAGGCATCGCGGATAAATCGAAGCGTGATATTCGCAACTACCTCGACAGTTTGCCGGGCATGGTGCCGTATGTTGCCGCGCGAACGGTGCTGATGGCATTTGGGGGGCATGCGATTCCTGTGGACGAACGTCTGGTGAGTTTGCTGGAGCAGGAAAAGGTGATCGAGCCTGATGCGACGGTGGATGAAGTGACGTCGTTTTTGGATCGAAACATCAAAGCGAGCGATGGCCTGGAAACACATTTGATTTTTCGGCGCTGGGCGGATGAAGCCCCTGCGGTCAAAATGAAAAAGCGCAAGGTGGTTCCGCCCAAGCCTGTGAAGGTTGCTGAGGTCAAAGAAGAAGCCGAAGTCGAAGTTGAGGCCAAGCCCGCCAAGTCTTCTAAATCGGCCAAAGCATCCACCACGAAGTCGAAACCGAAAGCAAAAACAAGCAGCAAAGCAACCGCAGCCAGCAAGAGCAAAGTTGCTAAGACGACAAAAAAAAAGGTAACGAAAAAAGCCCCGAGCAAAGCGGCTAATAAAACCAAGTCGTCCGCCAAAACGAGTGCCACTAAATCCGCTAGTGCGAGTGGTACCAAGAAGAAGACCAAGAGTGTTCGAAAAACTAAGAAGTGAATCTGGAAGTGAATCAAGAAGTGAATGATAAGTCCACGCCATCGTCAGAATTGTTGTTGCGTTTTGGATTGCCCAAGGGCAGCCTGCAGGAATCCACGATCGATCTGTTTGATCGTGCCGGTTTTTCGGTAGACGTGCGCAGCCGATCGTATACGCCATCGATTGATGATTCGGAAATATCGTTGGTGATGTTCCGTGCCCAGGAGATGAGCCGGTATGTAGAAGACAACGTGATCGATGCGGGAATCACGGGTCACGACTGGGTGGTCGAGAACGATTCAGATGTGCATGAGGTTTGCGAATTGGTGTATTCGAAGGCGACGAATCGGCCGGCACGCTGGGTGCTCGCGGTGCCTGATGAATCGCCGGTCCGTGACGCAAAAGATTTGGAAGGCAAGATTGTCGCGACGGAATTTGTCAACACGACTCGGCGTTATTTTTCCGAACGTGGCGTGGCCGTGAAAAAGGTGGAGTTCAGTTGGGGTGCGACGGAAGTTAAAGCTCGGCTGGTCGACGCGATCGTGGATATCACCGAGACGGGGTCGAGCCTCAAAGCGAACAACCTGCGGGTGGTGGACACGATCCTGACAAGTACCACGCGATTGATTGCCAGTCACGAGGCCTGGGCTGATCCGAAGAAACGACAAAAGATTGAAGACCTGGCATTGCTGTTGAAAGGCGCGATGGCTGCGAGATCGAAGGTCGGCATGAAGCTGAATGTGCCGCGCGAACGACTGCAATCTGTGTTGGATATTCTGCCTGCCGAACGTTCGCCAACAGTGAACGAGTTGGCCGAATCCGATTGGGTGGCTGTGGAAGTGGTGGTGGATGAGAAAGTCGAGCGAGCGTTGGTGCCCGAGTTGTGCCGACTGGGAGCGACGGCGATTATCAGCTACCCGTTGAAAAAATTGATCCCGTAAGTGACGGATTATTTTTTCCGGTTAGTAGATTGACTTGAATTGGGCCTGATCCATTCCGGGTGGCATTTGTAATAGCGTGTGATACCCATCCCACATAACCACGCGCGTGGTTATATGGTGAGCTGCAGCGATTTTGACGGCGTGATGGCCTGTGTGTGACGCACGATGCGCGTCGCCAAAAAGGTGGCGGCTAACGCGCGAGTTCTAATACGGATTACGATAAATACTCGCGTGTAGATTTTTATTAGCTCCCGGTGAATACCGGGAGTTTGTGTGAAGGGAAAATTGAGGCCGCGCGAGTTTTTAATGGGATGGGTATAAGTGGGATGCATGTGATGCGTTGGGATAGATTTGTGGTGGGTAAAACAAGCCCAATGCTGTCACATGCGATTTGGGGATGCTACAATTTGGGATACCAGCATACCGGCCGGGGACTTGTGAGCCAGGTGCTTGCCACATGCAACAGGGAGTGTTTGTCATCCATACGCGTCAAAAAAAATCGGGATCGATCGTACTGTGTCTGGCGTTGACGATGTTGTTGATTGTGAGCGGGTTGGCAGTGGGATTGATGCAGGGCTGCCAATCTTCGGAACGAAAAACGGCCGGAGATGGCACGCATGACACACGCGCGGACGTTGGCGGCGATGGCGACTGGGGCGTGAGTGGACAAGGCAATTCAAACGGCAACATAAATAGTGGGGAAGGCAGTGGGGGGAGAAGTGGGGGGGCAAATGGGGGGGTAAGTGGCGGGTTGTCGGGCATGGTGGGTGATGTGCTCACGGTGCATCAAGGCGAGGCCATGCGTCGAGCCAAACGAAACTTGAAGCAAGCGATGGCGACAATGCCTCTGCCGGATTACCTGGCTGAATCGCAAGGGCCGGAAAAAATCGCAGCCGCCGAGAATAATGATGACAGCCAAGTGGATGATGAAAGCCGTGCGGATGCGCCAACGACCCATGAGGCATCAGAGGAGTTTGCGAAGGATTCCACGAAGGCGTCTGCGAAAGAGCCATCGTTAGCTTCGCAGCGTGCGTATGTGAAAGGTCGCGATGCCTATTTGCAAGGTCGGCGATCGATCCCGGAAGCGATTCGTTTGTTGGATCAATCGTTGCGTTTGACGCCGGATCAGCCGGACGTGTTGCGCTTGTTGGGCCAGGTTTATACCGATTATGGCAACGCGGCCCGCGGGGCGCATTACCTGCGACAAGCGGTAGGTTTGAATCGTTCGGATATCGATGCGGTTTTTGCCTTGGGGCAAATTGAATTTCATCAGGGACGATGGTCGGAAGCGGCGGTGGTGTTGTATCACGGGTTGAGTTTGACCGAGGCGTTGGCCGAAGCTGATCCGGGGACCGAGCCGTTGATCCATTTTTATCTAGCCAGTGCGCTGGAGCGATTGGGTTATGACGCAGCGGCGATCAAGGAATACCAGGCCTATTTGCAATCCTCGAAACAACTGGGCCGCACGTCGCGATTAGCACGCGAATTGTTTGTGTTGGGGCGGCAGCACAGTTTGATCTGGCAATCAGTGGGCGATGCGTATCATCGATTGAAACGGCCGAGCGATGCCTTGGAAGCGTATCAACGTGCAGAGGCGATCGGTAATCGCGCGGGCGACGAATTTGTTTTGACACAGCGATTGGTGTACACGTTGGCACGCATGGGCCGACTCAGTGAAGCCCAGGATGTCGTGGTTGAATTAATTCGCGCAGAGCCGGATCATCCGGAAGTGTTGCGTTTGCTGTCGGGTTTGACGGCGGAAGCGAAAGCGAATCCGCGTCTGTCCGAAGCGTTAGAGCCTATCTACCAAGCACAAAATCGTCCCGCAGGTTTGGCGTTGATTTTGTCTGATTTGCTCGGACCACGTCAGGGGCTGGCTTTGCTTGAAGCGCATCTGGTTGAGAAGCCTGCGGACCGCGCGGTGTTTGAGCGATTGATTGCACGGCGATTCGAAGGATTGAATGCTGCCAAGCGTGTGGAAGCGGCGGTGTATGCGCTGCGTGTGTTGGAGCGGACGACACGAGCGGTGCCGTCGGCGTCGGAGGCTTACGCGCAACTGGTGTTGCGCGCGATAGGCGACGAGGCGGTGTTGTTGTCCGCGTTTGAAAAACTCAATGCGAATGAAGCGAGCATGCCGGTATTGCGAATGATGCGTGGGATGGCGTTGGAACGCGTGGGGCGATCGGATGAAGCGATCGCCGAATTGGAAGCGGCGATGGGCGAGGTGTTGGCCGGTGGTGAAGGTGATGCAGAAAAACCGACGGCGAATGACGGGGGCAGTGAGTTTGAAGCAGCGCGGGTTGCGCTGGCTCGGTTGCTGGCCAAGCGTGGTGATTTTGCCAAGGCGATGGCCTTGCTCGAGCCATTGGCGGATCGAACGGATTCGGCTGTGGTGCGATTGCGAGTGCAGTTGTTGGTCGCGTTGGAGCGGATGGATGAAGCGGTGGTGTTGCTGGATCAAATGATCGCCGAGCAGCCGCGGCACGTTGGGGTGACGATGCAAAAAGCCGATTTGCAAATCGCTCAAGGCAAATTCCTGGAAGCCGAACAAACACTGCAGGATGCGCTGAATCGCATGCCGAAGGCTGAGCCGATTTATGATCGGCTATTCATGTTGTATGACCGAAATCTGACGCCGGATGCGGTGCGTCAGTATCAGAAACTGATGGTGCGATTATTGGGAGAGATTCCACAGAGTCGTTTGGCGAAATTGCAGAACGCGCGGATGATTTCAGCGCGACGGGATTTCGGGCAGGCCGAAGCGGTGTTGAAGTCATTGCTGTCTGCCAATGCGAATGATTTTGAAGTGATTGATGAATTGCTGGATGTGTATGTGCGTTCAGATCGTGCTCAGGAAGCGGAGGCGCTGTTGACGCAGCGCTTGGCCGATGACGCGGTGCCGACGCGGATGTTGACGGTGGCGTTGCAGCATTACAACGAACGTGTGCCGGATGCAGACAAGAAGAATGCGGTGATGGAACGGCTATTGAAGCGTGAACCAGCGGGTGCGGCGCGGAGTGTGCGTTTGGCTGAGTTGTATTTGCGAACGGGCCGAGAACAGGAAGCGGTGACGCTGATCGAGGAGACGTTCGCGGGTGAAATTGAAGGCGGGCGATTGGTGTCATTGTTGGCAGGTCGACTGGGCGAAGCGATGGTTGGTTTGAAGATTGCGCCAGAAAAAGTCGACGCGCGGATGGAAAAACTGGTGGCGCAGTTTCCTGAGGATGAAGCGGATATCCGTTTTGAATGGGCGCGGTTGGTTGAGAGCATGGGTGACGCGGCGCGGGGCGAACAGATGATGATCGCGTTGTTGATCGACTTTCCCGATCATGCAACGACGAACAACAACCTGGGTTACAACTGGGCCAATCAGGGAATTCGTTTGGAGGAAGCGCAAGCGATGATCGAACGCGCGGTGGAGGCTGAGCCGGCTAGCGCGGCGTATTTGGATTCATTGGGTTGGGTGCATTACAAGCGTGGCAATTTTGAGGAAGCGGTGTTGTCACTGTCGCGGGCCCGTCAGGCGGAGGGCGGATTTAACCCGGTGATTCTGGATCATCTGGGCGATGCGTTGTACCGATTGGGCCGACGCGAAGAAGCGGTGAAAGTCTGGCGCGATGCCCAACGCATGTTGACGCAACTGAGTCCTGAAGTGCTGTCGATGGATCCGGAGATCGCGGTGGTGGCCCCGCGTTTGAGCGAGAAGATGCAGGCGGTTAAGGGCGACGGTAAGCCTGCGGTTGCGGTGAGTCCGGGTGCAGATAATCGGGGTGAAGATAACGCTGACGATGAGGCGATTGATGAGACCAGTGAGGACACAGGCGCGGGTGGTGATGCCGTTGGGCATGACGATAGGGGCGATGAAAAAATGACCGAGCATCCCGATCCGGCAGCGTCGGAGGTGATGCCCGGTTCGGATGATTTTGATGGCGAAAAGCCGAGCGAAATGTTGGACAACGCGGGTGGGGATGCTGATGCCATGGACGCGATGGATGCGATGCACGAAGGCGTTACGGATAAAGTTGGCGGAGAATGAGGGCGGGGGTTTGGTGTTGGTGAAGGGGGTGATCGGGGTGGGTTTTACCCTATAAAAACAGGGGAAAAATGGGGCGATGGGGGCGGTCGAAAAGTGGAGCAAAGCCTGCATATCTGGTACAATGATCGCTTGTCGTAACCCCGTGAGTCGGGCGTGGGAATGGGGGCGATTGGTGGGGTTTTCGCGATGGCGTAGTGAATGGTCTGACGACGTGAAAGTAGTAGCCTGGTGGGTGATTACGGGGCAAGAACGCGGGGCGAAATTGGGGATTGAAAAATGAGTGAGGGGCGATTTGGGCCGGGTGTGGTTGAGGTAGAAGCAGGGTTGACAGGATCACAATGACGTTCGGGGAAAGTGGCATCCAATACCGCGATTTATCGCAGGACATCATGAATTTATGGCAGATCACGACGAAGAAATAGTTCCGACTCCGCAAACCAAACCGGCAGGCGGCAGCGATTACACCGAAGACAACATCAAGGTTCTGGAAGGGCTGGCAGCGGTGCGCAAACGGCCTGCGATGTATGTCGGTGGAACCGATAGCCGAGGCATGCACCATCTGGTGTGGGAAGTGGTGGACAATTCCATCGACGAAGCGCTGGCGGGTTACTGCAATGAGATTCACGTGACGATCCATGCGGATGAGTCGGTCGCAGTCGTCGACAACGGACGCGGGATTCCGGTGGGGGCGTACAAGCATGAGAATCCGAAATTGAACGGTCGGCCGACGGTTGAGATCGTGATGACGATTCTGCATGCGGGCGGTAAGTTCGGCGACAATGCGTACAAAGTGTCGGGCGGTTTGCATGGCGTGGGTGTGTCGTGTGTGAACGCGTTGGCGGAGTGGTTGGAAGTGGAAGTTGCGCGTGGTGGCAGCATTCATGCGATGGGTTTCGAACGCGGCGAAGTGGCCAAGGAATTACGCGCGATCGGACAAACGCCCAATGGCCCGGATCAGACGGGGACGAAAATTCACTGGCGGCCTGACCGGGAAATCTTCGGCGATCTGTTGCATGACTACGACATGATTGCCAATCGTTTGCGTGAGCGGGCTTATCTGAATCCGGGCATTCGTATTGAGATTAAAGATGAGCGGCCCAACGGGCGCAGCGATTCGTATAAGTTTGATAACGGCATCGTCGAAATGGTACGCCATCAAAACGAAGGCAAGACCATGTTGCATGAACCGATTTCGGTGAAGACCGAATCGGAACAGGCAGACGGCAGTACGCTGGCATGCGATGTGGCCTTGCAATATGTCGATTCTTACACCGAATTGATCACGTGCTTTGCCAACAACATCAACACGGCCGACGGCGGTACACATCTGTCGGGTTTCAAAACGGCCTTGACGCGCACGTTGAACAACTATGCGAAAAGTTCGGGTGTGTTAAAAGGCAGTGGGACCGCGCCGTCGGGTGATGATTGGCGCGAAGGGTTGGTCGCGGTGATCAGTGTGAAGATTCCCAACCCGCAATTTGAAGGGCAAACCAAGGGTAAATTGTTGAACCCCGAGGTCGAGGGATTGGTCAGTCAGGCGATATCGGATGCGCTGACGACATGGTGCGAAGAACATCCTTCCGATGCGAAGAAGATTTGTCAGAAGGCTGTGATGGCTGCCCAGGCGCGGGAGGCAGCACGTAAAGCGCGCGAGTTGACGCGACGAAAAGGAGCACTGGATTCGGGTGGGTTGCCAGGCAAGTTGTATGACTGCACGTCGAAGGATGTGGAAGCGTCGGAACTGTATCTGGTCGAAGGCGATTCGGCAGGTGGATCGGCCAAGGGTGGTCGTGATAACAGGACGCAGGCGATTTTGCCGTTGAAGGGTAAAATTCTGAACGTCGAAAAAGCCCGGCTGGATAAGATTCTGGGATTCGAGGAAATTCGCACGATCATTCAGGCGCTCAATTGCGGCATCGGCGTCGATGATTTTGATGTGGCCAAGCTGCGGTATGGCAAGATCATCATCATGACCGACGCGGACGTGGACGGGTCGCATATTCGCACGTTGTTGCTGACGTTCTTTTTCCGGCAGATGCCTGAATTGATTAAGGGTGGGAAAATTTATATTGCTCAGCCGCCGTTGTATCAGGTGGCACGTGGCAAAAAGAGCGAGTATGTGTTGAACGAAAAACGCATGCATCGCGTGCTGTCTGATCTGGGGTTGAGCAATGCCGTGTTGCAGATTCACGATCTGGAAAATGTGGATGCGAACGAACCGCCGAAGGTGGGCGAGTTGTCGGGGCAGAAGCTGATTGATACGTTGACGCTGCTGGATCAATTGAGTGATCTGGTGACGTTGGTGCAACGGCGTGGGACCTCGTTTACTGATTTCCTCTCATTGCGATCGAGTGATCCCAGCGGCGAAAATCGCTTGCCTCATATTCGATTGGATATGGGTAGCGATATTCATTATTTCTGGTCAGAAAAACAGGAACAGGCATTCACCGAGGCCTATCAAATCAGTGAATCGGATGCGGAGCTGGATCAGGTGATTGGCGAAGCTCACGCAGCACGGCGGGCAGTGCGTAAAGAATTGCACGAAGTCAAAGAGTTGGAAAAGATTTTCAAACGATTGGAAGACGTCGGCCTAAGCATTGATGATTACGCGCTCAAGCAAGAGCAATCGGTAAGTGGCGAGCGTATGCCCGCCAAGTATGTGCTGGTGTCTGCGAGCAACAAAGAAGGTCAGGAGCCACGGCAAACGGATGTGCCGAACCTGCGATCGATTGTTGATGCGGTGTTGGAGGAAGGTCGGCGTGGCCTGGAAATCAAGCGATTCAAAGGTTTGGGCGAAATGGATGCGGAGCAACTGTGGGAAACCACCATGAACCCCGCGAACCGCGTGCTGATGAAAGTGACCTGGGATGTGGCTTCGGATGCTGAGCGATTGTTCAGCGTGTTGATGGGTGAGGATGTCGAGCCACGACGGAAGTATATTGAAGATCACGCGCTCGAGGTGAAGAACCTGGATGTGTGATGTGGTGAATAGTTAAAAGTTAAAAGTTAAAAGTTAAAAGTAGAAAGTAGAAAGTTAAAAGTAGAAAGTAGAGAGTTGAAACGTGGGGTGAGGGTTGTTGAGTGGTGGGGGTGTGGGGGGAAGTGGGGGGGGCGAATACGAATAGGAATCAAGTTCGGTTAGTTAGTTAGTTAGTTAGTTAGTTAGTTAGTTAGTTAGTTAGTTAGTTAGTTAACTGAACCCTGATATTGGAAATGAGATACACATGCGTTTAACTGGTCGTAATGAAGTGATGTCCCGCATTGAAACCACGGGTCTGGTGGCAGTGATCCGCAGTGATCCGTCGACCGGTGGCGTGGACGGATTGGTCAATACCTGTCGGGCACTGGCAGAAGGTGGCGCGAATGTGGCAGAGATTACGATGACCTCGCCGGGCGCGTTGGAAGCGATCAAGCGAGCCAGTGAAGAACTGGGCGACGATTGCGTGATCGGCGTGGGCAGTGTGTTGGATCCGGAAACCGCGCGGGCGGCGATTCTGGCTGGGGCGCACTTTGTGTTTTGCCCAACGTTGAATGTGGAAGTGATTCGCATGGCCCATCGCTATGACAAGGCCTGTGTGCCGGGCGCGATGACGCCGACGGAAATTCTGACCGCATGGGAATCAGGGGCGGACCTGGTGAAGGTGTTTCCTGCGAATCATTTTGGCCCGAGCTATTTCAAAGATGTGTTGGCTCCGCTACCGCAAGTGAAACTGACGCCGACGGGCGGGGTGAATCTGGATACCGCGGCGGAGTGGCTTAACTGTGGTGCGGCGTGTCTGGGCGTGGGCTCGGCCATGGTGAAGAAAGACATGATCAAGGCCAAGGATTGGGCAGGGCTGAGCGCGCTGGCTGCGAAGTTTGCAGCGATCGTGAAAGAGACACGCGGTGTGTGATGGGGAAGGGGCGAGGGGAGCGTGGACACAGAGTGTGGGGGGGGGATTAGCCGCAGATGAACGCAAATGAACGCGGATAGCAGTGGCAGCTTTTGGGTCACGGCCAATCCAATCGTAGCCGTTTGCATCTATGAAATAATACGCATCCCGTTAAAAACTCGCGCGGCCTCAATTTTCCCTTCACACAACCCCCCGGTGTTCACCGGGGGCTAACAAAAACCTACGCACGAGTATTTATCGTAATAGGTATAAAGATGATTCCAGGTTCAAAACGGAACGCTGTGCGTCGCCCGCTAAACATCGAGCGGCTACGTTCGGAATGCGAATCGTATAGAGCGTTTTGCGTCATTTGTGACCGCATGGCAGTCCAGCGTGAATGTCATTGGGACAGAAATTTTGCAAGACGCTCTAAACGGGGGAGTACATTTTGTTGTGTGTACAAGAGGTGGGAGTGCGTGTGTGTGTGGGGGGGGGGCGAAAAAAACGGTTGGCCATGTTTGCATGACCAACCGTTTTGAGTTTTTGATTTATAAATTCTATCTGCGTTTATCTGCGTCCATCTGCGGCTAAAAATTTGACTGCCGCAGAAATAATCCAGTGAAACGGATTAACGTTTCGAGAACTGGAAACGAGCGCGGGCACCGGGTTGGCCATATTTTTTACGTTCGACGCGACGTGAGTCACGGGTGAGGAATTCATTGTCGCGAAGGATGGGTTCGAGGGTGGGGTCGTAACCCTTGAGGGCACGAGCGACGCCCAGAACCACCGCACCGGCTTGTCCCATGTAGCCGCCGCCTTTGGCGTTGACGAAAATGTCAAGAGCGCCTTCGGTCTGGGTGGCTTTCAATGGAGCGACGACTGCCTGTTGATCACGCAATTCGGTGAAGTATTCTTCGATCGGTTTGTTGTTGACCAGGAATCGGCCTTTGCCTTTTTCAGCAGCAGGCTTCACACGCACACGAGCGATGGCTGCCTTACGACGGCCGGTGCCCCAGATGAAACCACCTTTGTCGGGTGTGGCAGGTTTGCCAAGCGGACGCACTTCCGGGGTCGCTTCAACAGCGGCGGGGGCGTCCGATTCAGGGGCTTCGGTATTAGGAATGTCGAGAAGGGCTTCGGCCATGTGTCAGTCTCGGATCGTGGTTAAGTTAAAAATTAAAAGTGTAAAATTGAGTGAGTCAAGCGAACGGCCACACGCTGTTTACCCAGGCGATGTCATTGTTATGTGACGTCATGCCGGGGAAATGCGAGGGCGATTGTTCATCTAGAGGGTTAAGGTCTGCGGTTGCTGGGCAGTGTGCGGGTGGTCGGTACCACGGTAGACCTTGAGTTTGTTGATCTGATGGCTGGCGAGTTTGTTGCCGGGCATCATGCGTTTTACGGCGGTGGTGAGCAGCTCTTCGGGTTTGTGCTCAAGCATCCAGCTATAGGTGCGGGTCTTTTGACCACTGGGGTGACCGCTAAAGGTGCGGTAGAGTTTGTACTCTTCTTTTTTGCCGGTGGTTTTGAGCTTGTCCGCATTGAGGACAACGATGAAATCGCCGACGTCGTGGTGCGGGGTGTATTCGGGCTTGTGCTTACCCATGAGGACGGTAGCCAATTTGGTGCATAGTCGGCCCATGACCAGATCAGTGGCGTCAATGACCCACCAATTGCGGGCAACTTCGTCGTTTTTTGCTAAATACGTTTGGCGATTCATGGTGTATGTCTCGGGGGTCGCACGCTGTGGGGATCAATTAAATAGTTAAAATAGTCGTTTAACGATCGCTGACGGGGTATTTCAACCTGATCCGGCATCGAACCAAGCATTTTACGTGGTACCCCTAATTTGTCAAATCAGGGGTGAGAATTCCCGGCCGGCTGGGGCAATCGCCAACCTGT
>JAUHYI010000096.1 GCA_030426385.1 Phycisphaerae bacterium
CCCCACCCCCAACAAAGCACCCCCCCCCCCCACGCCCACACCACACACGCCACACGCCACACGCCACGTCACGTTACGCCATGGCATGCCCATGCTCATGCCGCACCACGCACCACGTAGCATGTAGCAAACTTACCCGACCAACCCCACATCTTTAAATTCGTGACCGGGCAACACCGACGCCAGGCTTTCGTTGCCCAGATGCACCCGCACCACTTCGGCCAACACATCGCGGAAATCCGTCGTGTCTTTCAGGTCACGCTTCTGATAGAGCTGATCCTCCGCCAGGCCCGGCCAATCGGTTACTACCTTGCGCCCACCACCCTCACCTGTATTGGCCACACCTCCACCCAATGCCAACATACAGTTCGCCCAGCCGTGATCTGTGCCACGCGTCCCGTTCTCTTTGGCCGTCCGACCAAAATCAGACATCGTTAGTACCAGCGTATCGTTCAAGCGGTCGCCCAAGTCTTTGGCAAACGCGGCCAAGGAATTCGAGAGTTCAGCAACCTTGTCTCCATAACCGCCTTCAATGCCGCGACCTTGATTGTTATGCGTGTCCCACCCGCCGTAGTCGATCTCGATCACCTCTAAACCGATATCCGATTTGATCAGTCGCGCCGCTTCGGCAAGGCGTCCCGCCAACTGGCCTTTCGGATATGCCGCACCACGTTCATAGGGCTGCGACGCAATACCGCGAATCAACTTCACCCCTTCCAACGTTTCGCTACCCGACTGCGTCACCATTTCCCGGGCCTCGTCCATCATCGGCGACAACGCACGCGCAACATCTTCATCGGCCTGACACTGATACGCATGTTCCAACGCGGCGGTCACCTGATCGGCATTGCCGTATTTCTGTTTCAAGGCCAGGCTATCGATTCCTTTAATTGCATACGCTGTCGCATCACCGCGCAACATGCGTGGCAACGTATCCGACAACGCCACCGCTCGGATCGGCCCGCGACCTTCGCTCGTCTGCAAGTGACGATTCAACCAGCCATCGGAACCCAGCGTATTACCGATCACCCCGGTCTCCCACACGTCCTGCTCTTCGAAATGCGATCGCGTATTTTTGTCATAACCCACCGCATGCGCCGCCACCATGTGACCCGCATCATGCCAGGGTTTCAGTGCCGCTGCACGTGGATGCAATCCGAAAAACCCATCTAAATCCAGCGCACCGTCCTTCTCATTCGGCGAGCCGATCCGCAATTCCTTACGCAATTTTCCGTAATGCTCATCACCATAGGGCACCACCAGATTCAGTCCATCAATCCCGCCTCGCAAAAATATCACCACCAGCGTTTTGCCACGCCCCGCTTTGCCCAAACTATTGGCATTCAGCGCGGAAACTTCCTCTGCCGTCGCACCACGCACAACCCCCGCCCATGGCGAAACCCCACAATAAACCGCCAACGCTCCTGTCGATTGCAGAAAAAACCGTCGTGTCATTTTCATGGTCATCATCTAGCTCCTGTTACCCCCCACATGTTTTTTCCATCTACCTCAACGCCGCTCGCTGCTTAGCGCTTCCCTGTCTTACTTCACTACCCCAACCTTTACTTCTACCGCAAATTCGCCTCTGGCATTTGCGCGATCACCGTCGCCAACATGCGTGCTCGTTTGGTCACATTGTTCTCTTCATTTTTTTCCAACAGCGCCAACACCGCAGCATTGCTACGCTGGCCCAACACGTCACCCGTCATGCGCACCGCTAACAAATCCACCACACGTTGACGCCACACTCCCGGATCCTCGTCGCCGATCGGCTTATGCAAAGTCCATGGCCACAGATTCGCCAACGCCCAATCGATGTCCTGCGCGAACCGCCAACGTTGCACCATCATGTTCGAATCCACATAGGCCATATCCTCCTCCGGATACCCGTCGGGTGTATCCCGATCAAACAGCCCCACCCCGCATCGCTGCAACAGCGTATTGATCTGGCCGTCCGCCCGATATTCGCACACCCGCGCCAAACGCAAGCCATGATCCAATGGATGCGTCAACCGCATGGGCAAATCGGTTCGCCAGAATTCATCGTGTTGACTGATCGCCAACAACATCGCGCTCATGTCGCCCCCGCTTTGGTGATAAACCGCAACCAGATCGTCTACCAGTTTTTTCGGTGCCGGGGCGGTCACGTAATGTTCAGCCAATTTATTCGCCATAAAACGCGCCGTCGATGGATGCGACGCTAACATCTCAATCACCAAACGCACTCGATCGTACCGCCCCGCTTCGTCCGCACTTTCAGGCACCCGCAATCCGAAAACGACTCGCTCCGACTTATCATTCTGACTCGCGTCATAGCGATAAAACGAATCGATCTCATTGCCTTCCTTCCCCGTCATCGGCCCTTCATCGGCCACGCCCCAGCCCGTTAACAGATGCGCCAATTGTGTGACATCGTCCTGCGTATAACCCCCGTGCACACCCAGGCTATGCAATTCCATAATCTCCCGCGCATAGTTTTCATTGATGCGCTTACGCACACTTTTCTGCTGATCCAGATACACCAACATCGCAGGACTTTGTGCCGACGCCAACAGCAATGTCTGCATCGGCGAGGCACCCAGTTCCGACCACAATCGATGATCACGCGCTTTACGCAGCGCTCTGGCCTTGCGCATCCACGTCGTAAAATGGTTATCCAAAAACATGCGCAACCGTCCACGCACCGGATTGTCCGACATCAACAGTTGCGCGATCGGCCGACGCTTCACATGCCCCCCACTCGCATTATTCGTAAATTCGCTATACACCCGGGCCCACGCACTGCCATCGCTTCCTTCGCCCCATGCTTCGTTCAGTTTCGTTTCCAGATACGCCTGCTCGCCCATCAATAACACATCAATCATCGCCCGTTCGTCAGGCCCAAACCCGAATCGATCCAACAACCGCACCGCCCGCGCATACCGCCCCAATTTCCCGCTTGCCGTTTGCGACTTCGCACTCTCGCCATTCCCATCACTCACAGTTCCACCACCACCCACCACGAAATGCAACGTCTCGCTTTCACCCTTTGCCTTAGTGGACGCATCATGCGCAATCACCCGCAGAGTATGACTGCCCGGCGCCAATGCCCGGGTCAACAACGGCAGTAACACACGCCCATCACCCTTGGATGTAAACGCCACCACCCCGGTCGGCTTGTCATCCACCACCAACTCAACACGGTTGATTTTGCTGTGCCCCGCCAATTCAACAATTACCCCATCCGTCCCATCTACCACCGCGCCTGAGGCCGGATACAACACCCGCGCCACCGGCAACATCGCTTTAGCTTTATCCGTTGCCCCGTCTTCCGATTTTTTATCCGCGTGCCCCTCATCTGGAACTTCTATCAATTCCAACGCATACAACCACAGGTTCCGATCTTTTTTCAACTTGTCATCGTATTTATCATTCACAAACGCCACGCTCAACAGCTTGGCTCCCTTGTCCAACGTCACCCGCCCCGCACGATGCGTCGCCCAACCCCCGTGCGGTTTCACCGTGCCGATCAACACATTTCCCCCGCCCACGTTTTCCCCCCCCACGTTCTCACCCGCAACATAGGTATCGCTATCCCCGTCACGCCTCGCAGGCTGTGTGGTGGCTGGTTGGGTTGTTGCTGGCTGCGTTGTGGCAACGCGAATCGCCTGCATTCGTACGGGTTTCTGCAGGTGGATTTCAGCTTCGGGCCGACCATCAAACTCATCGCCACGCCCTACAAAATACACATCAAACTCACCCGCCAAATCTTCGGGTAGCGCCAATGCAGCCCGACCGTTCGAGAAAAACACCTTCGATCGTTCGCCCCCGCTTCGCTTCTCGTTTGATAATTTTCCATACGGCCCGATCCCTTCGATCCACGCTGGCTCACTGACATGAAACCGCATCGATCGCCGAGCCGCGACCTCAACCGGATAGTCCGTCACGCGCACCACTTGCTCGCCACTACTCGCCTGGCGACCGTTGGTCAGCGCCGCGACCAACTCGATGCGATTTTCACCCTTGTGCCATTGCCCGCGACTCACGTAAAAATCCGGCCGAGCACTGCACTGCTCACCCACCACCTCACCATTCACGAGCAGCCGCACCACCGGCGGTTTCACACTCATCGACTGTTCCCAATTTACCCACCCTTCCAAACGCACATCACCAGCAACCACGCGACCATCCCACACTTCTGAAAAAGCCACTGCCAAATCCCGGCGATCCACCGCACGCGTTAACGCCACCGTCCGTGCCGGGGCTTGATCTAATCGCAGCAACTCATAGCGATCGATCCGCAAATTGCGATCATTGTTTTTGCCCCGGTGATAATCGTTGGCGAATAACACCGCGATCTGATGCTCGCCCGCCTTGATTTTCACCGGGTTACCAATCGCCCATCGCCCCCAACCCTGGCTCATCACCCGCGCGGCGGTTTCCGATTCATCACGATCGCGATTGCCCACGCGAAACTGCACCGTGGGCCATGCGGACCCACCCATATCCGCAGACGCGGTTATCACCAACTGATACCACCCCGCATCTTCGGTCGTCAATGGAATCATCAACGGCGGGCGACTCGCATTATTCTCTAGAAATTTCCCACCCGAAGCCGCTTCCGATTCACGCACTGGCAAGGCATTCTGGCCATAACGCCTCGGACGAATCCGTGGCTTAACACCGTCGGCCAACTCGTCCTCCGTCGGCTTCCATTCATACGCGGGCTGAATCTCCGCCTCACCAACCATCAAACTCTCACCCGTCGCCATGCTTTCTTCCAACACGTGCAACGTCACGGCATCCCCCATCACATCGCCCGCGACACTTTTCAACACCGGCACCAATTCAATCGCCCCCGCATCACAACCACGCACATCAATCGCAAACGTCGCATAGCGATGCGGCCCGCGCACATGACTCTCATCATCCAATCGTCGAACCACCACACCCGTTGGCGCATTCAAACGCACATCACGCGTTTCATCACCATTACTATCACCATCGCCCCATCGCAATGGATCATCAAACATTTCCACGCCCACATAAACCTCACCCCAAACCACCGCACCACTCACCGGCGACACAATCTTCGGCATCGCTTGCTCGCGTCGATACGCATCATCAAATCGGGCGCCCACTTGCACCGTAATTTTCGCGCCGCCGCCCACCGTTAATGTCGCGGTCCCCGCCTTGTGCCCACGCACGCGCACAAAACCAATCGTTTGCCCAGCCAGAATTTCAGCAGGACGAACAATTGACAAAACCACGCCGTCATCGCCATCCGCACCTTTCGCGTTTCCCGTGTCGCCCGTCGCTTGCTCAACAACGCCCGTCAACACACGATCCACATCCGCAGCGGCCATCGACCACGGAATCACCGCGGTATCATTCACGCCCACCACCGTGCGCGATGCAAAAAATGTAACATCCCCAGTAACTTGCGCCGCCCCATCCCGCGCGTCTTCCGTCTCCGCTGGCTTCACAATCTTCGCTTCAGGCTTGGCCTTAACTTCAGGTTTCGCCTGCGATTCAGGCTTGGCCTCAACCTTCTCTTCAACGACCCCGCCAGCCATTCCCCCGGCCATCTCTTGACCCATCGCCCCCCCCATCATATTCCCCGTCTCTTGACCCCAAGCTCCGTTGCTACCCCACATCGTCGACAGCCCGACCACCAAACCCAAAATCGCAGTCACACAATGACGTCGCAACGATCGGCTCACAGCAGCTCCTTCGCAAACGGGGTCCGGGGGCTTTCGGGCTCATTAAAAAATACGGCGTTACATGGTTCGACGCCTGACGCTCTAACTTGTTCAAAAAAACCGATCGGTTTTTCCGCCCCGGCCACATTTCACGTCTCGAACCAATCACATTACCCCATCCCGGCACGGTCATCCTAACACATCACCCACGGCGGCCAAACATTCATTCGCACGCTTGGACGACATATAAAAACCCGCGACTCCTCAGTCACGTGGCCCAAACCGTCATAAATTTTGTTGCCGTCGCGCGATTTACACCGCTTCGCACGGCCGCTCGACACCCAACCCGCCCAGCCCATCGCCGCAGGCCACCACACAATCACGCCCACGCTTTTTCGCAAGTGTCGTACGCACCTGCGCCAGCTCAACGACCCGCTCCGCATCATAATGCGCCCCATCCACCGGACACGACGCCACGCCGATGCTCACCGTCGGCTTCCATGGATAGTCACCCGGCAAGGCGATTTCCTGATCGCGAATCGTGCGACACAATCGCTCGCCCAACTGCGTCGCATCTTCCAGCGTCAGCCCTGGACAGATCACCCCAAACGTCGGGTCACCCGTGACTCGCGTCACCATGTTCGACTGACGACACAAACGTTGCAGCATCATCCCGATCTCACGCAATGCCACATCCGCGGTCGCATGATCCACCGCGCGATTGAGCCGTCGAAAATGATCCAGATTCACATTCAAAACCGACCACGCATGCCCGGGCCGTTTTGCCAAACGTCGAATCATCTGGTTGAACTGATGTTGGTTTGGCAAATCCGTCGCGGGGTCTGTCAATTCCAGATCACGCAATCGATCGCGCAGTTGGGCAATTTCCAGACGGTCCGCAATAAACGGCGCCAAGCCTTCCATCAAATTGATCTGATGATGATCCAATCGCTCGCCGCCATGCCGTCCCACCCACAACAACCCATGCGCATCGCCCACGCCTCGCAATGGCACCGCAGCCAACGAGGTTAATCCTGCGCGTCGCACGGATTCTGACCATGTTTCGGTCTTCGGCAAATCAGGCCAAAGCGCCGCGTTTCGTGTGGCCAACATTTGTGGCATCAATTCCTTCTCGACCGCACCCAGCAACGCACGATTCATATCAAGCAACAACGGACCCGTCCCTCGATGCAAAACCGTCGGCCCTCGGTCGTAACGCCGATGCGCATCCAACTCATGCGCATCAAACCCGCGCCGCAAGGTGATCCCCAGTGTGTCCACATTCATCACCCCATACAGCAATTGTGCTAATCGCTCCAACAATTCGCTGACCGTGTCCACCCCTTCCAATCGCTCGTTCATCCGACGCAAAGCCTGCAATCGGTTTTCCTGTTCCCGCGCAAGATTCTGGCTCTCTTCCTCCACCGTCACATCTTTAACCACCCACAACCGACCGATCGCATCACCATCGGCATCCTGCACCGGCACACTACGAAACAGCAATGTCCCCGCATGCGTTTTGAATCGTTCCTGCACACTCCCAAAACGATCCGCACCAATCTGACGCAATCGATCCACAAACATCGCATGATCCAGAATCCCCAAACGAGTCCAGAACTCGTCCGGATCGTATGGACAACTCACCAGCGCGTTGTTCCCCGCATGCAGCATCGCCGCGAGCTTCGCATTGTGTGCCGCGACCAAGCCCTCACGATCCACCAGCAATATCGCATCTGACATGTGATCCAGAATCAGATTTAACACGCGCCCTTTGTGGGCCAACTGTCGTTGCAATTGTCGCGAACGACTGATGTCCACAATCGACAATCGCACACGATGTAAATACCCACGCTCATCGCGAACCGGTGCAGCGCGAACCGCGGCATCGATCGTCCGCTTGTCGCCGATCACACGCAACTCACAGCCCGCAGAATCTTCCAGATCCAAACGATCAATCGTCTGACGCAATCGGCTACGATCACCCGCCTCGATAAAACTCAACGCTTCGAGCACCAGCAAATCGTTTTCATTGCCCAACCCCAACATAGTCACCGCTTGACGATTGGCCTCAATGATTTTACCCGTGCAATCCAGCGTTAAAAGCGCCGCTGGAGCAAACTGATACAGATCTGCAAACGCCTGATCACGCTGATGCAAACGTTGGTTCGTTGCATCAATTCGCGTCATCATGCCACCGATGGCTTCGGCCAATTGTTTGAATTCACCACGCAATCGTCGTGACAAATCGTAAAACTGTTCCGGACTGCTCGACCGCCTCGTCAACCCCGTCACTTCCAACAACGGCCCCGCAAACCAATGTCGCACCAGGATCAATCCCACCAGCGTCATCACGGCCATCAACAACATTTCAATGCGCAACTCGATCAGCGCTTCGTACCGTACCGCCATCCAAACGTCATGCCCGTCCACGACTAAAACTAATTCGTTCGCAGGCGTCTCAGACTCGACTTCATGCTCGCTCGGAGATTGCACCAACTTCTTTTCAACATACGTCGGACCACTCAGCGCAATCTTTCGCACTGACGCTCGCTCATGCGCAACCGTTGGCGTCGCGGATATTTTTTTATCTTCGATGTACCAACGCGCATCACCCGCATCAGGTTCTACCCATGCCCCTACCGTGACCACGTCCCCTGTCGACCCGACACGAAAACACGCCGCAATGACGCGTTCCTGTTCCTCCGGATTGTCTTCCATCAGCGTCCGCAACAATGACTCAATGTACGAACGATCGGTTAGATCAATCCCATCGCCCGACATCCACAGCATGGTTTCTATGCTGCGTACTGCCGCTAACGTGTCGCGTTCTAATTCTTTTTGCACCATCTCGCGATGATGCGACATCTTTATGGCCCCCAACGCCACAAGAATCATCACGCCGCCCACCAACAGCAGGAGGATCAGCCGCACTACCACAGAATTTAATGCTCGCCTTCCGCCTCGCAATGCTGCCATCCCTTCGAACGCCCACCCCCACTTGATCTTGATGCAACCCCCCCAAACCCCTGTTTTACATCGACCATCCCAGCGTCCGAGTTGACCTCATCCCCGTCCCATAACCCCCTCCCCCCACATTTTCCTCCCCCATTTCACCCGCATATTTCCCCTACATTTCCCTCCCCATATTCGGCAGTGGTACATTTTGAAATGCTTAGCGAGCCGCGACCGTCAGGGAGCGGGCCAAACCTGTTGGAAACCCGCTCCCTGACGGTCGCGGCTCCTTAAAGTGAACCACTACCCCATATTCCCTCCCCCCGCACCCCTGCACTTTTTCCTGCCACACCGGCCCCGCCGCTTGCGACTTGGCGTCGCACCGCTATCCCCAAACCAAACGCCCCTTACCTTTCACAATCGTTCCCAGCTCAAACACGGATTCCCCGCTCTGCGCCAATCGCTTGGCCACCGCTTCGGCAAAATGTGGTCGCACCACCACCACGTAACCAATCCCCATGTTGAACACGCGCATCATTTCATCGTCGGCAACTCCGCCATGCTTTTGCAAAAACTTAAATACGGGCGGGATATCCCAACCCTTACTCTTACTCTTGCCTTTACCGCGTCCATGAGTCCCATGCGGTCGCGCCAACTTCACGTCAACCTCATCATGCAACACACGTGGTAAATTCCCCGGCAACCCACCCCCCGTAATGTGTGCCATCGCACTCACCGGCTGCTTCACACGATATCCACGCAGCAACGACACGATCGACTTCACATAGATCCGCGTCGGCTCGAGCAACACTTCGCCCAACGTTCGCGTCGCATCCAATTCCGGGTACACCGCATTCAATTTCAACTTCGCTTTTTTCACAATCGCCCGCACCAACGTGTACCCATTCGAATGCACGCCACTTGAACCCAGCCCCAACACCACATCGCCAGGCTCAACTCGGTTGCCATCGATCACCCGCGACAATTCGCAAACGCCCACCGCGAAACCCGCCAGATCGAAATCATCCTTCGCGTACAAATCAGGCAGCTCCGCCGTCTCCCCACCCAGCAGGGCACAGCCTGACAACACGCAGCCATCCGAAACCCCCTTCACAATATCCGTCATCTTCGCCGGCTCGAGTTTGTGCGTCCCGATGTAATCCAGAAACAGCAACGGCTCGGCCCCCTGCACGATCATGTCATTGACATTCATCGCCACCACGTCCTGGCCCACTGTGTCGCAAATCCCCATTTCGATGGCCAGCTTCACCTTCGAACCCACCCCGTCCGTGCATGCCACCAGCACCGGCTCGCGGTAGTTCCTCGCAAAGATCTTTTCGTTGTAATCCAGACGAAACAGCCCGGCAAACGCACCATGACGACCCAACACACGCGGCCCGTATGTCCTGCGCATATGCGACTTTATCATCCCTACCATCGCGTCGCCGGCATCGATATCCACCCCCGCGCCCGCATAGGTCAACCCGCCGCTTCCCGCCCCGTTTGCTTCGCCGCTTCCCGTGTCATTAACACCGGCCGTTTTCGTTTTTTTGCTACGTTTTGCCATCGTCACGACAGTGTAGCCCAACCCCCCCAAACCCGCCACAACGCCCCTGCCACCCCTACCTTCCCCCAGCCGTTAGCGACATAGTGCTCCCGATCCATCCTGACCTCTTCCAATTTGCACAATTTCCGATACAATAATATGTCAAATTGACACGATTTCCGGACACCAGCCCCACACAAGGCCCACCCCTCGTGATTGCCACTGATACTCACACTCATTTAGATCCGCCTTCCAGCGAGCAAACCACACGCATGTTCGCCAGCCACGGCCTGCGCTGCACCAAGCAACGCATCGCCCTCTATCAGGCATTGGCAGCCACCACCGCGCACCCCACCGCGGACGAATTGTTCCGCGAAGTCAGCCCACAAACCGACGGCATGTCACTGGCTACGGTCTACAACACGCTCGAAAAATTCTGCGAAGTCGGCCTCGCTCAGAAACTCGCAGGCACCAATGGCTTCGTACGCTACGACGCCAACACCAAAAACCACCTCCACGTCCGCTGCGACAAAACAGGCACCGTCCGCGACGTCCCCATGGACCTGAGCGAACGCTTCCTCTCCACCATCGACCCCACTGTCCTCCGCGAAATCGAAAAACACCTCGGCTACCCCATCGAACAAGTCAACATCGAACTCATCGGCGACTGCGGCTGCTGATTCGAATACACATCAACCACTAATGTAATGTTGTGGCATGACCAAACTTTCAAAACCGCCGCGGCAATCGTTCAATTGGCGTCAACAAGTTTGGCTTCCTGTTTTAGATGTCGTGTATCTTTTGGTTACCCACATTTGCGATCCTATACATTCCACAATGGTTTGATGTCGACAAACACATGCTGAGATTCAATTCGTTCCTGATTGTCGTAGCATTGCTGTGGCTCACTTGGGGTTTTCATCGCCAGCGTACCAACTCTGTTTCCAGAAACTTATCAAACATCTGTTGAATATGGACAGATTATTGCTTCTGCTGCTGACGCTTCTCCGTGCCTCTGTGGTTAAATCCTTCCCCCTCCCATTATCTTCTCACCGTCTCACTGCCTCATTGTTATTCTTCTCCCCCCTTTCCCAGCCTTAAAATCTGCCCCTAAATCTGTGTAAATCTGTGGACAAAAACTCCCCTGCCTTCCTCCGCGTCTCTGCGCCTCCGCGCACTCCGCGATTACCTCCCGCCACAACCTTATATCAATCCTGTTAAAACCTTGTGCGTTCTAAAATTTCTCGTCACTGCAACCCCCGGTATTCACCGGGGGCTAATACGAAGAAGGGCTAATACGAATCAATGGGCGAGTATTTATCGTCATTCGTATGACTTCATTTTTATCTTCTCTGTGCCTTCGTGTCTCTGTGGTTATTCCCCCGCCCCCCCACACACAATCGGCAACTTGATCTCTCCCCATGCCACCTTTGCCACCGTCGCCACATATAACCCGCGCTCCACGCCTTGCACCCGCGCTGCCAATGTGTCCACCGTATCCCCCGCCTCCACCGGCACACGTGCCTGCGCCACCGTAGGCCCACTGTCATATTCATCGGTCACCACGTGAATCGTCACGCCCGATTCCGTATCGCCTGCGGCCAATACTGCCGCGTGGACGTGACTGCCATACATCCCTGCTCCGCCATGCTTAGGCAGTAACGCTGGATGCGTATTCACAATCCGACCCGCAAACGCTTCTAACGTGATCGGCCCAATCTTTTTCATATAACCGGCCAACACGACTAATTCCACGTCGTACTCATGCAGCGCATCGCACACCGCCTGGTCCAGCGCCGTCTCATCCGCATGCGTCACGCTGCTCAAATGCACAAACGGCACGCCCCCGCGTTGTGCTCGTTCTGCCGCACCCGATTTGGAATTGTTGCTGATCAGAACCACCGCCTCGCCATCGATCGTTCCATCACCACACGCATCCATCATCGCCTGCGCATTCGTTCCCGTGTGCGATGCCAATAGTCCAATTCGTAATCCCATCCCCATAGGATACCCCCCCTGCCCCCCCACTGCTTCCCCCTTTCTTCCACCTAAAAAACCGGCAAAATCAGTGGACAAACTCCCACGCCTTCCTCGGTGCCTCTGTGCCTCTGTGCCTCTGTGCCTCTGTGGTTATCTCCCACCCAACTCCCCATTCCCCTCACAGTCTCACCGCCTCATTGTTCAATTCGCCTTGATCCGGTATGTTCAAATCCATGAATACCCCCGAAAAACACGATCGTCACACTCTGGCCACCGTTGAGGAAACCGCACTTCCCGGGGAACCGACCGATCGCCCCGACATGCCCGACGATCCCAATGACGACCGCTTCCTCAAACCCACACGCATCGCGGCCATCGTCCTGGTCGTCAGTCTCCTCATCGCTCTCTACGTCGGCCAATACACCACACCACGCTACAGCCTGCAGCGCACCGCTCTCGACGTGCAAACCCGCACAGCCGACAACGACTCCGACCCAACCACTGGCAAAATCGAACGCTTCTATATCTACAAGGGCAAACCCGTCATCCTCACCGAAGACGACATCACGCCCATCGCGTCCGCCCAACTCACCCCTGAAAAAATTGCCGCTGCACAAACAGCAGACACGCCACTGCCGACCACCTCCGAAATTGTTCGCTCCCGTGACACGACCACCAACGCCGACAACTATTACCAAGTCACCGCCATCCAACACTTCGGGCCGTGGTCTCTGCTGCCCGCCTTCGTGGCCATCACGCTCTGCCTGCTCACCCGCGAACCACTCACCGCACTTTTATCAGGCGTCATCGTCGGCGCGTTCCTGCTCACGCAATACGACCTCACCGACGCGGTCCTGCTCGAATCGCTGGCCAGCAAATCTGCCGCAGGTGTTCTGCTTCTCTACCTCTGGCTACTCGGTGGACTCATGGGACTTTGGTCACGCACCGGTGCTGCGCAGGCTTTCGCGGAACTCATGACTAAACATTTCGTCCGTGGCCCGCGCTCTGCTCGCCTCGTCGCGTGGCTGCTCGGCGTCATCTTTTTCCAAGGTGGCACCATGTCCACCGTACTCGTCGGCACCACCGTCAAACCCATCGCCGACAAGGAAAAAATTTCCAGCGAGGAACTCTCTTACATCGTCGACTCCACCGCTTCACCCATCGCATCGGTCCTCGCCTTCAACGCATGGCCCGGCTACATCCAGGCGCTCATCTATCTCCCCGGCGTCGCGTTCCTGGCCACCGAATCCGATCGCCTCTCGTTCTTTTTCAAGTCAACCCTCTTTAGTTTTTACGGTATTTTTGCGGTTTTAGGCACATTTTTGCTGTGCCTCGACAAAGCACCATTCCTCGGCAAACGTATGCGTAACGCCATCACCCGCGCTCGCACCACAGGCCAACTCACCGCGCCCGGCTCAACCCCACTCTCCGCACCCGAGTTACAAGCCAGCCGTGTGCCCGCGCATTACAAACCCCACGTCATCGATTTTTTCGCGCCGCTCATCGCGCTGATCGCCATCGCCATCACCACCTTCATCATCACCGGCTCACCACAAATCCGCTGGGCTTTCGGTGCGGCACTTCTGATCGCCGCGTTACTGGCCATGGCACGCGGCATGACACTTGCCGATCTCATGGACGGATTCGGCAACGGACTCAAGGGTGTCGTCGTCGCATCCGTCATCCTTCTATTGGCCATCACCATCGGCGCCATCAGTAAACAAACCGGCGGCGGCGTCTATCTCGTCGATCTCCTCGGCGACACCATCCCCTATTGGCTTCTCCCGGTCGCACTGCAAATCCTCACCATGCTCATCGCGTTCTCCACCGGCACCAGTTGGGGAACCTATGCTGTCGCCTTTCCGCTCGGCATGCCGCTGGCTTGGGCCATCGCATCCGGTGACGCCTCCGGCGCAACTTCTGCCGCCGCTTCCACCGCACTCGCTCACCCTGAATTTTTCATGATGTTATGCTTCGCCGCTATCCTCAACGGCAGCGTCTATGGCGACCAGTGCTCCCCCATTTCCGACACCACCATCCTCAGCTCCATGACCTGCGGCGCGGACCTGATGGACCATGTCAAAACCCAACTCATCCCCGCCACCGCTGCCGCCACCCTCGCCGCCATCGCATGGACCTCCCTCGCCTACTTCGCCACCTAACCCCCCCGCCCCCCCCACTCTTCCCCTGCACTATTCACAACCCCACCTTCCCCACACCGCTTGCGGCTTAGCGCCTTCCCCTGTGCAACCGCCTTTTCTCCCCCGCATCCCTCACCGTCTCACTGCCTCATTGTGAATCCCCTCCTCTCCCTCACAGATGCATCCGCCGTGTGTACACCACCCATTCCAACAGCATCACCACCAGCGCTCCCCACGCGAAATATCGCCAAATCTCACGTCGTATCACAGCGGGCGGTGCGGCTGACACGGTATCCGCCGTCGCTCCCACGCGCAGCGCTGCCGCAGGCTTCAAGTCCGATTCATTCGCATCCAACACATTCACCGCGATCCGTTCCCACGGTGCCACAACACCAGCCCGATCATCCGCATCATTCACCAACCCATACACACCTGATCGCGAAAACGCAGGCAACATCGCCACGCCATTTTCCACCACTGCGTCAAGACTGCCCCCAGCCTCACCCTGATATGTCAACGCCCGCGCATCACCGCGAACTGGTATCGCCGCCACTTCGCCCACGCGATATTGAATCGCCTCACCACCACCGCCTGCAAACACACCCGACCCATGCCCCATGTGTTCCAACACGTTCGTCATGAAAACCGCAAAGCTCACCTGGATCGGCCACACACTTCGCAATAATCCAAAACTCGCCACCAAATGCTGACCCCCCACATGCCCCTCCACGCGCGCCCCCGCATTCCCTCCTGCAACTCCGACATCACCACGCCCATCCACCATGGCCATAATCGGCCCGCTCTGTCCTGTCACCAGAATTCGCGCATGGCTTGGCACTACCAGTCGCCCCGGCTTATCCATCACCAGATCATCCAACGCCACATACCGCAACAATCCTTCCTCGCGTCGCCAATCCAAAACGACCTGCGTCCGCGCACCACTTCCTGCACGCCCTTCTTCCCATTCAATCAAACGCAAGCCATCGATCGGCGGCGCTGCCCCGAAATAAACTGAATCCACCGCAGGCACCACTGCCGGACTAACCCCATCAAAAACAATCAGATCAAATCCACCGCCACCACTTCCTCCACCACTCGATCGCTTGCCCGGAACGCGACGTAACGCATCCGGATCCATCACCGCAAAATCCTCAGGCGACATCACCACCACTCGCTTCGCACCCACCGCTTCCAACACCCGCACCAGAAAACCGTTTCCCTTCGTCACCACCAATACGTGCGCATCCCGCGGCGCTTCCAATCCCGCACCAGCTCGGTTATCTGCGGCCAATGCATCATCCACATCATGCACCAGCTCAACCATACCCGCCCCCATCAAACGCACTTCGAACTGCACCACAGCCTTGCCCCCACCACCGGGAATCGATACCCGTGAAACCTTCTGCACTCGGCCATCCACCAACAACGTCACGCCCGTTTCCACCAACGTATCGCCACTATTTTGCAATTCACCAAACACCGCCACCCGTTCCGGATTTTCAAAATCACGTCGAGCTGACATCCCCACAAACCCCACATTCGCTAACACATCATCGCGACCAATCTTCACATATCGCACCGTCGCGCCACGCAACAACAACGCTTCATCCTCACTCACCTTTCCATCACTGATCACAATCACATCCAACCCACCCCCCGCCACATTTTCCCCGCTGGTCCCACCATCATTGGCGCCACCGGACACCGCCAACGGCTCGACAAGTCGCAGCGCATCTGACAATCGACTCACACCATCAGTCGCTTCAATGCCATCGACTGCCCGCCGTAAACGCGTCGGATCAGATGTCATCGGCTCCAACACCCGTGCCCGACTCCCAAACCCCACCACCATCCCACCCCCGCCGCCCCCTTCACCACCGAGCACCCCGCCAGCCAGTTTTCCATCGCTCACCATCTGATTGATTAACGCCCGTGCTTCATCCTTCGCCCGTTCCAATCGGGTCGTTCCCCCTTCACTCACATTCATCGACGCACTCTGATCGATCACAATCACAACACGATCACCATCTTGCGATGCCAACCCTTCCTTGGTCGGCCTGGCAAACGCCAACAACAACGCCGCCAGCAACAACAATTGCAACAGCAACAACAGACTTTTTCGCAGTCGCTGGAACGGCGAATTCACCTGCATATCCTGAATCGCTTTTTTCCATAGCAATGTCGAACTGATATCCATCCGCTTGCGCCGCAATTTCAAAAAATACAACGACACCAACAACGGCACCGTAATACCCGCAGCTATCAACGCAGATGTAATCGACAAAAAATTCATTTAAACATTCATCCAAACATTTTCCACCGATTTCACAGATGACACAGATTAGTCAAATGTCGAAATCTAAAATTCACTACACGCCTCGCCATTCTTCGCCCTTTCGCGCACTTCATGATTTCTTGAAACCCTCTCTGATTTTTCACGCCCAATTCTTATTTCCACTATTGTTTCGCTGTCTTAAAATTCGGTGCAAATCTGCGAAATCTGTGGACAAACTCCGAATTTTTCTTCCGCTTCTGCCTTCTTCTGTGTCTCTGTGTCTCATTGTTAAAACCATCACCCCACCAAACCTCGCTGCCGCAGATACGTTAACACCAACCGATCGAATCCCACCGACGTATCCGTAAACAAATAGGTCACCCCACGCCGCACACATTGGTCACGCACGTGTTGGCAATACGCTTGCACGGTCGCCCGATATTTTTTTAATAGCGCAGGCCCGACTGACACCTCGGCCATGTCTCCGTCTTCCATATCATGCAAACGCAAATCGCCAATCACTTGTCCCACTTCCGGATCAACCTCTTGCGGGCTCAACACCTGAATCGCATACGCATCAAACCGATCGCCTGCCAATTGTCGCAGCGCCGCATCCAAATCGCCCTTATCCAGAAAATCACTCACCACCACGACAACGCCCCGGCTCGGCCGTGATCGCGCAAACTCTCGTAACGCACTTTCCAAATCGCCCGCGACTCCTTCGATCGGTTCCTGTCGCTCAACAAAATCCAACATTCGCGCCACCGGCTGTCTGCCCCGCTGGTTCACCAACTGATCTCGCACCCTCGCATCAAACCGATACACACTCACCCGGTTGTAATGCGATAACCCGATATACCCCAGCGCTGCCACAATCTGTTGCGTGTATCGCCATTTCTCTGGCTCGCCATATTGCATTGACGCGCTGGCATCAAACAACACACTCACCGACAAATCTTCCTCTTCCATAAATAATCGCAAAAACAAACGATCCAGCCGCGCGAATAAATTCCAATCCACAAATCGCAAATCATCTCCCGCTACATAATTTCGATAGTCCGCAAACTCAACCGATTGCCCTTTACGCTTCGACCGCCGTTCACCTTGCAATTTCCCCAACAATATCTTCCGCGACAACACATCCAATCGATCCAGCTTGTGAATAAAATCCACATCCAACAACGGACCACGCCCCCCCATAGCCCCCCTCACCCCACCACCCGCGCCACGATTTTTAATATTAATTTCCGCCATGTTTTGCCAAACCTTTTTTAGCCGCAGATAAACGCGGACGGACGCAGACAAACACAAAACCCCAATGACACATTTAAAAACTTTTTATGTCCTATTTGTCCTTGTTCCAATTTCTCATTTCCATTCTTATCTGCGTTCATCCGCGTCCACCAGCGGCTTAATCATGCCCTACTTTGCCACCATCGCCTCGACCGGTAAATGATCCGCGATGTCATTAATCACCATCGCCTCGGTGATCCCTTCAGCCTGACCTTCAAAATTCAGCAACACACGATGCCGCAAACAGGGCAGCAATACTTTCTTGATGTCATCCACACTCACATGGGCTCGGCCATCCAACAATGCTTGCACCTTTCCACCCAACACCAGCGCCTGGGCGCCACGTGGCGATGCACCAAATCGCAAAAACTGTTTCGACAAACTCGTCGCAAACTCTCCATCCGGATGTGTCGCTAACACACAACGTATCGCATAGTCCTGAATATGCGGCGCGATCAACACCCGCCGTACCAGCGATTGCAATTGCAGAATAGTTTTCCCATCCAAGACTGGATCAATCGTTGGACTACTGGCCATCGTTGTTCGCTTCAATATCTCGTGCATGTCTGCGCGTGACGCATAGCCCACTTCCAATTTCATGAAAAACCGGTCCAGTTGCGCTTCGGGCAATGGATACGTTCCCTCCTGTTCGATCGGGTTCTGCGTCGCCATCACGAAAAACGGTTTGGCCATCGGATACGTCGTCCCGCCTACCGTCACGCTTTTTTCCTGCATCGATTCGAGCATCGCCGCTTGCGTCTTCGGCGTCGCACGGTTGATTTCATCCGCGAGCACGATCTCCGCAAAAATCGGCCCTTTGCGAAATTGAAAATCACGCGATCCTGTCGCCTGATCTTCAACCACAATCGTGGTCCCCGTAATATCCGCAGGCATCAGGTCAGGCGTAAACTGAATTCGCGAAAAATGCAGGCTCAACGCTTCCGACAGCGATCGAATCAACAACGTTTTACCCAAACCCGGCACGCCTTCGAGCAATGCATGTCCCCCCACAAACAAACACGTCAGCACACCATCAATAATCTCATCCTGGCCCACGATCATCCGCGTGACTTGTTCACGCACCTGCGCATAGGCCTTACGAAACGCATCGGCCTGCGCCAAAACATCACTATTCGCGTTACCACCCGCTGCCGAGGTATTTTCATCAGCCATCACATCGCTCCTTATTATTCAATCAAACCGTTCCAAACCTTCCCCCAACAGACTCCGTCACATTTCTCTGTCCGCTCTATCGATTCATGATTCAAATTTTTCTTGGCTCATGGCTATGTTCGCTTCTTGGTTATGCCCCATCTTCGTCCCCTTCACTCAACCGCTCGCGTGCTCGCCGTTTCGCATCCAGCAAACGACTCGTCATCGGCCCCTCATTCACCGCCGCCTTCTCACTAACATCCTCAACCACGCGCACCGCGTCCGTCTTCGTCGCACCACCCACAGCCGACGCCAGATCACCGCTCGCTTTGAACCCGCGTGCCGGCTCAAACTTTCGCGTCCGCGCAGGTCCGGCCTCGACCGCAGCGCCTTTTCCTTTGATCACATCATCCTTCGCCTGGGCTTTCCCACGTGTTCGCGCTTCTTTCAGCGCCGCCAACGTCTGCGTCGCCTGCTCAGCATCACGCGCACTGCGCAAACGACCAAACCGCAATTGCAACCACCGCCCGATCGCCGCGGGCTCCCATGCAACCCGACGACACGCCACATCCAGCAATAGCAACACGAACAACCCCACCATCAATTCCCGCCACATCGGACGAACCGCGCGCGTCGGCGTCACTGATTCTCGACTAAACAAATTCGCCTGCGTCGGACGCGATGGATCCAGAACCTCACCGCCCCCCAGCGCTGCGATTCTTTCCAGCAACGCACGGTTCGATGTAAACGATCGCAACTCCGGCCCCGGTGCCTGCGTCACGCCACCAAACACCGCCTGCGGTTGTCCGTCGGCCGACTTCGCAAACACGTTCACCATATAACTGCCCGTCGATGCCACCGGCATCTCTGCTTCGTAAACTCCAGGCCCCG
>JAUHYI010000097.1 GCA_030426385.1 Phycisphaerae bacterium
GAAGCGGTCGGGATATTCGTGGAGCGGTCGAAGCCCTGTCTTATGGCGATCGTCATGAATTTGGCCGACGCTTGTATAAAAACATCAAGGATCGCACACCGCCCGCAGTCGTCGGCTTGTTGCGTCATCGGTTACAAACGTCGAACGTTGCTTCGTGGTTTGCCCAACAGGTTAGCGAAGGCACGTTGCCAGATGCGGCCTTGTGGGTGAATGCGATGAACAACGAAGCGGAGCTGTTGGAATTAGTGCCTTCGAGCGACGAGGATTTGGCGATCGGTGCAGTGGCCGCGATGGTGGCCTCGGCAGGCGGCGATGAACGAGCCGCGATCGGCGTGGCCCGAGCTTTGCGACGGTTGCCGGATCAGTCGCCTGGATCGATTGCCAGCGAATGGCAGACCGCGCGTCAGATGGTCTATCGACAGCGCATCAAAAACGCATCAGGTCCGTATCGCATGAGCATTGCAGTCTACGAAGGCGTGGTGTCGATGGGGCCCGGGCAACCGATCGACCTCAGTCGCTATGAGCCGGTGATCGATGTGTCGCTGGGGATGGTGCCGTTGACGGTGGATGGCGATCAGGTGAACCTGGGCGGTGCCCTCACGTTGGCGATACCAAACGATCATCTGGCCATCCAATTGGTCAAGCCGAGTGAAATCAAGAACCTGTCGCATCCAGAAGTAACACGTTTGCCTTTGGAGCAAGTGATCGAGCCGGTGGATTTGTTGCCCGAACTGGGTGGCGTGTGGCGTGGCATGATTCCATTGCCCGACGGCCGATTGGCTGAACTGAGTCTGGAACCCTTAACCGGGATTTGAGTTGGTTCGCAAGGGGTGGGATTGTTTACGGGTTTTGGTGTTGCGATGCCTGTTGCGCGATCGGGCCGTGGTTATCGTGATTATTGCAGTTATCACGGCTATCGTTGTTGTTTATGTTGTTTATATAGATGTCGGCTTCACACATGCGTCAATGAACCGCGTGAGAAGCACGCAAGCAGTATGTGATATCCAATCCGCATAGAACTCGTGCGTTATACGGATTACGATAAACACTCGCGTTAATACCAATCCCGAGAATAATTCGCGCGTTAGCCGCCGCCTTTATGGCGGCGCGACGGTCACGATCTATGTTTAGCGCACGTTTGTTTAGCGCACATTTCGCGCTGCCCAAGGTCGGCGGCTAACTATGAATAACGCGCGTATCTTTTATGGGATTGGTATCAGAATCATGTTAGCTCCCGGTGAATACCGGGAGTTTGTGTGAGGGGAAAATGTAGACCGCACGAGTTTTTAACGGGATTGGTATTAGCCGTCGCTCTTGGGCGACGCGTCACCGTCAACAAATCCCTTATCCTCGCGCCGCCCAAGGGCGGCGGCTAACGGGGGATTACGTGGAGCGTACGTACCGCAAGCTGGTGTTGCGTTTGGAGAAGCCAAGGGAAAACATGTGAGGGTTGCGGGGGGCTACCGAGTAATACCGAGGAATATGTGGGAGCACATGAAACGCGAAGGAAACACGGAGGAAATGTGGGGGGAATGTGGGGGGGGAAGTGGGGGGGGGTTGTGAGGGTTAAGGGGGTTAGAGGGCGGGCGGTAGGTCCGATAGTCAAAACATCATGGTCAAAAGTTTCCGAATCCACGGTTGGCATAGTATGATTCGTAGCCGCCGGGGCATTTTTCTGCCATAAAAAAGCAGGAATCGCCATACCTTTTTCCATTCAAACCGAGTGGCAGGGTGTTGGGCAAGCTAGAGTAAAAGTGTTGTGGGGAAATACTGCCGGGGAAAAGTGGGAGGGGATTGTCAAGAGCCGTTTGTGCGCCTGTTTGCAAAAGGCGAGCGATAGATTGGCCGATGGCAATGATCACGTCAGTCCCCAGGGCGTGCCGGATGTTCCGGTATCGCGGATTGTTGTCGGAAAGAGGATGTTTGCCCTTGCGTTACCGTTTCAAAGGATTAAACAGGCAGACTGGCAAACCCGTAGAGGGGCATGTGACTGCCCCGACTGAGGCCATTGCCTACGACGTGATGGCCCAGAATGCGATTGTGGCCGAAGCGTTGTGGCCTGATCCGAAGACGGGAAATTTTTTCCCGAATCCCGGACCGACCGGGCAGGTGGCAGATCAATTGGAATCGGCGCTGGATTCAAGTGCGACGCAAGTGCGCATGGACGATCTGACACAGCGCTACAAGGGTAAAAATGTCTGGGTCTTGGATCGTGCCAAGATTCGCGATCGCGTTAAGCAAGTGGTTGATCGCGTGTTGGCTCAAAGTCTGACGCGCGAAGACAACAGCGAACAAACACGCGAGCGCGTTTCCGAAGCCCTTGAAAAGATGTTCGAGAACAATCAGAACATCAGCACCCAGGCGTCAGGCTCAACCGTCGCCTTGGAAGCACAGATATCACGGCTGACTGGCGTTGTGACGCAACTCGAGTCCGCGATGGCCTCGATGAACATGCAGATTCGTCGGCTAAGCGGCGCAGGCGGCGGTTCCATGCGACCACGCCATGGCATGGTCCAACGACGCGGCGAACGTGATAGCGCCAACGACGAAGTGTTGTTGGAAATTTTCAAAACCAACCTTGAACTTGTCCGTGAAGCCCCGGCATCATCTGCAGGAAAACCCGCCTTGCCTGCAGGCGCCAAGTCGCCCGCATCGGGAGCGTCACCAGGATCAACCTCAACAGCCAATCCCCCCCCCAGCCCAGGTGCTGGTTCGTAATCCGATTTTAATTTCAGCCTAGAGAGAGAACACACAGGAGACATTTGTGATGGCAGAATCAGACAAAAATGCAGGAAATTCCGGTAAACCACGCCCCAAACCCGTGCCCGGCAAGCCGATCTATGCCAGTGGCGAAGAGGACAGCGGTGAGGTCGCCAGCGCGTTGCTGCTGGGTATCGACCTGGGGACAAGCCGAAGCGCGATCGTTGGAAGCAACGGCGTTCGCAAGATGATGGAATCTTACGTCGGCTATCCCAAAGACGCGGTCAGTAAGAAGATGTTGAAAGCTGACATCATCTATGGCCGACATGCGTTGGAAAATCGTCTGGCATTGGATCTGTATCGTCCGCTGGAAAAAGGTGTGATCAAGTACACCGACGACGACGGCGGTTCATCGCAGAACGAGCATGACAAAAACCTGTTGGCCGCAACGCACCTGATTAAGCATCTGGTTAATCTGGTTGAGCCATCACGCGATGAAGTGTTGTACGGCGTGGTCGGTGTGCCATCCCAGGCTACCATCAAAAATAAGAAAGCCATTTTGGAAGCATGCAAAGAAGTGCTCGACAGTGTGATGATCGTGTCCGAACCTTTCGCGGTGGCCTATGGCATGGAAATGCTCGCCGACGTGATGGTGATCGACATCGGTGCAGGCACGACTGACTTGGCGCGTATGCACGGTACGGTGCCCGCCGATGAGGATCAGGTGTCGCTCAAGATTGCTGGCGATGCGATTGATCAGAAGTTGCACGACCTGATCATGGAAAAATATCCGACCGCGCAACTGACGGTCAACATGTGTAAGAAATTCAAAGAACAGTACGGCTATGTGTCCGACACGAAGGATGCGATCGTGGTGAAGATCCCGGTCGATGGTAAGCCGACCGATCATGACATTACGCAACTGATGCGCGATGCGTGCTCGATTATCGTGCAGCCGATTCTCGATGGCATTCATAAACTGGTGTCGACGTTCAATCCTGAGTTCCAGGAAAAACTGCGTCACAACATCCTGCTCTCAGGCGGTGGTGGTCAGATTCGTGGCCTGAACAAACGCATCGAAGATGGTTTGGATACCGTCGGCGGTGGTACGGTGACGGTGGTGGAAGAGCCACTGTTCTCCGGTGCGACTGGTGCGTTGCAACTGGCATTGGATATGCCCAGCGAGTACTGGCAGCAATTGCAGTAAAGTATCGATCGTGGCAAGCCTGCAACAGGTTGGCTGGCCACGGTAAAATCCTGTTTTGCACGTCTAAGCCCTCACCCAGTGTGAGGGCTTTTTTTCTTGTTCACGCCATGTCTTTGGGGCGCTTGTGTGGTATAGTTACAGTAGGATTTCGGGTGTATTCAAACATGGCGGCATGGTGGGATTCGAAGTCAGTGGTGGGATCGGTATGGTTGTGCAACGCATGAGCGAAGCCTGGGTGGGGGCATCCACCATGACAACCCAACGACAACCCAACGACGTGCGATGACATGTCGTGACGAGCGATAAAAAGGATAAGCATCTAATGTTGGATTTTATTAGCCGATTTGGCCAGCGTGTGCGTCAGTTGTGGTCCGTTCATGATGACGACGCACGCATGCAACGCGCACGCTTGTTTCTCGATCCACTTGAGTCGCGCGTCTTACTGACCGCTGATATCAACGTCGTGGCCAACGTCGTCACCGGCAGTGCATCAGCGGGCGTCACCATTGCTTCAGGCGATACCACGCCATCACGCGATGACTACACCGATTACGGCTACTACGGTTTGAGTACCGGCGCAATCACGCGAACCTACACCATTCAAAACGTCGGCGACACGCAGCTTGATCTGAGCAACGTGACCGTCTCCGGTGCCGCGACTTCAGACTTCTCCATCACCGCTAGTCCTAATGCCACCGTCGCAGCAGCGGGTACCACGACGTTCACTGTGTCGTTTGATCCAACAGCCACCGGCGCTCGCAACGCGACCATCACCATCACCAGCAACGACCCCGACGAATCGATCTACACCTTCGACATCACCGGCACCGGCATCAATACCACCAACCTTGGTTCCGGTCTGCATTCCGCACAGCTCGCAGCAGGTGCTGGCGATTCATCAAACACAGGCGAAACCATCGTCGTCAACTACACGGGCTACCTGCTCAACGGCGCGAAATTTGATAGCTCATTGAATCCGGGACGGCAGCCATTTTCGTTTACGCTTGGGAACAACTCAGTGATTCAGGGGTGGGAACTTGGCATGCTCAATCTGCAGTTCAACGAGCAACGCCTGTTGATCATTCCTGCGGATTTGGCTTATGGTGCCAGCGGCAGTCCACCTTCTATTCCCGGTAATGCAACGCTTATTTTTGAGGTCGAACGTCTAGCGCCCGACATCCGTGTGCTTGGCAACAGCACCGACATTACTCACAACGACACCACGCCGACCATTGCCGATCATACCGGCTTCGGCCAGGTTGCTGTGGGCCAAACCCTCACCCGCACATACACCGTGCAGAACATTGGGTTTGACTCGTTGCAATTGTTGGGCGATCCACAGGTCCAACTCAGCGGTGCCAATGCCAACCAGTTCAGCATCACGCAGTTGAGCATTGAAAACAACACCGCCACGTTCACCGCCACCTATCAACCCACCGGCGTCGGCGGACACACCGCGACCATCACCATCCCCACCAACGATCCTGATGAAGCCAACTTCACGTTCGCCATCGGCGGTTCCACGTGGTATTCGCTCAACAACCAAGCCTTGACATTACCCGGCACTGCGGGTGATGATTCACTGACCGTCGACGCCAGCTCCGGCTCGATCACCGTCACCTACAACGGCAACTCGCAAACATTCACCACTGCTCAAGTCACTTCCATCCTGGCCGAGATGGGCAGTGGTAGCGACACGGCAGACATCACCGGCTCCAGTCTGGCGGACACCGCCAAGCTCTATGCCAACGGCTCGATTGCATTTTTCAGCAATGGGTTTACCGTCACCGCCACCGGCACTGATGCCATCACCGCTCGCGGCAACACCGCAGATGACATCATCGAATTCTACGATTCAAACGGCAACGACACCTTCGTCGCATTCCCCACATGGTCGCGTTTGTCAGGCACCGGCTATTCCAACACCGGCATCGGCTTCGGCATCATCAATGTCTTTGCCGACAACGGCGGGGCTGACGACTTCGCTGAAATCTACGACACCGATGGCAACGATCACCTGCGTCACTTCCCGGAATTTTCCGACATGAGTTCCGTCGGCGCGTCCGTCGTCCGCTATGTCAAGGTGACGGGTTTTGACCGCATCAATGCCTACGGCACCTCCGGCGGAACCAACGATTTTGCCGAGTGGTGGGATTCCACTGGCAACGACACCTTCCAGGCATTCCCCGATTTTTCGGTCATGACCCGCATCTCCGGTGGCAGCGGGGCGGGCAGTCGGTATGCATCCAATTTCGATCGCTACAACGCCTATGCCGTTAACGGTGGGGCTGACGACTTCGCCGAAATTTACGACACCGATGGCAACGATCAGTTCCGCAGCTTCGGCGATTTCTCCGACATGAGCACCTCCACTGGCTCGCGTGCTGGCACCTATCGCTATGTCACCGGCTTCGAACGCACCAACAGCTACGCCATCTTCGGCGGCACCAACTTTGCCGAAATCTATGACACCGATGGCGACGACCGCTTGGCCAGTTTCCAATCCCACACCTCCATCGCCTCCCCCAACGGCACATTCGCCGGTAACACGCGTTACGCGTCCGGCTATGGCCAAGTCAACAGCTATGCCGTTAACGGCGGCAGCGACGATCTGGCTGAACTCTACGACACGCCAGGCAACGATAGCCTCCGCAGTTTTGAACCCTTTGTCGACATCACCACCGGCGGACTCTACCGCTACGTCTCCGGCTACGAACGCACCAACAGTTACGCCATCTTCGGCGGCAATGACTTCGCTGAGTTTTACGACACCTCCGGCAACGATACGTTCCGGGGCATGCCCACCTTTTCCGACATGTCGTCAAGCCTTGGCTTTTACCGCTACGCGTCCAGCTATGAACAGGTCAACACGTACCGCACTTCCGGCGCAGGCACCGACACGGCCACGTTATTCGATTCTGCTGGCAATGACCATTTCACCGGCCGAACCAACTTCGGCCAACTCGTCGGCAGCAATTACATCCTCTACGCCTCGGGCTATAGCGCCATCACCATCGACGGTTCCAACGGCGGCACCAACACCAAGGATTCAGTCGGCATCAGTTACACCCTCAACGAAGTCGGCGTCTGGTCTTGAACTTGATCCATGTTTGCCATCATGCACTGATACGCATCCTAGTTATGAACTCGCACGTTAGCCGCCGCCTTTATGGCGGCGCAACGGCATATGTTTGACGCGAGCTTCGCGCCGCCCAAGGGCGGCGGCTAATCTATCATCACACCCATCCCATTAAAAACTCGCGCGGCCTCAAATTTCCCTTCACACAAACTCCCGGTATTCACCGGGAGCTAATAAAAATCTACGCGCGAGTATTTTTCGTAATCCGTATCAGACCAGATTCACCATCGGCCCACCATCCCGATCAGTGACAACACATCCAGTGTGCCCACCACAAACACTGAAAAAACCGGGAAAAATCCGCGTTTTTCTGCCACCACCAAAGTCACCAGTGACATCAATAGTGACAACCCAAATGCAACCAGCGCACCCCATCGGCGCAGGTAGCCCGCGATGGTTTCATTGATAAACGGTATGCCACGCAGGTCGAACGAATAGTAAAACACACCGATCGCCAATAACCCGATGGCCACCAATAGCAACGCGCGTCCGCCCATGGTTGTTCACCTTGTTCGCCACCAGCCCACAGTCAAACTTTTACACCGTACCTGCCGCTTGCGGCTCAGCGCCCAACCCCAACCCTCCCAGTCCCAAAAAATTCGACAACATCTTCGGCCCATCCAGCGTCAAAAAACTTTCCGGATGAAATTGCAATCCTTCCAACGGCGCTGTGCCGAACACGCCCGCCTTCGCACGCATTCCCATAATTTCATAAGGCTTGCCCGGCTCCTCGTCACGCTGTGTCCATGCGGTGATTTCAAAACGTTCAGCATCAAACGTCTCCAACGTCACCACCAGACTGTGATATCGCGTGGCCACAAACGGATTCGGTAATCCCTCAAACACGCCGCGTCCGTCGTGATAGATCTCGCTCGTCTTGCCATGCATCAACGTGTGATGCCTCGCCACCGTCATGCCATACACCGCGCCAATGCTCTGGTGTCCCAGGCATACACCCAGCAGCGGCACCTGACCCGCAAACGCCTTGATCACATCGCACGACACGCCCGCCTCGTTCGGCGTGCACGGTCCCGGCGACACAATTACATGCGTCGGTCCCATCGCCACCGCTTGTTCAGCGGTGATCTTGTCATTGCGCACTACCTGTAAATCCAGTGTCGCATCCAACTCGCCAATGCGCTGCACCAGGTTGTAGGTGAAACTATCGTAATTGTCGATGAGCAGAATCATGCGAATATCATAGGGCCATCGCCCGCTCCCGTCACGGCACGCTCAATTGTTGCATCAATCCCACGATCGGCAGCACCATCGCTACCGCATAAGCCCCGATCAGCACCGACGTCAACGCGGTCACCACAATTTCGATCACCAACGCCCACCCCTTGCGTCGCATCATCGCCTGTTTGGCCACCAGCAACGCGGCCAGCACGATCACCGTCAGCCCGATCGCCCACGCTGGCACGCTGAAAAACACCCGTGTAAACGTCGGTATCGGCAATTGCTGATCCTGATAAACCGGCAGCACCACATACCGCGAACCCACCACGACCAATCCGGTCAGTAGCAACCCGAGCACGTTCATCACACACATCAATGAACCGCTACATCCCAACATACTCGACGATGCCCGAATCGGTTTCGACGTAGCAGCCTTGGTGACGCGAGTTTGCCGAGCCGGTTTTTGCGGCGCCACAGAATCGCCCTTGTCGCCGGGCGCATGACTCGCATCAATCGGTTTGGGCGGTGGCAATTCTGTCATGGTTAATATGGTTAATCATGTTCCGCATGACGATCATCGTGGGGCGGTCACACTGATTGGAACAAACCGTAAATCAAGCCGCATCCATACGCAACCATACGCAACCATACGTATCAATACGCGCGATACCCCGGCTTCGTTGGCTTGGCCGGTTCTTCCTCGCCCATATCCTTGATGCCCCCGAACAGCTTGTCGAAAAATCCCCGACGTTTTTTCGTCGGCGGGTTGATATCCTCAACAATGAACTGGGTTGATTGCCCATCGCGCGCGGCCCCCGCCGAGTCACTGCCATATGCAGTGCTTCGCACCACGCGCTCCTGACAGCCCACCATGCTGCTGCCTAACAATCCAACACCGCATAGCCATATCGCGCACATCACGCACATCACCACGCGCACCCCGGCAGGGCGATTCCAATTGGCACGTTGTTCGCGATCGTTGGTGTTGGTGTTTTCGTAGTCCATGCCACCATTGTAAGGTCGCGGGACAGGATCACGGTAGGGCATCAGTTTTTTTGTTACTGGCGATCAGATCACGACGTTTTGGTTCATGATGTTTAGGTTCACGATGTTTTGGCGATCGCTGCGATCACCTGATCGTGAATCGGCCCATTGGTGGCCACGACGCCACGGTTGGCTTTCAATGTCCCGCCCTGGCCGAAATCCAACGGCTTGCCCGTGATATCCGTTACCGTACCACCTGCTTCCTCAACCACAATCAGACCCGCCGCGTGGTCCCAGATTTTTTCTTCATAGCCCGGACGGGTCGGTAATCGCAAATAAATCTGCGCTTCGCCACGTGCCACCGTCGCGTACTTGCACTGACTATCCATCCGCACTGGCTCGGTCGTGATGCCCAGGGCCTTGGCAATCTGCACCGACTGGTCCTGATCGCTATGCCCGGATTCAACGGACTCACAGAACCGTGCTGCCGACGGATCAACCAGATCGCTCACACGGATCGCCACCGGTTCCTGGGCCGAAATTTCATCATCCAACGTCAGGATCGCTGCGCCGCGCCCACGCTCGGCAATCAGTAACGCACCCTTGCCGCCTCGATGGTTTGGCAAATTTGGACAACCCAGCACGCCTGCAATGACCTGGCCTTTTTCGATTAATCCCAACGCCACCGCGTATTGTTCAGCCCGTAAAAAACCTTTCGTGCCATCGATCGGATCAAGCGTCCAATAACGGCCGTCCGCCGGTGCTGCGGCGCCACCGCGATCGATCCAACTCAACACGGTTTCCACCGACACCGGCTTGCCCATCGATTGGCTCACCTGTTCCACCACCGCATTCAACACACGCTCATCGCCACGCAGTTCCTTGGCATCTTCTTCGCCCACCACCTGGGCTTCCTCGCCCAGCAGCGCACACACCACCGCCTGCGACGCAAAATCCGCCACCGTCACCGGGCTCTTATCTTTTTTCTCAATCGTTTCTGGACTGACTAACCGACCTTGTACCGCTTGACACACGAAGGAGGCTTGTCGCACCGCGGCCAGGGCTGTCATCAGTTCATCGCTTATCGTTTGGGTTGTTGTCATGGCCCATTTATCGGCCAAATCAACGCTCAACGCCAATCAATTCACCATCAAATCATCATCACCCATCGCACGCGCCGATTCGGACGGCTGACGCTTAATCGATCGATCCTGCTGCGGGGTTCTTGAATCGCGTCGTCTGGCCATCGAATACCAGTTTCACTGTTCCCGTTGGCCCGTTACGTTGCTTGGCGAGAATCAATTCCGACACATTCGTATCCGTGTAATCCGGCTCGCCACGATGATAATAATCTTCGCGATGCAACATCATCACCACGTCCGCGTCCTGTTCGATCGATCCCGATTCACGCAGATCGCTCATGCGCGGCCGGTGGCCTTCGCGCGATTCCGGGCCACGATTTAACTGACTCAAACAAATTACCGGCACGTCTAATTCACGGGCCAACGCTTTGATGCCCATCGACAGTTTCGTCACTTCCTGCTGACGCGATTCAGCGCCCGGCGCGTTCATGAGTTGCAGGTAGTCAATCACGATCATCTGAAGATCATGCCGTGCCGCCAATCGTCTGGCTTTGGCACGCAACGCCAGCAACGACAAGCCCGGCGTGTCATCGATATACAACGGTGCGTCCGACAGTTCGCCCACGGAGAATTGCAGTTTTTCCCAGTCCTGTTCGTTGAGCATGTTTCGCCGCAGTCGTTGCGAATCCACACCGCTGCGTGAACAGAGCAAACGTTGCGTCAGTTGTTGCTTGCTCATTTCCAGGCTGAACACCGCCACCGATTGCCGTAACGAAACGGCCACGTGTTCGGCGATGTTAATCGCCAGCGCGGTTTTACCCATCGATGGACGAGCGGCCACAATGATCAATTCCCCGCCTTGTAAACCGCTGGTCATTTCATCCAATTCGAAATAACCGGTAGCCAAACCTGAAACGTCACGCCCGTCTTGCACTTCCAGTTGAGCGTACAGTTCCTGTAACAACGCTTGCAATTGTGTGGCTTCCGAATCGGTCCGCGATTCTGCCAATTGAAAAATGGCCTGCTCAGCCCGATCTAATAATTCTGCCACGGGCTCGCTTGAACTGTATGCCTCGTCCAGAATCGTCGCGGCCGAATCGATCAAGCGCCGCAGCAATGATTTTTCACGAACAATTTGTGCGTAGTACGGCGCGCTGGTCGCGACTGGACAGGCTTCAGCCAATTCGATGATGTATTCGATGCCGCCGACTTGATCGAGTATTTGGCGATCGCGCAAGCGCTGCGTCAGTTGCGGCATTTCGATCGGCTCATTGCGATCGTACATCTCGACCAACACGTCATACAGAGCCGCGTGTCCCTGCTTATAAAAATCCTCGGAGCTGTTGAGCACCTGGATCACATCGCCAATCATGCGGTTGTCGACCAGCATCGCACCGAGCAATGCGACTTCGTTTTCCAGGGACGCGGGCGGCAGTTTCCCCAGCAATTGGCCCACGTCGGTCGGTCCAGCCGCGTCCTTCTTTTTTGAACGAAAACCTGATGATGATGTCGCTGATGTCATATCGTTGGCCATTGTCGGCTCTGGCTCGGCTGGTGTCGAGCCTGTTTACTGTGGGTTCACATACTGGGGACACGCCGTTGAAAAGCTGACGCTTGCTGCTGAAATACCAGTTCAAACGCAGGGGGGCGGTTGACCATTATTCCGGCGGCGGCAATTTTCGGCAGAATTCCGCCAATTCGCTCAGGTCAGGCGTCGCGGCATTTCGTACATAATACCCGCTGGTGGCGGTGCCTACGCACAGGCTGCCCGCCAGATCCAGCTCTGCGATTTGGCCCAGGCAGAATCCCGCATTGAAATGGTCGCCCGCGCCGGTTGAAATTTTAGGCTCTTTCACAAACGGGCCCTTGAAAATCGCGGTTCCGTTGGCATCGGCCGCTGCGGCCCCGGTGCGTGGGTGTACCACGACGATGGCGACGTTCATTTTTTCCCGAATCGCGGCGGCCATCGATTCCGGTTGCGTGTCCACCTCCAGCGCCAACGCCAGGGCCACCTGTTCGGCTTCGCTCTGATTGAGCCCGATGATCACATCACCGAAATTCTGAAACTGTTCAATCAATCCCAACGCTTCGCCCAGGTCTTCCATCGTGCGTTTACTTGGATCAGCCAGGTCGAAAAAATACCGTGGGCGGGGCATCGGGTCCGGTGTTAATCGCGCTAACATGGCCCGCCATATTTCATTCATCGCAGGTAGCATCGTCCAGTTCACCATTGCCACGATTGCCGCATTGGTGACCATCTGTAAAAACGTATCGTTGCCCAGCACTTCGTCAATGCGTTCCCAATTCACTTCTTCCATGCTTTGCAATTTGCCCAGCATGAGCTTGCCGTCTTCAAACTCCAACGCATCGGTCGTGGCGGGAGCAGCCAATGAGATGCACTCGGCCTTGTGTGAAAATTCTTTGAACACTTCGTCAACCTGCGGTCGACCCAAGGCCCCGATATACGTTGTCATCAACCCCACGCTGGCAAATGCATTGGCCATGATTGGGCCGTTGCCGCCGAGCTTGCGTCGTTCCACGACCAGTTCAAAATTGGTACTTTCGCCTGAGGCATCAATCACACGTTGGCCAAAAAGGTCGATGGTTTTTACCGCGTCGTAACGTTCGCGATCAAATCGCTTGTCGACCACGTTGATAATCGAATCGACAAACCCGTCGAAACCGACGACCGCCGAGGTGTCCTGGGCGCGTTCGGCAAAATTTTCCAAGGCAACGGCGGCCTCGGTCGCAATAGTGGCACGGTCTTTTGTATTCATAAAAGCACTCATCCGAGCGAAAGTAAACAGAAAATTTTATCAATAAACCAAAGCCCGTCGTGAGCCGATCAGGCTGGGGTACTTGGGGGGGCATGGGGGGCAAATTCTATCAGAAATGTTTGAACGCGCGGATGGGCCGAAGGCCTGGCGATTTAAGGTGGGGCTACAACTTGCAGTTACAGCAAGCGGTTATGGCTTGAGTAACGGCAGATGAATGGGTGAGGTTACGGCGAAGAAATGGTGGTGGTGCCGGTTGTCGCGTCGATCGTGATGATCATGGTTGCGCTGTCGGCTGATAGCGTGATCGTCGCATCGTCGGTTTGATCGAGTTGGCCGAACAGACCGAACCCGACCATGTCATCGCCGTCGAGCGAGTAGCTGTCGATCTCAACATTGCTCAGTGCGTTGGCGCGGCCTTGGCCGAATGTGGTCATGTATGGCGTTTGGCCCACCGGATTGGTCAAGGGTGTGCTCGGATCGGATTGAGCGGCAATGTGATAACGCTCGTTGGTGCTGTCAAACACGATGACGCGCGGGTCATCGCCGTGTGCCAATGAATCGATTTTGGCAAACGCAATATCAGCGGCGACCATCTCGGCGGCGGCGCGTAACTTGGCCAGTTCGGTGCTGCCGAATTGCGGGATCGCCAGCGCCCCAGCGATCGCCAGGATCAACACGACCATCATCATCTCGATCATGGTCAGGCCGTGAGCGTGCTGCGACCGATTTGTTTTCGGACGTTGCCATGATGTTGGCCGCGAACCTAGCTGCGAAATTTTTCGCGTGGTAGGCGGCGATGTTGTGAATGGGGTGAGGTAACTCATAGCCATCAAGACTGATATCGGCCAAATACGCGTGCGGCTTGTTTGACGCGAGTGGGAATGAATCATTATTAACGACGGCAATCGCCACGATCGGCTTAATCGGCACTGAAAACCAGACGATATTGAAAAAAGACAGACTATTACGGAGCCGCTCCGAGCGAGTGTGAATTCATCATGCGCAATCCCTTTCGCCAATGTGTTCGATTACGCGAATCGCCACCCCGTGGGATTCGTACGGCCTTTACGCTGGCTGAGACATTGATCGCTTCGGTGATTTTAGCGGTCGCTGTCGCTGCGATATCACAAGCGATTACGGTTGGGCAAACGCAGACCTATGAGGCAGTTCATGAATTGCGAGCCACCCAACTTTTGGAAGCGATGATGGACGAAATACTGGCGCATCCCTACGCCGATCCATCTTCGCCAGATAGCGAGTCCACCCGCGATACCTTCGACGACATGCAGGACTACGACGGCTACAGCGAATCGGTTGGCACGATCGCGGACATTGCCGGGCTGGCTTATGTCGACAACTACACCAAATTTGCGCGGTCCGTGGCGATCGTCGTGGATCCATTAACCGTTTCCGATCTGGGCGGTGATATCAACGGACTCACGATCACCATCACGGTCACTGATGCCAACGATCGGCAATGGACGCTGACTCGTTTTGTCCCGGAGCCAACCTCGTCATGAATGTCCTCATGAACTACTACCAAACATTGGCCACGCGAATCACAACCAGGCTTGAACGGTCATCCCGTCGGCGAATTCATCGTGCTGCGGGCTTGTCGTTTATTGAGTTGATGTTGGCACTGGCGGCGACCGCGTTGATTGGAACATCGGTGATGTCCATGTTGGTTGCCACGTCGTATGGCACCACGACCAACAAGGAAATGCTGGGGGTACTGGTCAAACAGAAAACCATTGCATCACGATTGGATGCCGCGATCCGATCGAGCAAAATGGTCTTGGAATCAGGCTATAACGCATCGGCCGATGTGGACTATTTGGTGTTGTGGATGGCAGACACGCGTGAAAATGAAAAACCGAATCTCTCGGAATTGCGATTGGTTCAATACAGTCGTGCGACTGATTCTCTGAATTTTAATATTGCGAGTTTTCCGCTGGGACTTTCTGACGTCGCGCTCGAATTGCTCGATCTGGAATTTGAGTTGACGGATGATTTCTGGACCGTGTTGCAAACTGCGATTGGTGGTTTGAATTTTCCCGGCGTTACGTGGGGCGGGGATATCACCGCGGTGACGTTTACGCTTGATAATGTTGATCCTCAAGCCGCCCGCCTGGTCAGTTATCGATTGACACTGGCGGATGGTGATGTATCGGATACGGTGATTGGTACCGTGTCATTGAGAAATGAATAACGCGATGAAACACACAAACACACGCCGAAACACACGTCGAAGTATTCGTCGAAATACACACCGATGGCTGGTGCAAACACGCCAAGCCCAGCGAGGTTTGGCGTTGATTCTCGTGATGATGGCGGTGGCGCTGGCGGCGACCCTGAGTGTAGGATTCCTCGCCAGTCAAGGAACCGCTGCGGGCATCAGTATGAATGTCAATCGACACGCGCGGGCTCGTGTGATTGCCGAATCCGGGTTAAGCATTGTGGCACAACATGTGCGTGATAATGACAATTGGCGCACTGACTACACGCACGGCAGCGCATGGGTGGATGCCCAAGCGTTTGGGGGCGGCACGTTCACCGTGTATGGCGAAGATGGCGAAGACCTTGATGGTGATGGTTCGATCGGCACCTCGGGCACGGAAGGTGATGGCGACCTGACCGATGACGAAACCGATGTCTTGACCTTGACCAGCGTGGGCACCTATCAAGGCGTCACGCATACCGTCGAAGCGGTCATCACACCCGGCGGTGACGGCGATGAATTTACCGGTATTATTCTTTTTGCGGTAGGCAATGGTTCGAGCCCTGAAACGGATGACACGAAAAAAGCCGCGCTGTTTGAATCATGGGGTTACACCGTGGAATACATCGACGATAACGCTTCGTTGTTGGAATATACCACTGCGTTGGCGACCGCTTCTGTGGCGTACATCTCCGAGACCTGTTCGTCAGGTTCTATCGGGACGAAGTTAACTTCAACGACCGTGGGTGTGGTGTGCGAAGAGGGGTATTGTAACGACGCACTGGAAGTGACGAGCCAGGATAGTGGTTCCACTTCGAGCAATGTCATCGACATTGTTGATAACAGCCATTACATCACCTCCGTCTTTTCAACGGGCACATTGGCTATTGTGTCACCCTCGCAATCGATGCGAACTCATGGTGGAACCATGGCCAGCGGGGCTACTGTTCTGGCGGAAAAAGAAGCGGCATCCAACCCGATGCTCGTCGTCGTAGATACCGGAGATACGTTGGAAAACAGTACGGCCGCGCTGGGGCGACGTGTGTTGCTCCCCGTCTCGATGGATGATTTTGATTTCGATGATTTGACCTCGGATGGCCAGACGTTGCTTCAACGAGCGATCAACTGGGCCGCTGACAACACGGGCAGTGGTAGCACATCGCTCACCGGCATCGACATCGGTGATGTGGGCATTGCCGGAAGCAGTGCGAACGCATCAGGCACATGGACGATCAATGCATCCGGCTCAGACATCTGGGGCACGAGCGATGAATTCCATTTTGTGTATACCACCCAGTCTGGCGACGGCGTGCTCAGCGCACAAGTGGAATCGATGGAATATACCGACGAATGGGCGAAGGCTGGTGTGATGATTCGCGAGACGTTGGACGCCGATTCGCGTTATGCGTACATGATGTTGCAGCCGACCGGTGGCTGGGCCTTTCAACGCCGAACATCAACCGCCTCCTACGCGGACAGCACCCAATCGAGTGGCGTGTCGCCGCCTGCATTTGTGAAAGTCGAACGCGCGGGCGATGTGTTTACCGGCTACACCTCGTCGACCGGGGCAGATGGCACATGGACGCAACGCGGCACGGTGACCATGAGTGGGTTTGCATCCGATGCGTATATCGGCCTGGCAGTGACCAGCCATAACGATGGTGAACTGAACACGTCAGTCATCAGTTCAGTGGTGCTCAATGGATCGAGTGCGGGCGAAGGGTCAAGCAGTGGGGAAGGCCCAACCTTAATTGCCGAATATGATTTTGAATCGGTGGCGGTGTCCCCGGTGCTGGTAGGGCATTGGAAACTGGATGACTCTGGCAATGGCGCGGTGATGGCGTTCAGAGACCGAATCGGGATGTACGATGACACGAGAATCGATAGTTATCGAAGCAGTGCCGGTGCTTATGGCGGTTCGAATATTCGTTCAAACGCTCAAGTTCACACCGACAAAACGGACAGTAACAATTGGCAGATGAGCGGTACCGCGCGGGTCAGTGGCGATGCCTATGTCGGATCGGGTGGCAATGCTTACTCAGTTATTTCAACCTCGGGATCATCCTCGATTACGGGATCGAAAAGTGCGCATGATTCGGACAACGGGGCGCCATCATTTTCCGAACCCGGCGGTTTTTCTGGTTCAATCGGTAGTCAGAGCATCAGCTCGGGGACGCAAACCGTGTCGTCCGATTATCGTGCCAGCAACATCTCGATTTATGGGGGCACGATTAATATCAGTGGTGATGTTCGCGTACTGATTGATGGTGATTTTTATATGTCCGGCGGAACGATCAATGTGCCTGATGGATCGTCGTTGTACATTTATTGCAAAGGTAAGTTTACAATCAAAAACTCGGCGAGTATCAATGCCGACTCGGAAGGTACCGATCGATTTACGCTGCACATGCCCAACCATGATGAACGGTTGTATATTGAAGATTCCGCGGAAATGGCTGGTGTGTTTAAGATTCACGATGATGTCAACATCAGCGAAAATGCGGTTGTGTATGGCAATTTTTATGTCAGGCACGATCTGTCGATGAGTGACGATGCGCAGGTGCATTTGGATGAAAGCCTGGAGTCACCGATCGGCGGGGGCGCGACATCAGCGAGCGATGAGGTTAGTGGCAACGATGGATCGTATGGCAGTTCGCCATCAACAGGCCAATCCGGGTTTGGCGATGGAGGGACGTCGTATCGTTTCGATGGTAACAATGATTATGTAGAAATTCCGCACGACTCGAGTTACATGATTGATGAAGGCGCGATCAGTTTCTGGTTTCGCGCCGATGATACCAGTGGTGTGCAGGGTTTGTTTACCAAAGATTCAAATGGTTATGACAACGGCGGACATGTGCGCGTTTATACCGATGGCAGTCGGGTTAAAGTACGCATTCAAAGTACAACAACCAGTTATGATTTAAGCAGCAGCAATAATGTGTTCTCGTCGGGATCATGGACGCATGTGGCGTTTACATTTGGTCCGAGTGGTTGCAAGTTATATGTCGATGGCGATCTCGAAGACACCAATAGTTATACCGGTGGATTAGGCACCTCCAGCGGCGGATCAGGAAACAATGAGCCGATCGCTATTGGCGTTGATACGGACAATTCGAGTAACCAGTCGACATCCGGCTGGGATAGTCCATTCGAGGGCAAGATTGATGAGGTGCGGTTGTACAGCACGCAATTGGATGCGACACAAGTGGATAATCTGGCCAATGGAGATGAGCCGGGCGATGCCAATGGTAGTCTTGTGCAGGACACCAGTGGTTACGGCACAGCGCTGGATCTGACGATTACCGATCCGGGCAACGTGACATGGTTAAGCCCCAGCGGATTGCAGATTGATTCGGGCACGACCATCATCGATGACGGTTCGAATACAAAAATTTACACCGCGTTGACCACGAGTAATGAATATTCGATTGAGTTGAAATTCCAAGTCGATTCCACCAACGGCAATAACAAAGTCATTGCAGGCTATGGCAATGGCAGCAGTCGCAATTTTCGTATCGGTGCTGAGAGTCAAGCGGTCGAGTGGCATAACCGAACGAGCACAACTGGCAGTGGCGGCGAAGAATTGGATTCGACTAACATCCTGAACACCAGTGATACGTTTCACGTCATCATTTCCTATGACGGCACGACGAGTAAAATTTATTACAACGATGTGGCCAATAGCAGTGAGTCGCTCAGTGGTGATTTGTCGACGTGGTCGTCGGGCTATCGTTTCACGCTTGGCGATATGTACAACGGCAGCAGTAATCAATTTGTGGGCACGTTGCGACGCGTGGCGATTTATGACGGCGCGTTTGATGACTCACAGGCGGAGAACGTGTTCGACGATCTGGAACCCGGTGCCGGTTCGGGGAGCGGTAGTGGTGGGACGGGCGATTTTTATGTGCGTTGGGTCGAATCGCCCTGATCGTGATTGGATCAGCACCGCATGGGACGGTC
>JAUHYI010000098.1 GCA_030426385.1 Phycisphaerae bacterium
ATGGACCAACCGCACAGCACTACGGCGCAAGAATCTATTCCGTGCCCGATGCTAATGGTTTGATGATTTCTTATACGCTGGCGTACAGTGCATACAAACAACAGATGCATCTGGAACTGTACTATTCCTGGGATGGGGCGATGTGGCAACGCATGGCCGAGCATGAACCGTGGATTGCGCCGGGTCAACCGGACGATTGGAATTTCGGCGCGACCACGTTGCACCCACCTGTGGTTGAACGCGATGGCTTGATGTACCACTTGATCGGATGGGGGTCGGCATTGCCTCACTTTGCTGAGCCTAAAGATTATTCCGGACAGCCTGATGGCTCGCGTTTGGAACAACGCTATGGCCCGCGAAACTTGACCGATTGGCCTTACTTCAATCATTACGGTTCCTATGCGAAGCTCGCCGAAGCGCTGGGCGGTTATGGCTACACGCCTGGTGTGATGATCACGCGAAAAGATGGTTGGTGGGCGTTGACTGCGGGCGATACCGAAGGTCAATTTACGACTCGACCGATGACTGCGTCGGCATCACTGACCGTTAATGCACGCGTGTTTGATGCGGGGTATATCAAGGTCGCATTGCTGGGCGAGGATGGAACGCCACTTGATGGATATGTCATGGAGTTGCGTGCGGACGATGACACCGTCTTGCCAATTTTTGCACACCTGCCGTCAGTTCCGTTTTGCGTATCGGTCACGATGAAGAACGCGGAACTGTATACGTTAAATTTTTAATTGGTAAAGCATGCATAACGAAAATATTCATATTCTGTCACTGACGCCACCCTCGGTCGTCCTGAATCCCGGGATTGGCTATGAGACGTCCAATCGAAAATGGCAGGGCATTCCAGGCATCGAATCGACTTCTCATGGGAAGCTGTTCGCGACGTGGTATACCGGCGGCGACGGAGAAGGTTGCGACAATCACGTGCTCTTGGTGACCAGTTGTGATGGAGGCTCCACATGGTCAAAGCCAGTGTTGGTGATTGACCCGCCTGGCAAGGTGCGTGCATTCGACCCGGTGGTCTGGCGCGATCCAAAAGGGCGGTTGTGGTTGTTCTGGTCGCAAAGCTACACGTGGTGGAATGGGCGTGGTGGTGTGTGGGGCATTCGATGCGACAAGCCTGATGCTGAAAACTTGACTTGGTCATCACCCAAACGTGTGGCCAACGGCGTCATGATGAACAAGCCAATGGTACGCTCCAATGGCGAATGGTTTTTACCCACGGCGGTTTGGGCCCTCGGCCCCAGCGAACTTCCGGAATTGAATTTTGACTGCGGCGTCATTCCCGAAATGAAGCATCAGGTTGCGTCAAATGCGACGGTATCTGTGGATGATGGCGAGACGTTTACCTGTCGAGGGGGAGCCGATGTGCCGTTACGCAGCTTTGACGAACATATGTTTGTCGAGCGACTTGACGGATCATTGTGGATGCTTGTGCGTACGCGATACGGCATTGGGCAAAGTGTTTCCACCGATGGTGGAGTGACATGGACTCCCGGTTCGCCCACGGAGATCGCGTGTCCTGATTCACGTTTTTGTGTTCGACGTTTAGCCAGCGGTCGTTTGTTGATGGTCAATCATCACAAATTTACAGGCCGTTCACATTTAACGGCTTCGTTATCCGAGGATGATGGCAACACATGGAATAGCCATTTGTTGTTGGATGAACGATCGAATGTGTCTTATCCCGATACGGCAATGGTGGACGATCAATTTATCCATGTGATCTATGACCGCGAGCGACGTAAGGATGGTGAGATTTTGCTGGCGAAAATCACCGAAGCAGATATTTTGGCGGGTCGGTTGTGCGATGACAAAAGTTTTCTTAAGCGTGTCGTCAATCGTCTTCAAACTCAAGTCGAAGATGAGCCGTCCGACGCGGTGGCTTATGCCTGTAATGGTGAAGTGGCTCAAGGTGTGGGCTCATGCACCGGCGAGGCGTAAGCACTCGATATTGAACTGAATGTTTCGCAAACCAACGCCGCATATTGGCCGCGTAATTTAATGACCATATATATGACGTACCGTCCACTCCGAATTCAAATATTTCATGGATTACAGGTTGCCGCTTTAATGGTGTCCTTGTTGCTGTTATGTGCAGCGATGAGCGGTTGCCGTGATGGTGCAGTGGGTGATGATCGCATCGAACTGGTATTGATCACGGGGGGCGGAACGTTAGGCGAATCATCGCGTGCCATGGCGCGACAGTTCGAGCAGGATCATCCGCATATTCGAGTGCGCGTGGTATCCACGCCCGGGAAGCAGTATTACGTTAAGTCACTGACGATGATCGCTGGCCGCGCGCCGGTCGATGTGATGTGGCTGGGCCAGGGTTTTGGCATGTTTGCTTCGCGGGGAGCGTTGTTAGATCTAGCGCCATTTATTGAAGCGGACCCTGCGTTTAATCTCGATGATTATTTCGAGCGAGTGGTGGATTGGTATCGCTATGAAAATCAGCTTTACGGGATACCGACCGGTATTGACGTGGAAGTTTTGGGATATAACCGCGAACACTTCGAGCAAGCCGGATTGGCAAGTCCGGACCTGAACTGGACGATTGACGATCTGGTCGCAGCGGGGCAGCAGTTGACGCCGCAATCGAGTCCGAACGGTCGGCGCGAGCGAATCGGTTTGGGTTTTGATGTGATTCCATTGGCATATTACGGCCTGCGATTGCTCACCCCCGACGATCGTGCTTTTGGATTGAATACGCCGATGGCCCGCGATTGGCTGGTATTGAACCGACGGTTCCGTGAGGAAGAGCCCATTTTGGCGGCGCGCGGTGATCGTGAATCCATGGATCGGTTGGGTTCTTTCATCGGCGGGCGAATCTCGATGATGTCCGTCTATACATGGGATCTTGCCGACTTGGAGGCGCAGATGAAGTCGCCGTGGGATGTGGTGCCGGTACCTCTAGGCCCCGATGGCAAGCGACGCGCATGGGCCTCGAGCGCAGGATTTTCGATACCGCATCACAGCAAACATCCGCAAGAAGCATGGTTGTTGTTGAAGTACCTCGTGAGCGCATCCTTTCAAGAGCAGGCGATGGATAAAAGCATTCCCGCGCTGAAATCATTGCAAAAAGGTTTTGTAGAAATTGGCGGGGGATCGACGAATCGCCAGGCGTTTCTTGATTCGCTGGACTACCTGGAGCCTACGCCGCGCATCGGTGCATTGGGAGAAGTGGCTGCGGAGTGGCGTTACTGGCGAGACCGCTCCTTGCTGGGACAGATAGAACCGGCCGAAGCGTTGACGCAGGCCGAACGACAGATCAACCGCATTCTCGCGTACCACCAGAGGCAAATTCAATGAGACAACGCGAAGCTCTTTATGCCTGGTTATTTTTGTTGCCGAATCTGTTGGGGTTCATGGCTTTCACATTATTGCCTGTCCTGGCGTCGTTGGTGTTGGCGTTTAGCGCATGGGATTTATTTAGCGCGCCGCGATTTGTGGGGTTAGAAAACTTTCATGATCTCATCGGATTGCAGGCACGACCCGAACAGGCGTTTGCGTCGATCGGTTTCGTCGCGATTGGGATGATCGTTTTTGCAGTCGGTTTGTTTTTGTATCGACGGACGCGTAAGCAACCCGAGGGCGAAGTGGTATCGCGTGGGTGGTGGCCTGTGTTGTCGATAGTGTTGGGGTTGATCGGTTTTGGGGTTCTAAGTGTTTGTGTGCTTAATGCGTATGAGCCGCGTACGCCGCGGTTTTGGTACTACTTGTACAACACCGCTTTTCTCATGTTGGGATTGCCGGTGTCGATTATTGGTTCGCTGTTTTTGGCTTGTTTGCTCAATCGGCGTCTGTTTGCGCGTAACTTTTTTCGGTTGATTTTCTTTCTCCCATCCGTGGTCACGGGCGTGGGTATTTACATCCTTTGGTCGTGGATTTTTAATCCCAACTTTGGATTGCTCAATATGTTTATCTGGCAGGTGTTCGGCATTGAAGGGCCACGCTGGTTGGAGTCCACCGCATGGGCCAAACCTGCGTTGGTTTTGATGAACATTTGGGGCACGATGGGCGGGATGGGCATGGTGCTTTACCTCGCGGCACTGCAATCGGTTAACCCGGAATTGTATGAAGCCGCAGATCTCGACGGCGCAAGTCCCTGGCATCGCTTTTGGCACATCATCTGGCCGCTGGTTTACCCGACGACTTTTTTCATTGCCATCATGGGTGTAATCGCGGGTTTTCAAGGGGGATTCGACGCCGCTTATGTCATGACCCAGGGTGGCCCCGCGGGTTCAACCACCACTCTGAATTACTTTATCTACGAGACTGGGTTTAATTTCTTTTACATGGGTCGAGCCAGCGCCGCCAGTTGGATCATGTTTCTAATCGTCATGGCGTTCACACTTGCCATGTGGTGGCACGGTAACAAAAAGGTTCACTGATGATCCAAAGCGACAGACCAATTAGTGCCATTAACGATCCTGCGGTGCGCTTACGAGAGGGCGCCAAACGTACAGTAGTTTGGCTGATGCTCCTGGGCGTGGGGTTGATCATGATGTACCCGCTTCTGTGGATGTTCGGTACGTCAGTTAAAACCGTCGACCCACAATTGATCGAACAGTTCGGGCATGACGTGACTATATTTCCTACGGACCACAATATCTTGGGAAACTTGTTTCCCGAAAAGTGGCATTGGCGAAACTACCTGACTATTTTCGATCGTGTGCCTTTTGCTCGCTATTATCTCAACAGCATACTTATAGCGGCAGTGGCGACGATATCGAATTTGGTGACCTGTTCGCTGGCGGCTTATGCCTTCGCGCGTTTGCAGTTCAAAGGCCGCGACGCCCTGTTCATTTGCTATCTCGGCACATTGATGATTCCCAGCACGGTCACGCTCATACCCACGTTTATACTTTTTAGCCGTATCGGGTTGGTTGATACCTATTGGGCCATGATGCTTCCAAGTATGTTCAGTGCTTATGGTACTTTCATGCTTCGCCAGTTCTTTTTAACGTTACCACGTGAATTAGAAGAAGCGGCGGTTATTGATGGCTGCGGGCTTTTTCGTATCTACCGATCGATCGTGTTGCCGCTATCCACCTCGGCGCTCGCCACGTTGGCCATCTTTATATTCCTGGGAAACTGGGGAGGCTTACTTACGCCGTTGGTGATGGTCAGCAGTGAACAGATCAAGCCGCTGCCACTGGGGCTGCTCTCGTTTACTGATGAATACACTGCCGATTGGCCGTTGATGATGGCCGCGAGCATACTTTCAATTTTGCCAGTGATTGTGGTTTTTCTATTCGGGCAGCGGTTCCTCATCGCAGGTATCCGTCTGGGCGCGGTGAAAGGGTAGAAGCACAGCGTATTGGAACAGACGAACACAGATAAAAACAAGGTCCGCAAAAACTGCTGCGCGAAGTGATCAGTATCAACGAAGCTTCGCGGGAGCATGATTCGCCTGGTCGGTATGGCATCACAGGCCGAGGCTGGCGGACTTTGCAAGCTATGTCAGAGTAAATGAGTCGTGAACTATTCAGAAATTTATTTTCAAATCAGAAAGGATTGGTATGGACGGTAGAGGTATACGTATAAACAGAATGTTTTCCGATCGACGGGTGGTGATTATCGCCATGGATCACGGTATGTTCGATGGTCCCATTGAAGGCATCATCGATGTTCGCGAAACCATCGGCAAGATTAACACGGATGTCGATGGGGTGTTGCTCGCGCCGGGGATGTTGCGACACTGTGCCGAATTATTCGCTGCGCCCCAGCGACCACTTGCGGTCGTTCGACTCAACTGGAACACCGTTTACTGCTTCCATTGGAACTATAAACAGGCATGCGCCGCGGTGGCTTCTAGAGTTGAAGATGCAGTTTGTGAAGGCATGGATATAGCGCTGGTATCGTTGACGCTACAAACCGGAGATGAGTCACGAGACGCCGCTAACATTCAAGTATTCTGTGATCTTGTGAGTGCCGCGCACCGGTTGGGCGTCCCGGTTATTGGTGAATACTTTCCCAGTGCTCACGAGAAAATGAGTCCGGATCAACTGCATGATGCAGTGTATAGCGGTAGTCGTATTATTGCCGAGTTGGGCGCGGATGCGATCAAAACTTTTTACACGAACCGGTTTTCGGAAGTTGTAGCATCGTGTCCCATACCCGTGATGGGGCTTGGTGCTGAAAAACTCGCCAATCCAGTTGACGCGTTAGATTTGGCAGCAAGAGAAGTTGCTGCCGGTGCTAAAGGGGTTGTGTTTGGTCGCAATGCGATACAGGCCGATGATCCAATCGCATTTCAATCCGCACTGATTGATGTCGTTCGTCACAATACTAGTGCGAGCGATGCCGGTAAACAGTGGAATTTAATGACCGCCAAGAAAGTAGGGCAATGATGAGCCAGGATTTTAATTACCAACTATCGGAACATCTTCCGTTCAAAGATGCAGAAGCCTGTAAGAAGGCACGGGCGATCAAACGCGAAGATATTACAAACAGCCCGAGTGAAAGTCTAAGTATTCGCGTCATCGAAGATGATACGGCGTTTAGATTCGCGTATATCATGGATATCGTGGCAGGGATCAAACGCGCATTGGACGAGGGCCGTAAGAAGTATGTTTTGATACTGCCGGCCCCCAATCCATACTATGCATTTTTAGCGAAGATGATCAATGATTTAAACATACCTTGCCATCATGTTCATACTTATAACATGGATGAATATGCAGACGAGCAAGGCAGGACCGCGCCGAAGACATGGAAGGGCGGTTTCCAATACTGGATGTATCATGATTTGTTTGACCGCATACGTCCCGAACTACGGATGCCTGAATCTCAAATTCATTTTCCCAGTGATAAAACGGTCAATGATTACAGTCGCATGATTGAAGACATGGGCGGAGCGGATGTTTGTTACGGCGGCATCGGGTGGTGCGGGCATATTGCATTTTATGAGCCGCATCTAGGTGAGCCTTATGTTGGAAAAGTTGATGAGTATCTTGAGCTGGGTTCACGGATTGTTGACTTGCATCCGATCACGGTATGTCAAAACAGTTTGTATGCCGATGCTGGTAGTGCTGGAGATTGGTCGTGGGTTCCCCCGAAAGCGGCAACGATCGGCCCGCATGATCTGAAAAATTCTAAGTTAGTGAGTTTTTGGAACGGCTTCGGTGCGGGTGAATCTATGTGGCAGCGATTCATCACACGACTGTCACTGCATGGACCGATTACGCCTCTTGTGCCCGCAAGTTTGCTCCAGCTTATGCAAAGCGAAGTCATCCTGTCGGGCGCGGTGGCTGCGGATTGTAGTTCTTTGACCAGCGAGCGTAGGGTTGCTATCGACATCTGATTGTTTGTTGAGCAACTATCACAGGATGTCTTATGACTTGTTCTTTGATATTGGATAATGCAAATATACTCATCGGTGACGGGTCTTCGTTGCGCGGCCATGTGGTGGTCAACGATGGCCTGATCACTGCGGTCGAGCCTGGGCTTTCGCGAAACGAACACGCGATTGACCTTGATGGGATGTGGTTAACGCCTGGTCTGATTGACTTGATGCTATTGGGTGGCTTTAACCTCAGTGTTGCGCGAGACAACCCCACTGAAATTGCAAAACGTTATGCCGCCATGGGCGTCACTAGTTGCCAGTTCTGCACAGGGGCGTTGCCTGACCAAACGATGAGGCGTGTTGCGGACAACCTCCGTCAGGCCAAGTCAATGTCGGAAGATAGCCATTCGCCGGGAAGGATTCTGGGCTGGTATCTCGAAGGCCCGTATCAACAACCAAGTTTGAGCGGGGCTAGCCTTCGTGAACACACCGCCGCACCACTGCCGGACCATGTGGCGCAATTGCTGGAATCTTTGGGCGACGTGGTTAGCATGGTCAATGTTTCGCCTGGCCTGGCATCGGACGTTGCCGCGATAACATTGCTGCGCGATGCGGGCAAAATTGTCACCATGGCCCATGCTGATACCGATGCCGACCATGTGCTGGCTTGTGTTGACGCAGGGACTTCGGTGCTTGGCCACGTTTGGAATAACAACGCGGGCAGGATTGGTGACTCCGGCGTGCAACAACCCACGCTCGAGCATATTGCGTTGTGTGACGATCGCGTGCGCTTCATTCATTTGATCGCCGACGCCGTTCACGTGCATCCCATCATGGTGCAGATCATCCTGCGGTGCCGAGGTATCGAATCGCTTTGTCTGGTATCGGATGGCAATATTCGTAGCGGTTGTGAGGATGGCGTGTTCGAATGGGACGACGGACAGCAAATCCGCAAAGCAGGCGGTGTGTGCAGAACGAAAAACGGATGGCTTGCCGGTAGTGCTCTGTTGCTTCCTGATATGGTGCGCACTTTTATGGGCATGACTGGTTTGCCGTTGAGCAACGTGATCCAAACGGTGACGCGAAACCCTGCGGATTGTATGGGCGTGGGTGATCGACTTGGCCAGGTGAAGACGGGCTACCATGCTGACCTTGTCGCGTGGGATCGCCATTGCCAGGTGCGACGCGTATGGAGTGGTGGCCAAGAAATTTCACAGGTCAATGATTACGCTGAGGTCCGCCTTTGAATCGCACGGCATCATCTCGTGGCGGTCTGGTTCTTGGTCTCGACCTGGGGACGACCCATGTGAAAGCAGCGGTACGTACCTTGCAAGGCCGACGTATCGCGGAAGCGTCGCAACAGGTTTCACTATCATGTTCGGGGCGAGGCGTCGCAGAACAAAACATCGATGACATATGGCATGCGGTGCTTCAGTCGATTCGCATGGCAGGCAAAACATGCGATCTAAATGATGTTGAATCTGTGGGAGTATCGAGCCAGGGCGGTGCAATTCAAGTCATCGATCAGGGAGGCCAGCCACGCGGTCCGGTTATCAGTTGGATGGACATGCGCGGGGTTGAATTCGAAGCCGAAGTCACGAACGATCAAGGCTATGATTGGCTTGCACAACACACAGGGCTGGCCCGTTTAGGGATTGGCGTGGGCCAGATTCTACGCTTAAAAAAGAATCAACCGTCACTACTCACGCCTGATGAAAAGCTCAGTTACGTCGGCGACTATATCGTGGGAAAACTGTGTGGCAATCGCGTTCATGATGCCACTTCGCTCGCTATCGCGGGCTTGCTTAACCCCGATACAAACCGAACCGATGACGGGATGCTTGACGTGCTCGGGCTTCACGAAGGCCAGCTTCCTGAAGTTCAATCGATCAAGCAACCCGCGGGATATTTGTTGTCAGACTGTGCTGCCGAAACTGGACTGGCTTCGGGTATTCCCGTTTCACCGGCAGTGCATGATCAGTACGCGGCGGCTTTGGCTGCGGGGGCGGTGCAGCCCGGCGATTTAATGCTCGGCACAGGTACGGCTTGGGTGCTTCTGGCTGTGACCGAACAGCGAACGAAATCGCCATTGCCCGACGCTTTCATCAGTCCACACATCGTGCCAAATCGTATCGGGCATCTCCTGTCATTGGGGGCTGGCGGAGCCGCGCTGGAATGGGCGCACAAGCTGATGCACTGTGAGCAAAGCGTCGATAAGCTCGCTAGTGAAATTCAGCCTGGTGGCAATGGGCTTTTTTTTCATCCTCGTGTGACCACGCATTCCGGAACTGGTTGGCATGATCTGCCAACCGCGTCATTCGTCGGCCTGCGATCGGATCATCAGGCAGGACATATTTTGCGGGCCATACTTGAAGGGCTTGTCTTCGAATTAAACCGCGTCCTTACGCAGGTCTTATCGCCGCACTTCACCATCAATCGCATCATCCTCACCGGTGCCGCAGCAACCAGTGCTCTTACTTCGCAGATCATCGCGGATGTGACGGGCGTTCCTATTTTGCGAATCATCGATTCGTCGCTGAGCGCTACGGGTGCTACGAAAATCGCTCAAGCTCTCGTCGAACCTTGTGATGCCTTGCCTCCGTCGCAAGCCACATTTCACGTTGAGGGTGAGGTCCTTAAAACATCACAACTATCAGAAACCTACCAAGGGTTATTCAACCAGTATCTCACGAACATAAGAGACACCGATCATGTCTGATTCGACCCCGCTGCACCATGTATGGCAGTACACCGATACCGATCGCGACTTCTGGCTGCGTCATCTGGAAGACTGGGTGCCCGATGAAATTTTTGATGGGCACATCCATGTCTTTGACGATGCCAACCGACGCCAACCGATGACGGCCGAAATGCGTCAGAGCTATTGGGTGAATGAGCTGAGTTATTCGCATAGTGTGGCTGACCTTGAACGCATCATTAAGATTGTTTGGCCCGGGCGACGTGTCCGTCATTTGTGTTTTGGTTGGCCCGATTTGGATTATGACATTGAGGCGAGCAACGATTATCTGGCAGAAAATTGTCAACGCAACGAGTGGTCTTCTCTATTGCTCACGCCGCCGACCTATACGCAAGAACAAGTTGATCAGGCGCTCAAACAGCCAGGGATGATCGGCATAAAACCATACTATGCACTGATCAGTCACACGCCTGAACATCGTGACATACATGTCGAAGCTTCGATCTTTGATTTTCTGCCTCATCACATTCTCGAGGTGGCGGATCATCACCATGCCTGGGTGACGCTGCATGTCCCCAAGTCTGCAAGGCTGGGGCATCCGGATAATCTTCGAGAAATCGCAGAAATTCGCCGGAAATACCCACAAATCCAGTTGGTGATCGCCCACCTGGGACGCTGCTATACCTTGCCCCATGCGCAAGAAGCGTTCACGCCCGAGTTGGCCGCTGATGATGGACTTTACTTCGACACCTCGGCGGTACTCAATCGCGAGGTCATTCGGTTAGCACTAACACGGTTTGGTCCCGATCGAATTGTTTTTGGAACGGATAATCCAATTTTCTATATGCGAGGCCGTCGTCAATGGCAGGGGCGAACCTATCGCAATCGAACGAGTCATCCGTTTTACTTCAACCGAGATCGCGAGTCGCCAGAGATTGAAGGCGCTTACACGCTTTACATGTATGAAATGCTCAAGGCATTAAAAGATGCTTGTAATGATGTTGGATTGAATCGGCAAGAGGTCGAAGGCATCATGCGTAACAATTCGTTGCGTTTGATCGCTCAGAAAATTTGACATCAGCCTGTATGCAAAAGGATTCCCTGAATTTCTATCACGTGCGCCCCCCCCGTTAGCCGCCGCCCTTGGGCGGCGTGTGTGATTGCGCTGCAGGGGTGTGATTGATATAGCTATTCAAGCAGCAAGCCTTGCGATAATCCGCAGGTGTTGTGCCGACGGATTTGCGAAACGCACGATAAAAACTCGCTAATTCGTGATAGCCAATTAGAGGGCCGATCGATTTAATCGGCACGCTGGTTTCTCGCAACATGCGGGCGGCTTCATCGATGCGCATCTGATGTAGATATCGACCGGGCGACATGTCATGATCCTCGTGAAAGCGTACGCGAAAGTTACTCACAGATAGCCCCATGACATGAGCCATATCTTCGAGTGATACGGTCCGATCGATATGTTGTTCGAGCCATTCGATTAAAGGACGCCATTCGTTATTGACATCGATTTCAGAGCGATGCACCATGCCGTCTAATTCAGCGAGGATGAGCATCAATTGAGCGACACGTAATTCCTTGACGGCCGGGGTCTCCTGCATAAACGACAAAGAGATGGCACGATGAATGTCGCGGTCGAGTTCGCCGGAGAGCATGAAGCGATAGCGTTCGTAGCCACGTTGGTGGTTTTGTAGTCGATCGAATATTTGCGGCGTTGGGCTTGAATCGGTCAACGCAAAATGTTGCACGGAGATTCGGCAAGCCTCTCGGCATCGGCCGCGAAAGCGTGTGCTGGGGTAGATCAAAATGATCTCGCCCGCAGACAGCGTGATCTTTTTGTCGTGAATGGTCAGATCGAGTGCCCCTTGATGCACCCCTAAAAGGTCATAGCAAGGCAGTGAAATAGGGCCGATCTGGTCCGCCACTCGCAGCACCCCAAAGCCATAATCAAAAAATTTCACAAGTATCGCATCTCCGACAAAAATTTAGCAGATCAGACAATCCGAAGGTGTGATTTTTGTACGATAATAGGCTTTGTTGTGTTTTTTGTAGACATTTCGGATATATGAATTATATCCATTTCTAGTATCAGGATCAACGATTATGAAATTCCTAGTTGTCGGTGGCGGATCGATGGGTAAGCGACGTATTCGCTGTTTATTGGCCAATGATATTGAGCCGAGCCGGATCGGCTTCGTGGATACCCGCGAAGATCGTCGGGATGAAGTCGTCAAGCTTCATGGGATTCAAGCGTTCGCCAGTGTTGATGAAGGTTTGGCGTGGAACCCCGCGGCGGTGATCGTTTCGGTGCCTGGCGTGTACCACTTGCCCGTCATGCAACAAGCCGTTGCGGCCAAGAAGCATGTGTTTTGTGAAGTGCCGTTTACCACAACGCGTAAAGAAGTCGACCAACTTATATCCGATGCCAAATCAGCGTCGCTCCTGATCGCGCCGGGTAGCCAACCCATGTTCGAACCCTTGACGAATCAAATACGCAAGTGGGTTAATGATCCATCGTTTGGTCCGGTGTTAAGCATCACGGAAGAGATGGGCGAGTATCTGCCCGACTGGCATCCGTACGAAGACTATCGAAAATTTTATGCCAGCGACGTTCGCATGGGTGGTTGCAATCTAGATGTGATTGCGCAGTTCCTGACGGTTCAGTTCTGGGTCATGAATCGTAGCGATGTGTCGTGGTTGCAAATCAACGGCCAACACTTAAGTTCGCTTGAAGTCAAAGGCGTTGATTACTGGCAACTGTTTGGCAAGTTTGATGCGGGCCCGGTGGTAAACATGCAATACGATTTATTCCAACGAGCAGGGCATTACAGTGTTAAGTACGTCAGCGAAAACGCAATAGCCCTGATCGATAAAGGTGTCGCGCGTTACTACGATGCGCAAACCAAACAGTGGCAGGAATTCAAACGTCCTGACGATTTTGTCTACGAGCAGTGTTACATTGATGAGATCGCTTGCTTCATCGATTGCATTAAAAATAATGGCAAATGGCCGAACCCTATCAGTCATGCGGTATCTGTTGTTGATTTGATGGTAGCCATGGCCAATAGTATCAATCCGCAGGAGGCGAACTGATGGAGCCCATCATGATTGCGATTCCTGCAGGCGAATTAACGATGGGATTTCCCAAGCCGCCCGCAGCGTTCGCCTCGTCCAGGCTGTGGCATTCAGGAAAAAGTTTGCCTGTAAAATCATTCTGTATGTCGTCTACCACCATTACCAACGCACAGTATCAAGCGTTTGTAGACGACACGAACGCACCAGCCAATCCCTGGATGATAGAGTCGGGATTCAATGCGGAAGATCAGCCGGTTGTGAATATCAATTGGCATGACGCCAAGGCCTATTGCGATTGGCTATCTCAGAAGACTGGTAGGCCGTACCGTCTGCCGACTGATGCGGAATGGGAATACGCGGCTCGCGGTGGTTCGCCCGATACGATATTTCCATGGGGCGATGATTGCACGGATTCGCAGACATGGTTTGGAGGTAAGCAGTCGCCCAAGCCCGTGGCAAGTTACGCGCCGAATGGTTACGGGTTGTACGACATGATTGGGAATGTGTGGGAGTGGTGCGAAGATCGTTTTGAAGATGTGAGCGAAGGCGTTGCAGCTACCAACATCGTTGAGCCCACAGATCAACCGCGTGACAACCGTGTGTTGCGAGGCGGATCCTATCTCACAACCGACATATACAATTTATACATTGCCTATCGTCATGAAGATCCGCCCAGCCTTCGCCATCAATGCCTGGGGTTTCGTGTGGCTTCGGACCATTGATTGAAACGGCTTGCGGTGCCGCGGCACGACTGCGCAAACTAGGCATAGGAAGATCCAGGGGGCTCAGAGGATTCGATATGCCAAGATATAGGTGGTTGCGTATGTATAGTGGTGTGTGCGGGGGAGAGGGGAGAGGGAGAGATAGGGAGGGGGGCTGGAGGATCGGTGGGTGGGAGTGTGTGTGGTGTGTGTGTAGGGGGGGCTGGGGGGGGGGGATATTTTTTTGGGGAAATGGGGGGGAGGGGTGTTTGATCGTGGGGCGGTGGTATGCTATGGTACTCGACTCGGCGTTATAATTGCGTCGAGGTGTCGGGTGTGGCTGTCTGGAAAACGTGCGTTTTTGTGCGGGATTCAGGCGAAATATGCGATAAAAAGGCCTCTTATTATGGAGGTCTGAACCGGGCGACGTCAGCACCGGCAACAATCGGCTTCGGATACGGATTATCCGAAAGCCTTAAACCCCGGTTTAAATCCGGATATCCCGTACGATCAGGGACGACGACATTTATAGCCTTGTCGTCCCCAAGCAAGCCCAAGCGGCGGAGGTCAGCTACCGATGGCTAAAGGTGTTTTTGAACGAACTAAACCGCACGTGAACGTAGGCACGATTGGTCACGTCGACCATGGTAAAACCACGCTCACGGCGTCTATCACCGCGGTGCAAGGTGCCAAGGGTCTGGCCACCGTCAAGCCTTACGATGAAGTCGCTAAAGCGTCTGAATCCGATGGCCGACGTGACGCGACCAAGATCATGACCATTGCAACCTCGCACGTTGAGTACGAGTCGGAAAACCGGCACTACGCTCACGTCGACTGCCCAGGTCACGCCGACTTTGTGAAGAACATGATTACCGGTGCGGCCCAGATGGACGGCGGCATTCTTGTCGTGTCCGCTGCGGACGGCCCGATGCCTCAGACGCGTGAACACGTGCTGTTGGCTCGTCAGGTAAACGTGCCTAAGCTGGTCGTGTTCCTTAATAAGGTTGACCTGGTTGACGACGAAGAGTTGCTCGACCTGGTTGAACTGGAAGTACAGGAACTGCTGGCCAAGTACGACTTCGAAGACGACACCCCGATCATCAAGGGTGCTGCGTTCCCCGCGTTGTCCAACCCAAGCGATCCCGAAGCCACCAAGTGCATTCAGGAATTGCTTGATGCATTGGATAGCTGGATCCCTGAACCTGAGCGTGAAACCGACAAGCCATTCATGATGGCCGTCGAAGACGTGTTCAGCATCAAGGGTCGTGGTACCGTGCTCACCGGTCGTGTCGAACGTGGCACGGTCAAGGTCGGCGATAAGGTCGCGGTCATCGGTCTGCGTGATACGCAGGAAACGACGATCACCGGCGTTGAAATGTTCAACAAAACCATGGATGAAGCCATCGCTGGCGACAACGTGGGTTGCTTGCTCCGCGGTATTGAAAAGGGTGATGTCGAGCGTGGTCAGGTTCTGGCCAAGCCCGGTACGATTACCCCGCACAGCAAGTTCAAGGCTGAAGTCTATGTGTTGACCAAGGAAGAAGGCGGCCGTCACAGTCCATTCTTCTCGGGCTACAAACCACAGTTCTACTTCCGTACCACGGACGTGACCGGTCAATGTAACCTGCTTGGTGGCGCTGAAATGTGCATGCCTGGCGACAACGTGCAGATGGAAATCACACTCGGCAAGCCGATCGCCATGGAAGCCCAGAGCCGTTTCGCGGTTCGCGAAGGTGGCCGCACGGTGGGTTCGGGCGTTGTGACTGAGATCATCGAGTAGTTCACGATTTGAAATCTTGCGAGGCAGGGTAGCTAGCTGCCCTGCCTCGTTTTATAAAAAGTTAGGTGGATTGTGTGCAGCAGATCCACCCAAACGAATGTGTTTGTTCATGTTTGTTGGTATGCCGAGAGTGGGTTTGCTGCGATTAACTCACGCTACAGAAAAGAGACGAGCGTCAAGCCATGGCCAAAAAATCACAAGCCTCGGAAAACGTGTGGCTGCAATGCGAAGAATCGGGCGATTTGAATTATCGCACGCCGGTCAATGTCAAGGGTGGCATCCCTGAGAAACTCAAGGCCGGCCTGCGTAAATACAGCCCACGTCTGCGTAAGCATACGTTGCACAAAATCAAGCGCAAGTAAGCGGCCGCAAGCCGTTCGCCGCACGCGGCGATCGACGGCCACGAGGTGTGGCATGCTGAGCTTGTCTCGGCAGCTCAACGCCTGCGTGTGCATGGCCGATCAACTGATGGGGCATCTGGGTTCTGTGTTTCGCGTATCGTATTCGCGTATCGTAATGGATGCCACACACGCAGCGAATCATCGAACGTATCGAATCGTATCGCATCGCATGCAACGGATCGTACGCATTGATCAGATCGGCCTATCAGGCCCCGGTAAAAATAGCTACAAACGCCAGTAGCTCAATTGGTAGAGCAGCCGTCTCCAAAGCGGCAGGTTGGGGGTTCGAGTCCCTCCTGGCGTGTTCGCGTGTTTGTTGAAAATACGTGCGTGTGTTTTGGATAATGCCATGCAGAAATGCATAAAAAGTACAAGAGTACAACGTACTAGGGTACAGAAGTACAAACGTACAACGGCAAAAAAGTACCGCGCACCAGTACGAGAAGCCCGGACGTGTATCGGGTATGGCTGGATGGGCGGATAATTTGAAATCGAGACCATAACGTGGCAATGTCAATTTACAAATCGGGTCAGGGTTACTACACACGGCTATTGTCAGCGGTGGGGGCGACAGTTCTGGTTGTCGCTGGCGCGGCGTGGTTGTGGAACCAACTGGAAGTCTTGCAGAACGAAAATCGACTGTACATCCAGGCCGGCGTGGCGGTGGGAATGCTGGTGCCCTTCGGCTTGTTCATCTATTGGTTGACCTGCCGACACCAACGCGCGGTTGATTTCATGATCGCCACCGAGTTGGAAATGAAAAAAGTGAATTGGCCGGGCCGACGAGAGATCATCGGCTCGACCTGGATTGTGATTGCCGGAACCTTGATGTTTGCGGCATTGCTTTTTGTGGTCGATATTGCCTTTGCCGCGTTTTTCCAGTGGATTCACATTTTAGAGACCTGAGCCCCTGAGCCAAAAGCGGCCCCAACCCTCACAAGGTCATGCCTCACAAGGTCAAGGCCTCACAGGCGACGGTTCCGATCACGGCCGGGTATGCCGAGCATTTGACCGGGTTTGACTAAGATTAATCGAATCCAGCCACAATACGTTGCTCATCCAGTAAGATATTTAGGTGACCCGATGTCCGGGCACAGCTAGGACCCATTCCATGTCCGACGAAAACATGACCGAAGCCAACGACGCCGCCGCTGAAACGCTCGACCAAATGGGCGTGGACGAACCGATGATCACGCCAGGGATGAACTGGTTCGTGTTGCGTGTGGCATCGAACAAAGAAGATTCGGTGAAGGAAACCCTTCTGCGTAAACTCAAAATCGAAGGGTTTACCCATCTGGTCAATCGGATTCTGGTCCCCACCGAAAAACAGAAAACCATCAAAGCCGGTAAGCAGAAAATTCAGCTCAAAAAACTGTACCCCGGCTATGTGTTTGTGGAAATGAAGCTCGAAGACGATGGCCGTATTCCTCAGGATGTGTTTTTCCTGATCAAGGAAACGACAGGCGTGGGCGATTTCATCGGCACCGCGGGTCGGCCTGCCCCGATGGAAGAACACGAGATCGAGAAGATGCTCGCCGCATCCAAGCCGCCGGACGAAACCCCGACGGTCAAGATGGAATTCGAGAAGGGCGACATGATCAAGGTCATCGAAGGCCCATTCGAAAATACCGACGGCGTGGTCGACGAATTGATGCCCGATCAAGGCAAGGTCCGCGTGATTGTGATGATTTTCGGACGAGCGACCCCGCTGGAACTCGAACACTGGCAAATTGAGAAAAGCGAAGAGTAGGCCGATATTGCCGTTCGCCGATCCGTCAATCGCATGTCATGACGTGCCCTTGTCGGCGAGGCCTTGGGTCTAAATTGGCCCATCATTGCCTGCAATTGCCTGCGATTAACTGCGATTGCCCGCGACAGGCCCAGAACCCCAAGTGATTATTGCCCGGATATGCGTTTTAAGCGCATGACGGCTATTTTGGCGCGCTGATCCAGCGGTCACGCATTTTGCAAGTGGACCGACGTGTGCCTGTGCGAATTGTCGGGGAAATGGGGTGTGTGCGGGCCACGGATGGAGCAACACAACACAAAATGCTTATGGGCGGTGAATCAGTTTCAAGCCACGCTGGCAACGACGCCGATATTTGATAATAGCCCCCCAAGTTTCCCCTCGGTTTCCCCTGCATGCCACCCAAACCGACAAAGCACGCAGTGAAAAAGTGGGGGGGTGGGATTTAGATTATGAGCGTGATAGGCACTAGCATCGCAGCGGGAGTAGCTCAGACGGCCCAACAGGCCCAGGAGGTATCTCGTCGCCGTGAGAAGCGTGCCAATGATCAGCAGCGTCAAGCTCGCGAGATTCAGGAGAAGCTGGACTTGCAAGAGGTCGCGGTTGAGGAAGGCGACGAAGTTGAAACGTCAACGGAGCTGCGCATTGATGCGCAGTTGCCTGAGCATCATACGCCGCAGCAGCAAGCCCAACTGGACCGCATCAAGCATGTGATTGAGGGTGAGCAGGCCGATGATGAAACTGAAACATCTGCCGAGGATGACAATGCGCTTCCTCAGGACGATGCGGCACACGCGGAAGCTGTCGAGCGTGCTCGTGAGGCAAGAGCTCGTGATGCGCAAGGCACACCAAACCCAGACAATCAGAGCGAAGGTGATGGCGATGGGCTGTACCATCATCTGGACGTGACAGGGTGAACCAGGATAACGCTGATTCCTGTAATAGCTCCCGGTGAATACCGGGAGTGAACGCGACGGCTAGACCACAACCAATCCAATCGTAGCGATAGATGTTTAGCGGGCGACGCGCCAGCGTCCCGTTTTGTAGATGGAAAACATCCTTATTTCGTAGACGGTTTCGTAGACGCAAACGCTAGCGCGTTTTCACTTTTTCTCTAGCGTGTACCCGCAGTGGTTGAAGAAGCCCTCGGCGTCGCTTGGCGTGATTGCGTCGAGCAAGCGTTGCACATCACGCCATAACGCCTGTTGAGCCCGGTGG
>JAUHYI010000099.1 GCA_030426385.1 Phycisphaerae bacterium
TTTTTGCGCCATCGCGGACCGCCGCAAAAAAGGCGTAAGAAAAATCAACGCCAGCACCGTTAGCCATGCCGTGGATTTCGTCGATTGTTCTGGGCGCGTGTTGTGTAAACCAGGGTTCAAATATCTGCCGAAACCGATCGAGAAACTGCGACTGCGGTAAGCCGCTTGCGTGAACGAAATGATCTAATGCCTTTTTACATTCCGCGATGATCGGATTTTTTAAGATCGTGCCGTGTTGAAAACCAATGTCATAGGCGCTGCCTTGCCAATGGTAAAAATGATGAGGCGATTGGTTGGGCATAGGATTAAAATTGCGAAAATCACGGAAAAACAAGCATGAAAGTAACAATGTTGAGTAGTGTCAAGTCGCGGAGGTAGCTCATGGCGTGGCCTTGAATGACTTTGCTAAGGTGTGCGGAATAGGCAGAGAAATAGGCGGTGGTAGATGGAGGGAAAGTGGGGGGTTAGCGTGCGTGGGTGGACCAGGATTTTTCGATCAATTTTAGTGGGCGTTGCCAGTACATGGGGCGGGGCCAGTGTTGTAAGCCGGGCGTGTATTGAAACCAGAATTCGCTGTAGACGAATTGTCCGTGGTATTGTTCAGCCACTTGTGTGGCATGTTGCCAAAGGACTAACGCGCGAGCCAGCATGGAACGTTGTTGTTCCGTAGATGTGTTGGGGATGTGTCGGGCAAAGTCATCATCCCAAATTTCTGCCGCTAATGTTTTTTGCAAGGCGTTGGTAGCGACGAATGCTTTTTGCACTGCACAGGTTAATTCGAAGCCTCGTCGGATAAATGCCACGCGTGCACGCTGGTCATCGTTGTTGCACTGGGTATAGGCTCGTTGCAGATCCTGTTCGCGTTCATGCAAGAAATCATCGGGATACAATTCGCCGATTCCCAATAAGGGGTGGCGGGCTTCAATGTTTTGCAGTGCATCGCAATCAACCCAGCGTTGCTCAAACGCATCAAAAAATCGTTGCATGGTCGTGGCTGCTTCTGATCCAAACGCGCTCAGGCAGTAGTCGTGGATGATCTCTTCCACGTTCGCGTTGACATCCCACAGCATTCGGCTCAATACAAAAAAATTGAGGCCGTTGGTTGCAAAACCATAGCCGGGTTGCGTGGCAAAATAGCGAGCACCAGCGTCATGAAAATCCTTAATCGATTGGCTGGCCAGTCGTGGGAACAAGCGCATGATCGCAGGCCATGCGCCTTGTTCGTAATACTCGTAAATGCCTATATTTTCCGCGAAATCAGACAGTTTTTGCAGTTGTTTCATTTCCTGTTCACGCCAATTGGCATCGGTGTAGCGATTGCACATGGTGCAAAATTGAGCGATGACCTGATTGGGTAAACGTGTGCTCGTAGGGGGAGTGCGGCACGCGGCATAAATGAGCATCAACAATTTTTTGTCGGGGCAGTGTTTCTCGATGCGCTGCCACATATCGTTAACGTAGGTGAATATCCGATCGGTAACTGGCTTCTCCGTGCGCACCGTGCCATCGACATGATTGCTGGTCGGCGGGTCGATGTCAGCAGCCATCGCCGCGTGTTGGTGAATAATTTTTTGGTTTTTAAATTGTTGATCGATGGCTTTGCAGTTTTCGCATTGGCATAAACGCCATCCATCATTGAGGCCAACGGATACGGCATCTAATGTCGGGTCATTTTTAAATCGGGCAATCACTTGTTGGGCGATGTGGTTAAGTGATTCAGGGTTGGTTGTACAAGGTTGATTGTTATGTTTGCCGTTGTGAAATTTTGCATCGCGCTGATTATCGACAAGCGCGAAATATTCCGGATGATCCTCGCCAAGATTTTCAGCGGGTAGCATTTCGCCAAGCAGGTGTCCGTCAGCAATATTCAACCCGCCCAGGCGATTGCGCCAGGCCCATCGTTGAAATTCAATGTCGTGATTCTGGTCTAATCGCAGGTAGTTGCGATTGGCTGATTCATAGTCATGTCGTTCGAGCAGTGCGCCGCCGAGTCCGATGCGTCGCCAGGCAAAGTCGGGTTGCTCAAGCCATTGTCCGTGAGGAATGTGGAGGGTGGGATGTGATGGTACGACTTCGCCTGTGCTGCCGGGCCATAGCCAGCGGATGCCCAGAAATTTTTCGAGAAACCAGTGGACGCCGTGTTCGATGCCTGGGGTTGTTTTGCTTGTGAGGGTGGCGGCCGTGGCGTTGACGGTCCATGTGAATGATTCGGGATTCGTGTCGAGTGTGGGGTTTAACTCGATGATAATTCGTGCCGTGTTGGTGTGGGTTTCGGCGTTATTTCTCGGTAATTTTTGGGTTTTTTGGCCCACGGACCGTTCCAGGTAATGGGTCAATTCATCGGCTGCACGAGTGCATAGACCCGCGGATTGTGTCGGACGGATATCGATCGCGGTGCAGAATTTTCCTTGTGACGCTAATCGGAGCATTCCGGTTTTGGGATTGCTTGATTTGTTGTTGGCATCGGAAAGGCGTGGAGGTTTGGCCGTATTGATGGCTTTTATTGTAGGGCGGTTATGTGAAACGGACATATTTAAATCCTGTCCTGTTGGTGGTTGTAGCTGGGGCCACCTGCGGCGACATAGCCATCGCTTTCGCCGGTGGGGTTGCGGCTGACCCAGAATGAATAGAGGTTCCCGTTCATCAGATGTAGTCGCAATCGAACGGGTTGATTGCGGATCGCGGACAGGTCGTCGCGTGTTTGCCATTCAATGCGATGACACGTTGAATCGATAGAAGTGGGAACGCACAGGTCTGCTCGTAGTGGTTCAATCACCTGGCCGTCGGTATCGATCCATTCGGCGGTCAATCGTCCATACGGACAGCGCACATTCACAAAGAGATGTTTTCCGTCAAATTGCAGTGGCACTGTTGTGAGTGTTTGGACTTGTGCGCCTGCATCCATGGATGCAAAGCCATCTCTGCGTAACGTTGCCAGTCCGGTAGTGCCGTGTGCAATAGTCGGATCTACGGTGGGGCCGGGGTTGTAGGTGCGAGCGCTGAAATAGAAGTACAAACGATCGCGCACGATCAGGCATCCACCACCTGCGGATTGCACGTTAGCCCATCGCCAGTTGCCGGGCTCATCATCAACACCGATGAATGGTTTGTTCCCGCCGTACGTCCAGTGATAGCCATCGCGACTGAACCCCAGAGCAATCTGGTTGATTTTCTGACGATTGGTTTGCTCATCAGGTGGGCCGTGTAGCACGGTGAACTGGCCCAGCATGAGGCTTTCATAAGGGGCCGCATCGAGGTTATATATCTGGGGTGGCCGATCAAAATCAGCATGTCGGGGAAACCGATCGTCAGCGCCGACCCAGTAGTCCAGCTCTTTGTCGTCTTTCCAATAATCGCCACGCAGGTTGGACGTTTCCCAATAGCGCCGCACGCGCTGTGGTGTGCCGTCTAATGTTTCGAATCCTTTGATGCTGAAAACCCATGTGCCGCGGAATGGATTGTAAAAAACGGTGCTGCGATCGGCACACGGGCCAGCCCAGGCAATCGGTTCGCTCCAATGAATGCCGTCTGCCGATTCGTGGATCACCAGTCCGCGCTTGGGGATTTTTTGAAAGCGAAACATTTTGAAACGGCAGTGGGGTTTGGCTTCATGATCCAGCCAGACGACGTTCGCATCGCGGTTGCCCGGCTGCGTGATGTTGGTACCGTCGACCACGTCGAGCTTGGGTTTGTGCCAATGAATTCCGTCGGCGGATTCGGCGTAGCCAGTGGCATGCAACATCCCGCCCATGTACCACATTTTAAATTTGTCGTCCGCCGGATCGAACCACACGCCATCACTGAACGGCATGGCGTGGCGAGCGCGTTTGTCTTTCCATTCGCCCAGCGTTTCCCAGGGTTGATCGGGTACGACCACGGGTGATGCGGGATGTATGCTGGCCTGATGCCAGCTGCGTTTCATGGTGTTGGATGCGATCAAATAATCGTCCACGAACAGTTGTCGCCCCAGGTCGATGCGGATCGGTTGCGTGGGAGATTGTTCCAGATAAGGAACGGGCATGGGTGACATGGCCACGTGTTTGCGTTGCGGGGGCCAGTGTGGATCAACTGGAATGCCGTTGTAATGATGGGTCGTAGCCATTGTTGTATGTTCAGTGTGGGATGCTAAATAGTTTGTTGCCGCGATGATGTCGGGCTGACAGATTTCATGGCAAGGACGAGTTGGCCTGGCCTTGCTGATTCATTGGCTTAATGATTTTTCGAAAGGCGAGGTGGGTAGGGTTCGTCCGTTCGGCATTTGGCCACGTACGAGAAAAAATTGTCGTGGCATGGGGTCGCCTGTGCGATAGTCGCGATAATTTTTTTCGCCGAGTTCAGCATCAGCCGCCGTATAGCGCAGCACCAGAACGCGACGCCAACGGTTGGATGCGTTCGGTTCGGAGGTGTGTGGAATCATCGTGTCATGGGTGGCCATGCTGCCTGCGGGAAAACAGTATTGAATTTTCTGTTGGTCGACATCAGTGGGCAGCGCTGCCGGATCGATGGCTTCGTTGAATAATCCGGGCTGATCCGTTTGTCGCGCGAGCGTGCCTTTGCGATGCCAACCGGGCAGCAGGCACATCCCGCCGTTGTCCTGATCGATGTCATCAAATGCGATCCAGATGGCGCCGGGCATGCGGCCGCGCACATTCCAATAGGGTGCATCCTGATGCCAGGGCACATGCACGCCGCTGTGAGGCGGCTTGCATATCAAATGGCTCGCCCAGAGGACGATGTGGTGGCCGCACTGTTTTTCAATCATGTCGAGCAGTGGTTTTTGCGTGGCCAGATCCCATATCCATTGTTCGTGATGGTGGGCAGAAATCATGGCCTCGAGTGGTATGTCGGGGTGGCGTTGTTGCATCATGCGATCGATTGCCGATTGGGCGAAGGCCAGGGCCTCGGGTGTTAGAAACCGATCAAAACTGGCGTATCCCATGTCGAGGAAATGTTGATGGTGGTCGTCTGAATAGGTGAAGCCGGGATCGAGCCATTGCATGAGTAAGAGTCCTTGTCGGCGGCGTGCCGGATCGTCAGAAATCGAGAAACACAATAGTATGTATATCAATAACAAAATAATGTGTCCATAGTTAATCATGGTATAGGCGTAAATTTGACGTGATTTTGGTATTTGGGGGCCGATGTCGAGAAAAGGGTGCGGTGCGATCGTGTGTTTAATGGGTTTTTTATAGGGATTTTGTGTTTTCCGGGTTGTCGGACTGGGGGTCGGAATTTTTTTAGCCCGAAATATCAAAAAGGGGTTGCATTGCTGTGGGGACCTGATACGGTATACATACCTATTGGAATGCGGCATTGCTTTAAAGTGTCACCATGAAAAAGAACCACCGCCCCTATCAACTGATTGCCTCCAAGTTGGAAAGCCAGCGTGAAGCGTTGTCCGAGCCGATGAAGCTCGAGCCGGAGGTCAAGTTGGCGGACCAGATGAATGTGGCCCGCGATACGGTACGACGGGCGTTGCATCTATTGGAACAGCGTGGGGCAGTGACTCGCCGGCCCGGCCGGGGGACCTATCTGCATCCGATTCGTCCGACGCATGATTCGTGCGAGGGGGGGACGATCGGGTTCATTCCGCCGTGGTGGGCCACATCAATTTCCGAATCCTACACATCCACGGTGTTCGACGGCGTAAGTCGTTGGTCGGAGGAGCATCATTGCAACAACAGTATTCTCACGGTGGGGCACTACGACGACGATGAGCATGCATTGTTGCGCAAGGTGATGGAGCGCAAGCTGAAAGGTTTGTTGTGGGTTCACCCTGTGCCTGGTCAATTGAAATTACTCAAGGGTATTGCCAAGCATGTGCCCTGTGTGGTGATCGGCCGTGAGTATCCTGAATCGAATCTGCACACGATTATTCCGGACTACGAGCAGGCGGCGTTGCTGTTTGATGAGCATCTGGTCGCGGCGGGTCATGAGAATTATTCGGTGATGGGTCACGATTTGATGGACCCATTTGGCAGTGCATTTCACCATGGATTTACCAAAGCGTTTGAAGAGCGAAATTCGCGCTTCGTGGGGCAATCGCATTATGTCAGCGTCACGCCGTTTGCGCGTGACATGTTGCCGGAATTGTTTTTAGATTTGCATTTGCCGCGTGTGCCAGAGACGCAGGCGTTGGTCTTAACGTCAACGAGTTATCTATCGCCGTTGTTGCGAAGTGATCGGATTCGAGAAGCGCTATCAGAATGGTTGTCGTTGGTGGCATTTGATTACGGCATGCAGCCGATTGAAACCTATTGGCCGGGCGTATCGGTGAGTCACGTATCGTGTGACTGGTCGAAAATCGGCAATCATGCGATGGCGATGTTGTTTGCGTTGGTTCGCGGTGAGCGAGACTTGCCACCGATCGTGCGTGAGCCGGTGTATTGGGTCGATGGCAAAACGCTATCGCTGAATAAAAATTCAGACGTGATTTTGAAGCGTTAGTGGCGATGGTTTTTGTTGGTCTTGCGTGTGCATTAGGCCTGTTTTTACCGGGAATATTGGTTGGTGCTGCATTGCGCAGTGTGTGGTGTGTCGTGGGTGTTGGGTGTTGTTTTTTGCGATATTTATTTTTGGAGTCTCTGAAAATGGTGACGGTGTTGCGAACAGAACGATGGCGAACGGCGTGGCTGTTTGGGGTTGTGGTAGTTGGATCGGTCTTGTGTGCCAACGTGGCTCACGGCTGGTATCCCTACAGTGAAAAATACCAGGCATGGCAAAAAGATCGGCCGATGATGTATGGTGCATTGCACAACAGCGTGCCACAAGACCATGTAGGGGAACGCATCGCACGGATGAAGGCCGGCGGCTACAACACCATTCTTTGGTGGAAGCCTGGCAATGCGTTGCACATGTTTGAAGCTGCATCCAAAGCTGGTCTGGAGTGGGGCAGTGGTGAAATCGGCGGGATCCCTGCGATCCAATCTGCGGAGCATATTCCGGGCATGTCGATTGTGTTCGTGGGCGACGAGCCTCATGACGAAGAGTTGCCTGCCTTGGTGCCGATCGCTGAGGAAACACGCCGTCTGTGGCCCAACGTGTTGGCGTTCAGCAATCTGTCGATCACCAATTCCAATCATGACGACTATGTCGATTTGATCAAGCCGGATGTATTTAGTTTCGACGTCTATCCGTTTTTCCGCGACGGGCGCACATTTGATTATTGGTTGCACAGTCTGGAGTGGTGTCGAATTTCGGCACGGAAACATAAGCTTCCTTACTGGGCCTGGATCCAAGCCATTGGTCGTTCGGATAAGGGCGACACCGGCCAACCGTATCGCATCCCGGATGAAGCCGATGTGCGATTCAATATCTTTACATTTCTGGCGCACGGTGGGCAGGGCATGTATTTCTTCAGCTACTACGGTTGGACCGAAGGCACGATCATGGATAGCGGCGTGGAGAATCTGGGCCGAGGTCCGGTTGAAGCGCATCGCTATGAAAACACGACGCCATCCCGAGCGTACTTCGCCATTCGTGATGTGGCACCGGAAGTGCAGAACCTGGCCAGTGCGTTGTTCAACCTGCGGGCCACGGGAAAGATTGGTTACATCGGTGCTCGTCAATTGTGGGATCACCAACCGCCGACCTATAGCAAAAACAATCCAACGTTTGAAGTCAAGCACGAAGCGTTCACCGGTTTCAGCAAACTGCGGTCGGCCGAACTGTTGGATGCCACGTCGGATCAAGAGGGCTTGATGGTCAGCTTCTTCGACGATGAGGCGGGCGAAACATATTTCATGGTCGTGAACCTGACGCACGGCGAAAAGATGGACAAGATCGATGGCCGACGCAAGGTGCGCCTGGTGTTGAATCCGAGCGTCAAAAAAATCGAACGGCTCAATCGTCTGACGGGCCAGGTGGAAGTGTTAAACACCGAAGAATTTGCGGATAAACGCAAGCTGGATTTTGCACTCGAAGGCGGGACCGGCGATCTGTTCAAGTGGCATAACGGCCAGCAGTGGGCGCTGCGTGGTAAGTGAATCCAGGTCACGAATTTTTTAGGTAACGCTTAGGTCAAGCCATGATGAATTTAATACAAAAACAAAGTCAGTCAAGTAAACGCGTGGCACGCGATGGCGGGTTTACCTTGATCGAGTTGTTGGTGGTGATCAGCATTATCTCACTCCTGATATCGATCCTGCTGCCCGCATTGCAAAAATCGCGAGATGCGGCCCAGCGAACGGTGTGCACCAGTAATCTTCGCAGTGCGGGAATAGCGTTGGGTGCATACCTGGAAGATTACGAACAATGGTTGCCGAGTTATGCCAATGTCTATGGCGGTGGGGTGCAGGTTTTGTCGCAGTATATGGACAAGCCTTACGACATCGCGGGCGGTGTGTATTGCCCCGCAAATGAGTTTGATGCGGGCGTGCCCGATCCTTCGAATGTGCTTTATACCTATGGCTATAACTTTCGGAACTTAGGAAATCATTCCAGCAGCACACCGACCTATCGCAACATGGATGTGATTCTGGCACCGAGCCAAACCTTGTCCTATGCGGATAACAGTGAGTCACAGATTGATATTGGCATTTACTGGTATTTGATTTCCCCGATATTCAGTTACCGATATCCCGTCGGTTTACGACACAGCGAAGGTTCAAATGTTGTGTTTCTCGATGGTCACGTTGAGGTGAATACCTTTGAGTTTTGGAACAACCCGGTCAACCGTTATCTATGGGATTGGGCTTCCTGATGGCTTGATTGTGATACGTGGGCGTCAATGTTCTGCGACCTGTTTGGAATTGATTTTGTCATTTTTTTTCATCACATCGTTTGTGATTAACCAATTTTTGATTTGAATATTTTGCTACCTCTACTTGGAAGGAGACTCGACATGAACACGCGTAACTTTGGAATCAAACTGGCTGCTTTGACTGCTCCCATGATGCTGACTGCCTCGGCCTTTGCGGCTGCTCCAGTGGCATCATTGAGCGATACCGAGCCTGGCATTCTTCATGAATTTTCAGTGGACAGCAGCTTGGCGGTGACCGGCGACTGGGGTGTTTACAACTCGGGCCTGGACGTGGGGACACCCACGGTGGCGGGTGGTGTGCTGTCGTTGTCAGGGGCCAATCCTGATCGTACCGGTTTTAATGTCACCAACAAAAGCAGTGCGTCAGCCGTTGGTATGGGCACCTCATCAGACTGGGTGGCGTCGTTTGAATACAGCCACAACGGTGGGACCGGATCGGGTAGTGTCGTGGAATATTCTGCGGCCAGTGGTGGCGATATTTTACGGATTACCGGGACAGGTGATGCCAACAATTTTATCCTCTTTGGTGGTAACGGCTCTGGCAGTTACGCGCAGATCGGTGGCGTTTTCTCGATGAGTTCGAGTGTTTCGCACGATATTACGATCCACTATCAATCGAGCTCGGGCTTTTTGGATTTCTATCTGGATGATGCGCTGGTGGCGGACGATTTCGTGAGTCGAAGTGGCAACTATGACCTGAACATTGCCGTGATCGGTGGTGGCAGTTCGTCAAGCATCAACGGTGTGTTTGACAACTTGCGTGTGGGTGTCATCGCAGCACCGACAATCCCCGAACCAGCGACGGCCGGTTTGTTGATGGCCAGTGGTGCGATGTTGTTGAACCGACGTCGATCACAGCGTTGATATTTTGATCGAACCAGTTTTCCCGGCCAGACCATCACGCATGGCTGGCCGGGAAATTTTTTCGGGTGCCCACGATGAGCAGGTGTGTCACGACGTGCTTGAGCGATTCGATGGTATCGGTAGGGTGATGTGGTGGCGTCTGCCAATCAGGCGTGGATGAATAACGCAATGTGTAAATTTAAAACGTGGCGACATTTCGCAAAGCCTGGGGTGATCGCGGTGGGCATAGGCATGGCGGGTGTGGTGTTTGTCGATGCGACCAGCGTGTGTGCCGATTTTGATGTGGCCTATTCGCAACGCTATGACGCGTGGGCCAGACAAAATCCATTTCCGGTTAGTGCACTGCATACGGCCACCAATCCGGTGCCGAGTCTGACCACGGAACAGATTATTCAACGCTATCGCGATTCGGGGATGACCCAGTTCACGGGGTTAGGCCCAGTGAATAGTTACGACAATCTGGCCGAGGCCGAACGAGTGGGCTATGCTTGGCAGGCCGATGTCAAAAATTACGACGATATGAATGCGTTTCAAACGGAAGTGAATCTGGCGATGTCGATCGGCGATGGTCCGACCGCGATGCGCATTTATGATGAACCGGGTGAGGTTGATATTCCTGTGATAAAGGAACGAGTTCAGTGGATGCGTAGTGCTGGTGTGCAACAGGGATTCAACGAAACGGGTGTGGCGTCACCGTTGATCTATGCGAATTTAAGTTTGTTTGATGTTGATATTGATAACTACATCGAGCAGGTTGATCCGGATGTGCTCAGTTATACGTGGTATCCGCTATACCGTGATGGCACGACGGACAATCATCATTTTGAATTTATGAAAATAGCGCGTACAGCATCGCTGGAACACAATGTCCCGCTATGGATGTTTCAACAGACGTACGGCCGGTCAGATCCTGAAAGCGGTGCCTTGTATCGTTTGCCATCAGAATCTGACATGCGGTTTCAAGCGTTTACATTTCTGGGGCAGGGCGGGTTAGGCATACGGTACTTTTTGTATCTCACGGAAGGTAATCCCGAAGCAATCATTGATGGAACGACCAATCAACCGACCGCGGTTTATGGTCATATTCAGAACGTGACGCCGGAAGTTGAGAATATGGGGCGATCCTTGCCATTATTGCGTCCGGTGGATGAGGTCGCATTTTTAGGCCAAGCGTTGATTGATTTTGATGACACGCCGTTGTTTACCGGTCGCGGTGATCTGCAAAACATCACGGGTGGCACGAGTTTGCAGGTGTCGTTTTTTGAAGATGGCCTGGGCGAGGAATATTTTATGGTGGTCAATCTATTGCATGGTGATGGGTTGAGTGCTGATGATTTACAAGACACGATTCGCTTGTGGTTTGATTCAGATGTGTTGATGGTCGAACGATTGAATCGCCTGACGGGTGAGATTGATTATCTGGAAACGATTTTTGCCTCGTCGCAACGGTATCTGGATGTGACCTTGCCAGGCGGGACAGGCGACTTGTTCAAATATCACACGGATGAGAGTTTTGCGATGATCCCTGAGCCGATGACGTTGGTGATGGCCATGCCTGTGATGGTGATGATGGGTTCGCGTCGCTATCGAAGCACCGAAAAACTTCGGAGTGTTGGGCGATGATCGAATCAATCGAACACATGGGTGAGTTGTATCACGGCTGCACGTTGCCGGGTGAAACGCGCGAAGATGGCGTTTACCCCGGTCATTTCAATGGTATTCAGATCAGCGCGACTCGATTTTTATTGGTATATGCGACGCGAGGTTTTCGCGGCGTGGATGAGGATCGGAGCGTTGTGTATCAGTTGCGTCGCGATGCGTACGACGGCCCGGTATTGGCAGAGGGTTTCGTGGCCCGAGCGGCCGATGACTGGGATGTGTTGGGCGATGGTGTGAAGCATCCGCGTTACTACGGAAGTCCAATCGTATTCGGCGTGCCCAAGGGTGTGAATCTGGAAGGAAGTCCGACGGATCATGCGAATTGTTTTGCCGTGATCTGTCGATGCAATCCACGCCAGTTGGCTGCGGATGGCACGTTGGTGAAAGTGCCGGAGGCGGACCCGGAATTTTTTAACAACCTGCATATGCAGTGGGCGCAATATCGTTTGAATGATGCGGAGGATGATCTGGAAATTGTGTCGCCGTTGGAACCGTTGTGTCCAAAAGGTAAGGCAAGTTATCGCGATGTGTTTGGCGAAGACGCCACGACATTTAATGTGCCGATGGTTGAGCCGCAACCGATTGATGCCACATGTCGCAAGTGGGCGATGTGTGTGAATGTGGGGGCGTTGAAACATGAAAAGTTAAGCATGATTGAATTGGCGTGGGATGAACACGCGAGGCGCTATCAATGGACCCAGACGGGGCCTTCGTTTGGCGATGGTTTGACCGAAGCATGCGTGATGCGTTATCGCGATGAATGGTTGATTGCGGCGCGCGTGCATGGACGGCCGCACGCGGCATGGTTCTGGACGCGTGATCTTTTTAGTCCGATGCCTGATACGGTTTATCCGGAACATCCGCGATTGGTTGGGCCACACACCGCGTATGTCGGTGCTGATGGTGAAGTGTATGTATTTGGAGCGCCGATCGATATTGATCCGGGGAATCGCAACCCATTGTGTGTCTGGCAAATCGATCCGGATCGTGATTTTGCCATGGTGCAAGAGCACACTGTATGCAACGTGAGCGCGTTGGGAATTCTGACAGATTTGCCGCATGGCGAGATGGCCAAATTGTTGCCGCATACCGGAGGGCGTGTGCAGTATGTTTTGCATCGAATTCGCACTCGTTATACGCGCGATGCCTCGCGGACGGGACGAGTTATTCGCGCGGATGAAATGGAAGCCTGTGGACAGTACTACGCGAAAATTGCATACGATGCGGATCAGTCACCACGGTGGAGGTTTGACAATGAACACGCCGGTGTTTTGAGCAGTCACGAATCTAGCCACGAATCTAGTCGAGGATCAACAATCAGATGACCGCCTGCCATCGCATCAGCCCGAATGATGGGCACTACTTTTTTGCGTATTACGATAAGCTGCAATTTTGTCCTCAGGATCGCTGGGTCTTAATGCAACGCGCAGAATTCTGGGATCGTCAGCCACGGGCAGATGATGTGTTGCGCGTAGGGATGGTGGATCGACAATCCGATTGGCAGTGGACGGAAATCGGGCAAACGACAGCGTGGTGTTGGCAACAGGGATGTATGTTGCAATGGGTGCCCGGTACTGCGTCCAAAGTGATTTACAACGTCCGTGGCCCGTCGAATTATGAATCGTTGCTTGTGGATGTGGTCAGCGGTGAGAAGCAGGCATTACCGCGCGCGATTTATTGTTTGCATCCTGCGGGCGACGAGGCCATATCGCTGGATTTTGCGCGGATTGGTCACACCAGACCGGGTTATGGTTACGAGGGTATCGCTGATCCGAATCGTGAAGTGTTGGCACCGAATGATCGCGGGTTGTGGACAATAAATCTGAAGAATGGCGAGTCCACGATGCTCTATTCGATCGCGGCTATCGCGAAGATTAACCCTAACCCGGAAACAGAAGGAGCGATGCATTGGTTTAATCATGCGTTGTATAACCCGAGTGGTTCACGGTTTATTTTTCTACATCGTTTCAAGAATAATAATCGTCGACACACGCGAATGTATACGTGTGATCGAGACGGCGGCAATCTGTTTCAGATCAGTGATAGTTCGATCGTTGGTAGTTGGCACGCGAGTCATTTCTGGTGGCAGGATGACAACACGATCATGATGTGGGGTGAAAGTTACGACAAGGATGGTGGGGTGTATCTGACGGTTAAGGACGGGGCGACGACATCAACTCAAACATTGGATCGAGCGCAATTGCCCACCGATGGGCATATGAGTTTCCATCCGAATGGTGAGGGGCGATGGTTGCTGTCAGATAATTATCCAAACAGGGTCACGAATCATCGTGACTTGTTTTTGTTTGATGTGAAAAATTCGAAACGTCATGACCTGGGATCGTTCGAAGCGGGGCCTTACAGTGCCTACGATCCGAAGACGCAAACCATGCGATGCGATTTACATCCTCGGTGGTCGCGTGGCGGGGATCTCATCACGTTCGATTCGGTGCATGAAGGATACCGCGGGGTTTACCTGGCGGATGTGAGTCGTGTGATCAACACCCACGCGTGAGTGTTGGGGCATTGTGTTTGTGATTTGATTGGTTTGTTCGTTTGAATCGGGGATTTAAGGTTGATGTTGATATATGAAAGATGTTGAAAGCAATCAGAATAGGCCAGGTATGTTTGAGCTATGGTTCGGCTTACGCGGTCGACAGGTGTTGGTGACCGGTGCCAGCCGTGGCATCGGCCGTTGTTTGGCAGAAAGTCTGGGTCAAGCGGGGGCGCATGTGTGTGTGCATTACCATCGCAGCGGTGATTTGGCTGATGAAGTCGTGACAGCCATTAATGGTAAAGATGCTGATGGTCATTCATGGAAATGCCAAGCGGATCTGTCGAAACCTGTTGAGGTTAAGCGATTATTCTCGGAAATCGAAAAGCGGTGGGGCGGTCTGGATGTATTGGTGAACAATGCCGGGGATTTGATTGAACGGCGTCGCATTGATGCGATGGGTGATGGCCTGATAGAAGCGGTGATTCAGACGAATCTGCATTCGGTGGTGTATGCCTCGCGGGAAGCGATTCCCATGCTGCAAAAACGCAAGGGTGCTTCGATCATCAATGTGAGTTCAGTCGCGGCGCATAATGGCGGTGCGAATGGTGTGACGTTGTATGCTGCCTGCAAAGGCGCAGTGTTGAGCATGACACGCGGTTTGGCGAAAGAGTTGGCGCCGGATGTTCGAGTCAATGCGATTGCACCGGGTGTTATTCTGACGGATTTTCACCGGACGCATTCGACAGAAGAAGCGTTGGATAACGTGGTGAAAAGCACGCCGATGAAACGCCTGGGTTTACCCGAAGATCATGCGGCGGCAGTGGTGTTTTTGGCCGGCGGCGGCTCATCGTATATCACCGGTGAAATGATTGAAATCAACGGCGGGCTATGGGTCGCGTGATGAAATTAGGATTAGGTTTATACCGACACATGTTGACGGAAGATGGATTGCGATTCGCGCGCCAAGCGGGTGCGACGCATGTGGTGGTTCATCTCGTGGATTATTTTCACCGAGCAGATGAAATGTCGGGACGTGGTAATCAGCCGGTAGGAGGCGATGGGGGTTGGGGTGTGGCGGGGCAATCATGTTGGGATATGGAGGAGCTGCGCCGCATCAAGTGCATGATTGAAGATGCTGGTTTGGTTTGGGAAGCGATTGAAAATTTTGATCCAATGGATTGGCATGATGTGCTATTGGATGGCCCGCGTAAAGAAGAACAACTGGAACACCTCAAGGTATTGATCGAGCGCGTAGGTGAAGTTGGCGTGCCAATCATTGGCTACAACTTCAGTATTGCGGGCGTGTGTGGTCGTTGCAGTGGAGCGTTTGCACGCGGTGGTGCGATGTCGGTGGGGATGGATGGCGTAAATGATTCGCCGATGCCGCGCGGGATGGCCTGGAATATGGTGTACGACGAATCGGCAGGTGCTGGCGTTGTATCGTCGGCGACGGTCGATGAATTATGGAAACGGTTCCAGGATTTTTTGAATGCATGTTTGCCTGTGGCAGAGGCTGCAGGTGTTCGGTTGGCGTTACATCCGGATGACCCGCCGATGCCGATGATGCGCAAGCAGCCACGACTGGTGTATCAGCCGAATTTATATCAGCGTGTGATCGATATGAATGCGAGTGAGTCGAACCAATTAGAATTTTGTGTTGGGACGATCGCGGAAATGCCGGGGGCTGATGTGTATGACGCAATCGATCGGTATAGCCAACAGCATCGGATTGGTTATGTGCATTTGCGCAATGTGCATGGGCAGGTGCCGAATTATCGCGAAACGTTTATTGATGATGGTGATGTTGATGTGAAGCGTGTGCTGGAGATATTGCATGCCAATAAGTTTGATGGTGTGGTGATTCCAGATCACACGCCGTTGATGGCATGTGATGCACCATGGCATGCGGGCATGGCCTATGCGATGGGGTATCTGAAATCCAAATTGGATGATATGGAAAAAACGAGTCACGCAATTGCGTCGAAGGAGCAGGGCCGTTGGGCATTGAGAGAAGCAGTGACTCGTGATGCCGATGGTGGTGGTGTGGTTGGATCGGTTGCTGGTGATGTAACCGGCGTGGTAGTTGAAGAACGAAAGGTGAGCGACGTTTTTATACGTTGTGCGCTGACGGAATCGCAACACGCGAGAATTCGTGATGCTTTGCCTGGTTGTGCAGTGCATGTAGGGGCGGCTAATGCTGTGACTGATACGGATGCGCAGCAGATGTTGGCCAAGTCGCAAGTCGCGTTCGGTCAGGTGCCTTGCGAGTGGTTATCGCGCGCAGAACAACTGGCATGGGTTCAATTGGATTCAGTGGGGTTTGATCCATATTTAGGTTTGGATCGTGCTGGGTTGCCGCGGACGTTGGCGATTACCAATTTGCAGGGCCTGTTTGCCCAGCCGGTGGCAGAGACAGCGATCGCTGGGGTGATGGCGTTGTATCGAGGGATAGATGACTTGGTGATTTGCAAGGAATCGCAAGTGTGGGATAGGTCGGCCATACGTTCATCATTGCGATGTTTGCATGGCACGCGCGTTTTGTTGGTGGGCTATGGTTCGATAGGGCAGGCGCTGCACGAAAAATTCTCTGCGTTGGGTTGTGATGTGGTGACCTATGCACGTACGAATCCAGAGGCACAGATACATACGGTTGATGCGTTGGATGAAGCGTTGTTGCACGCGGAAGTGGTTTGTCTTTCGCTGCCACAGACACGCGAGACGGTGGGGCTGTTTGATGGTAAACGTTTGGCCAGCATGAAAAAAACATCCGTGCTGGTCAATGTGGGACGAGCGGGGGTGGTGGATGAATCAGCACTAATTGAGGCGATGACACGTAGGCAGTTGGCGGGTGTGGTGTTGGATGTGACGTCGCAAGAACCATTGCCAGCGGCTCACGCGTTGTGGTCGATGTCCAATGCGATTCTGACTCAGCACACCGGTGGTGGTATGGCCACGGAACAGGACGATAAAGTCACGATTTTTCTGAACAACATGGCGCGTTACCAACGTGGGCAACCATTACAGCATGTGATCGATTTGGAACGAGGTTACTAAGGTGTCAAAAATTATTCGAATTGAGCCGGTGTTGTTGAGTGCGCCGTATGCGCATCCGAACAGTAGTGAAGTGCGAGCGCGATTAAAGTCAGGATACCGCACGTGTGGCCTGGTTGAGGTTGAACTTGATAATGGCATGGTGGGTTGGGGTGAAGGCTATCTGGCTGTTTTTGCTCCGCGTGTTTTTGAAGAAATTGTGCGGTTGATTGAGCCACATCTGAAAGGCTGCGATGCCGGTGATGTCAATCATTGCTATCACAAAGCATGTTCGGTGATTAATTATTGGAGTGTGCAGGGTGCGGCACGACATGTGGTGAGTGCGATTGAGATGGCGCTGATTGATGCGATGGGTAAGACATTAAAAGTACCCGCGTATCAATTGCTGGGTGGAAAAGCGGTTGAAACAATTCGGTTGTATGGGAGTGGTGGCGACTCGCTGAGTCCGGCGATGATGGCGAATGAAATTGAATTACTGGCAGGCATGGGGATTGATCTATTCAAGATGCGGGCGAGACATCATGAAATCGAGAAGACCGTCTGGACGATGAATGCCGCAGCTAAATCGGACATCGCGGTAGGTGTGGATATGGTGCAGAATCTGGTGGTTGCTGCCGAACCGGTGGCGGCTGTGGTGCGGTATGTGCAAGAGGTCCACGAGCGAAGCGGATTGTCGATTGCATTTTTGGAAGAAGCCTTGGGTTTACATGATCGGGGAAGTTATCCGCGCCTGCGTGCGAAATTGGATGTGCCTGTGTGTGGAGGCGAAACGTGTACCACTGCAGAGGAGTTATGCGGCTTAATCGAACAGAATGCGTTTGATTTTGTGCAGCCGGATGCGAGTGTGATTGGTGGAATGCATCAGGTGATGCGTGTGGCCAGCCATGCGCAGCAACACGGCATGGACACGGTGGTGCATGCGTGGGGTGGTGGGGTGTGCTTGATGGCCAACTATCATGCGGCGTTTGCGGCGGGTTCACGTCTGGCGGAATGGCCGATGCCGAAATTCGCATTACGTGAATCGTTGCTGGTTGAGCCGTTGCAAATTGTGGATGGGAAATTGAGCGCACCGACGTGCGCGGGGTTGGGCGTGCTGGTTTCCGATGCGATCAAACAACAGTATCCATTTCGTGAAGATGCGGTGTATGACTGTGCTGCGTTTGCGGTGGTGCCAGATGCGGACGTGTGGTCGAGCTGATGGCGATGGCAGTATGGTTGGATTGTTGGATTGATAGGTGATTTAGCGAGCGAACGAATTGGCGTTCGTTCCCATGGGAATGTGTGATGTTGCGTGTAATGCTGTGTGGATTAGTCGCGTTGTTGATGGGTTGGGGTGGTGATTCCGTCCGGGCAGTAGTGACGGATGACACGGTGATATTTCGTGCGCAGGGGATTCATGATGTCAATTCATCGAGTGTGGCCGCGGTTGCGCAGCGCGCCGTGTTACGGGAATTTTTGCGTGAGCATCCCGAAGTTGAGGTCGAGCGTTTTGCGATGCCGAATGTGCAGGGGTCGGGGATGGACAGCGGCCCGTTGATGGCAATTGCTGCGGGGATACCGCCGCATGCGATCTATGTGAATTTTCGTCAGTCGTCGACGTATGTGGCAGAAGGTTTTTTGGAACCGATGGAGATTCTATTGGCACGACTGCATGGCGCTGATGCGCGTGTGCGCGAAGTTGATGATGAAGGGCAATGGTTAGCAGAACCCAGCGTGCAAGAAATTGCTACAGCATTGGCATCAATTCGGGCGCGTGTGCCAGATCAGGCGTGGGAGGTGGTGTATCGCGCGGATGATCGGCCTGGCTATGGTGATGAAAAACATGT
>JAUHYI010000100.1 GCA_030426385.1 Phycisphaerae bacterium
CTGTGGTTACCCCCCCAACCCCCCCCCCCCCCCCACTTTCCCCCCTACTCACCTACTCACCTACTCTCACCACCCATTCCTAATTGCAATCGAAACGCGCGCGGCGAGCAGCCCACTTCTTTTTTGAATGCTTGAAAGAATCGGCTCGGCGAACCAAACCCACTATCCAAACCCACATCCAATATCGACGCGTCGGTCGTCACCAACATGCGCTGCGCATGGGCCAACCGTTGCCGAGTGATGTAGGCATTGATCGTCACGCCGACCTGCTTGCGAAAAACCGTCATCGCATAATTCGGATGCAACATCACCTCGTCGGCCACGTCCTGCACCGTGATCGGCTCCTGGTAATGCGAGGCAATATAGCCGGCCATCACTTGCACGCCTCCACCATTTTCACCGGCATGGCTTGATGCGTTTTCGTCGGTGTATTGTGAAGACGCCGACGCTTCGCGGTCTTCGCTCATCACATTCAACGCCAACCGTCGCAGCCGCGCTTCGATCTCTTGTGTGACCAGTTGCCGACGCAAGGGATCGCCACTTTCCAAATCAATTTGCCATTGAGCCAACAGCGTTTGGTCCGACGCATTCACCTGCGTGTCCACCACAAGCCCCTCGCCCAATAGTCGTCCCACAAACGCACCGGGTAATTGCCAACGTAGCGCCTGGGTTATGGGCACGCATGCCCAGATCAATCGCACCGGCTCGTTATCGTCCCGAACTGACTGATGCGACATCGCTGCCCAGATCACACCCAGATGCCCCGCACCAATCGTCACTCGCCGACCTCCAATCAGGTACGACATTTTTCCCGACACCACCAGGTTAAATTCCAGATCGCGGTGCACGTGTGATTGCACCATCTGCCCCCCGCCTCGCGACCACACGCGCAAGCCGATTTCCCCACTATCGACCACCTCTCGCCTTGCTGTGGTTTTCGTCCTGCTTCGCGCCATTTTCTTAGAATACCATATAAAATCACTATCTAACAGGAAGAATTCCCGCATCCTGCGACATATTCTAGCCTCACTTCTGATTTTTCTACCTTTTGAACGGTAACTCCCATGGCCTACGACACCCCCGAAACCGACGCCCGCACCTCCGATGCACCCACGCCCACCGACCTGGAAATTTTCCAGTTCGACCGCAATGGCTTCATCATTCTCAAAAACGTCATCGCTCCCGATCACCTCAAACAGATCAACGACACCCTCGACACCATACTCACCCTCGATCCGCCCCTGCAGGCTGACGAATGGTACGGCGGTGTTCATGCTCACAGTTACGGCGGACGCGAAGGCGTTAACCTTCAACAAATTTACGAAGCGGGCGAACCTTTCGAACGTCTGATCAACCATCCCCAATGGATCGAACTGGTCAAACATTTCGTCGGCGGGCAACGCACATTCGACTATCACCATGGCCCGCTATTCATTGATGAAAACTTCGCCAACATTCGCGGACCCGGCGAAGCCATCGGCCTCCACTCCGGCGGATACTCCGGTACCAAACGCACTCAATTCCGCTACCACAACGGTAATTTCCATTGCGGACAAATCAACATACTCATGGCACTCAACGACATCGGACCCGGCGATGGGGCCACCATGGTCATTCCCGGTTCCCACAAATCCAACCTGCCTCACCCCCACCTGGCGACCCATCAGATGAAGCCCGGCGAACTCTCCTCCGTGGATGCGGTCGAAGGGGCCATCGAAGTCCATCTCGACGCAGGCGATGCCATCCTCTTTGTCGATGCCATTCACCACGGGTCGGCTGAACGTATCAACCCCGGCGAACGCCGCATCATGGTCTATCGCTACGGACCCTCGTGGGGCAACTTCCGCCATCCGTATTATCCCACCCAGGCGTTGCTCAATCGCCTCACCCCGGAACGCCGAAAGATCGTCCTGCCCCAGGGCAAGGTCAAGATGCGCACCCCCAATCGCCTGCCTGATGCCGAAACCATCCCCACCTTCTATGGCGTCCCACAGGAATCCCCCGTCTAACCCCCCCACACTACCCCCCCCACATTACCCCCTCACGCCCGTCGCGCTTCCCCCGCACACGCGTCCCGCGATATCCATCGCAGGCTATCAATAGGCCCGCCTGAGGCCCACTCGATTGCCCGCACTTCCCCCCTCATGGCCCACTTCGCCCCCGCGCTTGTGGTTCACGCGTTTTCCGCCATAATGGCTGGTCTGCGCCGCGCTCAGCCGGTGCCTTGAACCCAACATTATTCACCTTTTGCAATGCCGGAGATTATTTCAGTGTCCACTCCCATCACCCTCGACAACGGCAAACTCAACGTCCCCGATCAGCCCATCATTCCGTTCATCGAAGGTGACGGCACTGGCCCAGACATCTGGCGCGCTTCCCAAGCAGTCCTCGACGCCGCCGTCGAAAAAGCCTACGCAGGCAAAAAGAAAATCGCATGGATGGAAGTCCTCGCAGGTGAAAAAGCATTCAAGCAAACTGATTCATGGTTGCCCGATGCCACCCTCGACGCCTTCCGAAAATATCTCGTCGGCATCAAAGGCCCACTGACCACGCCCACCGGCGGCGGCATTCGATCGCTCAACGTCGCCCTGCGTCAGATCCTCGATCTCTACACATGCTTGCGACCCGTTCAATATTTCCAGGGCGTCCCCACACCCGTCAACCAACCTGAACTCACCAACATGGTTATCTTCCGTGAAAACACCGAAGACATCTATGCCGGCATCGAGTTCGAATATGGCAGCGACGATCTGGCGAAATTCAAAGAAGGGTTCAGCCAGACGTTCCCCGAGCGTTGGAAAAAAGTGCGATTCCCCGACAGCGTCGCCATCGGCGTCAAGCCCGTGTCCAAAGAAGGCACTCAACGCCTCGTTCGCGCGGCTATCAAATATGCCATCGAGAACGGCCGAGATTCAGTCACACTGGTCCACAAAGGCAACATCATGAAATTCACCGAAGGGTATTTCATGAAGTGGGGCTACGAATGTGCCAAGGAAGAATTCGGCGCGAAAGAAATCGACGGCGGGCCATGGTGTGAATTTGAAGCCAATGGCAAAAAGATCATCATCAAAGACGTGATCGCCGACGCCATGCTGCAACAGATCCTGACCCGTCCCGCGGAGTACGACGTGATCGCCACGCTCAACCTCAACGGCGATTACATCAGCGACGCCCTGGCCGCCTGCGTCGGTGGCATCGGCATCGCACCCGGTGGCAACATCAACTACGACACAGGCCACGCCATTTTCGAAGCCACCCACGGCACCGCTCCCAAATATGCCGACCAAGACAAGGTCAACCCCGGCAGCGTAATCCTCTCCGGCGAAATGATGTTCCGCCACTTAGGCTGGACCGAAGCCGCCGACCTGATCATCAAAGGCGTCAACGGTGCCATCAGCGCCAAGACCGTGACCTACGACTTCGAACGCCTGATGACCGGTGCCACGCTCCTAAAATGCAGCGAGTTTGGCAACGCAGTGATCAAGCATATGGATTGATCGCTCACAAAAAAAACACCCCCATCCCCCGAAGCCCACGGATTAAATCCGTGGGCTTCTTTTTTGTACCCCCGTCAAGCGAGCATGCCTGCACGCCTTGTTTTGCATTGACGCTACCGTTTTCCCCGTGTAGCTTGAATGCTATTGGTCTGGAAAAGGCGGGCAAGTATGCCCGCCCTACGGAACTTATTCCTTCATATCCAACACAATCGGGGAATCAAATTTGACAAGCACAATTGCAATTCCGGAGTCAACCGCCAAAGAATGGGTGAGTATGGCCTATATACGCGGTATAGCCGCACAAGCTGGATTAAACATAAAACACTACGCTTGGGATGATGGTATAGATCTTGAGATTGGAACGACAAAACTTCTGCCAGGCTTCCCACCCGTCACGAATTGCTGCATTGGATTACAAGTAAAATCCACATCGAATTGGTCAATCTCAAGTTCAGAAGAAATACGTTTTCCACTCAAAGCGCATAACTATGAAAAACTGATTGACACACACAGTTTTATTTCACAGTTTCTCGTGCTTTATACCTTGCCACCATCAAGGTCCCGCTGGCTAACACAGCGTAAAAACTCATGTGAATTCAAAAACAACGCGTACTTTCTTTCGTTAAGAGGAAGAGAGCCGCTTGCACCACGAGCCAATGGCAAGAAAAGATATACTAGAACGGTAGCCATACCCACAACCAACCGCTTGACGGCTTGTTCGCTTTTACGCTTATATCGCAATGCCTGCAATGAAGCACTGGCATCAATGTCAAAAAGGGGGAGCAAGTGAAAAGCTTATCACAATTAGAGCGTGTGATTGGAAAAATAGATCCGAATACCGTTGGTTCATTCCTGATTACCCAAGGTTATGAACGACGCAACAACCAAGACAATCGATTCGATATTTATGAGAGTTCTTCTTCGCAATATCTAATACTCCCGCTGGACAAAAGCAAACCCAACTATTCACGACGTATTTTGGAGATTCTCGAGACTTTTGTTGATGACGAATGCAATATCGACGACATCATCGGCAGGATTGTGTTGCCAGCATCTGATATCATTAGATATAAAGTAGAAACACCCGACACAGCTTGGGGGCATTTACGTCTAAGCTACGGATATGATGCCATACAGGCACTTTACGATGTTTTCCTTTTTTCCGCTGCAGGTTATGCGACACAGCGGCTCGATTATCGTGGCGTACCTGAATCCGCCAAATTATTCGCAAAACAATGCCGATTTGGCCAAACCGAATACGGCAGTTTTGTTCTAAAAATTTTCTGCCCATTAAACCCAAGCGGCGTGCGCAGCGAAAACAAAGAGCCGTTCGGGCGTGGTTCAACTTTATCCGTTGTTGAAAACATTGCTTTTCTTGCAAGCGAAGATTCAGAAAATCCTGAAGAGCCATTGCCACCAACAATGAATCGTCAAGTTGCTAATGCGGTTCAACGATTAAAACCATACGAATCCCTGGGCACGTCTGCTGCAATGCATATTAATTTTTCAAAAAGCAAGTCGACTGAAATTTTAATTAGCCCATTAACAGATGATGCAACTACGCTAGATTTTGGGCCCTTCATATATAGCAGGGCAAAGGGCATAAGCGACCGACTTAAAAAGGCCGAGGAATTTCAGCACGAGATACTTAAAGGTTATATCGTAAATCTGCACAAAGACCGCCCAAAGTCAAATGAGCATCAAAGCCATGAAGTCACTATTGATGTGAAATATGGCACCAACTTTCGACAACTGCGTGCACGGTTACTGCCTAGCCAATACCGAAATGCAATTAAATGGCACGAAACTGATACGCCTGTATTAGTTGATGCCGTTATCGACACGAGAAGTAAGGTATGGTCAGTGTTTCAACTGAATAAAATATCTGCGTCAGAAATACAAGGTGAAGCACAAACTCTGTTTGAATAATCCGCCTCGTAGGGCGGGCATACCTGCCCTACAGAGTTGCGCCTGCTTGCAAAATGCGCGGGGTTTATTGTGAAAAATGTGGCCAGGGAGTGTTGGCACGCCTAAAATTGAGTATCACTGCGGAGCATGTTTTTGGGCTTCGTGGCATGTCTGGTTTGTGTGTGCCGGGGGTTTTTTTATTGTGGTGTGGGTCGCTATCGGGTTGCTTTTGGCATGGGCCATTGGGGTGATTTTTCGGTGAACCCCTTGTCCAGGTGACGACTTCGAGCCATAGTATCGGTGGGTCCATTTCTTTGTTTCTAAATTTTTTTTGAACGGGGTTTCCATGAAACAGCACACGATTATCGTGCACGGGTGGTCGGACGATCGCAAATCATTTGAAAATCTGGCGACGTATGTGCGCTCGTTGCCTGAGCGACAGGTCGATACGATTTACCTGGCGGATTGGATCAGTCTCAACGATGACGTGACGTATCGCGATCTGACATTTGCGATGCAACGGGCATGGCTGGCTAAGCAATTGCCAACGACGCCGCGCTCGGTGGATGTGATCGGACACAGCACCGCAGCGCTGGTCGTGCGCGATTGGATGACGACGTATTACACGGCTCAAACGTGTCCGATCCATCGACATGTGATGTTGGCACCGGCGAATTTTGGATCGCCTTTGGCACACAAGGGCCGCGCGTGGACAGGTCGATTGGCCAAGGGTTTTAAATCTAAATTCGAAACGGGCACGCAGCTATTGAAAGGCTTGGAACTGGCGTCGCCCTACGTGTGGCAATTGGCTGAAAAAGATTTGCTCACGCGCGGCGTCAAGCGATGGTATGGCCAAGATCGAATTTTATGCACGTGCCTGATTGGCAACGCGCCGTATGACGGGTTTCCCGGAGCGATCAGCGAAGACGGATCGGACGGCACGATACGTATCGCAGGAGCCAATCCCAATGTCAGTCGGCTCAACGTGATCTACGACGAGCCGAACGGACAACCGCAACCGCCTGCGTTAAAACTGATCCATCCGCCGAAACATTTTGTGGCCTTTACCAGCATTGATGGCGAAAACCACAGCACCATCACCATGAATCGCAAAACGTATCCGCGCAATGATCACACGTTGGCATTGATCGCCGAAGCGTTATCGCAGACTGATTCGACATGGGCCAACTGGTGTCAGAATCTCGAGCATGACCATCGAGACACGTGGGAACATCAGGCCAAACATGCCGATGGCGATGAGCATTACAACCACTATCAGGATTCGATCGTGCGCGTGCGTGATCAGTTTGATCAGCCGGTGGATGATTATTTATTGGAATTCAAAATCAACGATCGCGATCGCGGTGGCTTTGCTCGTCGGTTTCATCGCCACGCGATTCGCAAGGTCCACGTGCATAGCGATGATCCGTCGCACCGCTCGATTTATGTGGATGTGACGACGCTGTTTGATGACATCGATAAACGTGGCGAAGGCTTGAAAATCGAATTGACCGCGTCGCCGATCATGACCAAAGGGCGCGGCGCTCCGCCGGTGGGCTATCGTCCGCCGACCGCACATCAGGACGATGCCTTGTTCATCCCATGGGAACAATTGGCCAGCGTGTTCGCCGCTGACCGGACGATGTTGATCGACATCCAATTGCATCGCGTGATCACGCCGGAGGTGTTTGAACTGGTGTCGCATGTGTGAGCCGACGGATCGAATCTGGTGGAGCCCAAGGTGTCGCATGGGGAGCTGATGCGTCGGTGGACGGACCAAGAACTCGGGCTATAATCGGCCACCATGGAATACGAATCAAAATTACCGTATCACACTCAGCGCATGCATGCGGCGGCGGTCTATTGTTCTGACGGACGTGTGTGTGAACAGTACGACGACTTTCTGAAAAACGGGCTTAATCTGCCACGCTATGACCGGGTGGCGTTGCCGGGTGGCCCCGCGTGTCTGGCTGGGTATACCGCCGCGCGTCTGGAAGAGGCGGGTGTGCTCGATGAACTCAAATTCCTCGTCGATGCGCATGGACTGCAACGGATCGTGCTGATCCAACACGAGGATTGCGCGTTTTACAAATCGCATCTGCAAGTGCGTGAGCAGTCGCTCGAACAATTGCAAAAGGCAGACCTGGTGCGGGCAGCGCATATGATTCGCCACGTGATCAAGATGGATAACGTCGAGGGTTACTTCGCGAAACGCACCGAAACGGGCGTCACGTTTGTACCCGTCAAACTGGATTAACCCCCCCACATCCCCCCCACATTCCCCCCCACCACATTTCCCCCTACCACGTTGCCCCACCACCACATTGCCCCACCACCACGTTGCCCCCCACCGCGATCCATTTCCAAACCGTCACGTTAGCGCGTGATCGAAATATCACCACGAGACAATTCATGTCCATTCCCGCCGAGTCCATTCCCGCCGAATTCCAAAACGTCACCGCCTTCGCCAAAGCCAATGTGTACTTTGACGGCGGCGTGATCAGTCATGCCCTGCAACTGTCCGATGGCAGCAAAAAAACGCTGGGCTTGATCCGAGTCGGCGAATATCACTTCAACACCGACGCGCCCGAACGCATGGAAATCACCGAAGGATCGTGTCGCGTTCGGCTCGATGGCCAAACCGACTGGGTCACGTATGACGCGGGCCAATCGTTTGATGTGCCCGGTAAAAGTGGGTTCGACATCGTGGTCGACGCGGGCCTGTGCCAATACATCTGTTCATTCTTAGTAGCCTAACCCCCCCCACATTTCCCCCGCATGCCTCCCACGTTTCCCTCGCTTGCCCCCCACATTTCCCCCGCATGCCTCCCACGTTTCCCTCGCTTGCCCCCCACATTTCCTCTGCACGCCTGCTACGTTTCCCCGCTTGTCCCTCACGTTTTTCCTTCGTATTGTCTGGCGCGATATGCCTGACGCGCTATTCCGATTACCATAGTCGGCTATGGCATTTCGACGTATTGAAATTCATCTGCCGTCAGGGGTCTCGTTTGATCTCGATGAACTGGTGCGCAATTCGGAAGTGATTCGCCAACGTGTCGAGGAATGCGACGATGCCAACGGCGATGGGAAAAACGATGGCAAAAATGACGGCGGCTGCATGATCACGCTGGATGTACGCGAGGATGCAGCAGAACTGGTGCTCGATTCGTTAAGCGAGCACTATGGCGACACTGAAAATTTTTATGCGACCGTTTTCGAGGTCTCTGCGATTTTGCCCCATCCACCTGATCCGGATGACCAAAACGACAACGATGATTCTGAAAATGATCCTGATGGTGATCAGGCCAACGACCCTGATGCTCAGGAATGGCAACAACGCAAAGCGCTGGCGCGACAACGCATCAGTCGCGACGAATTGATCGGCGATTTGTCCGACGGCGCACGCATCAACAAAATCTATCTGATCACGGTCGCGCTATCGACGGTGGTCGCTGCGGTGGGATTAATTCGCAACAGTGTGGCGATGGTCGTCGGGGCCATGGTCATTGCACCTCTTTTGATTCCCAACATGGCCTTGGCATTGTCGGCGACGTTGGGCGATTTAAAACTGGCGCGACGGGCCGTGCTATCGAATACAGCGGGCCTGGCCTTGGCGCTGGTCTTGGCGATTCTCGTAGGCATCACCATCGACATTGATGTCACGGTGCATGAAATCGAATCACGGACACAAGCGAGTTATTCCGATGTGGCTGTCGCATTAGCCGCAGGCGCAGCAGGCGCGATCGCGGTCACCACCGGGGTGTCAGCCAACCTGATCGGGGTCATGGTTGCCGTCGCGTTGTTGCCACCCCTGGTCGCTCTTGGGTTATTGCTGGGAACTGGCCATTACCCGCAAGCGATTGGCGCGGCCCTCTTGCTGGGCACTAATGTCGTGTCGATCAATCTGGCAGGCGTGTTGGTGTTTCTGTTGCAAGGCCTGCGACCGACCGGCTGGTCCAACACGGAACGTGCTAAAAAATCGGTGATTCTGTCCATCATCGTCTGGTCAGGCATGTTGGGACTACTGGTTTTGCTGATTTATCTGGCAGGGCCCAACGGCATGGATTGGATGTAGCGCTGCACGCTTAAGTTGATCCCAATAGAGCAACTGCAATTGGCGTCAATAATCTCCATGATCCCACGCTGACACCTACATGGTTTGATGTCGCTCGATGCCGTTTGATGCAGGGCGGGCATACCTGAAGAATATTGACGCTGATTGTTTTAATCACGACGACTCTTGAGCGCGACGCAGTTCGCCGTGATCCATGGCTATGACACCTGCGTCGGTTTGGATCAACAATCGCCCATCTGCGGCCAATGCTTCGAGACGCCCAGCGACCAGCGAATCATCGGTGCGTCGATGCGAACGTATCGTCACTGACTGTCCTCGCCACGCCAGGATGCGATTCATCTGTGCGATCCGTATAGGCGTCAATCCATCAGCATGATATGCCTGTAACGCTGAGGCGATGCGCTTCGCGCAGGATGCAATCAGTGGCGTTACCTCGCATGGCGAGCTGGTGACCTCCGACAGACAAACCGCAGGCATCGCGAATGGTTCACTGCGACTGTCGGCCGAATGGCTTGATGCATTGGTATCGGTACCGGCGATTTGATTGCCATTGATCCCCACGCCGATGGCCAAGCCACGTGTGATGTGTTCGGCATGATTGATGTGCGTGCTATGCGTGTTGCATGTGTTGTTTTGTGTTGCGTGGTGAAATTCCGACTCGCACAACACGCCGGCCAGTTTGCGATCTTGCCACAGCAAATCGTTGGGCCATTTCAGTCGCAATTCTTCGGCAATTTCAGGTTGCTTTGCGACATCGCCCACATACTCGGCAAGGACCTGATGCACGGCCCATCCCACGATCAACGGAATCGCCTGTGTTTTTTCGGGGCGATCGTTCCATGGCCAAGCGATAGAAAACCATGCCCCACCGCGCGGCGATTGCCAGACGCGTCCCATGCGACCACGGCCAGCGGTTTGCACATCGGCACTGATTAACACGGGTTCGGGTTGACCGTTTGCCTCGTCGCGCCATGATCGGATGATCGCCATGGCACGGTCATTGGTCGAATCGATTTGATCGTGGTGTTCGACGCGCATGAGATCAACGAGCTAAAAATTAGTTGGCCAGTTTGCTCAACAACACGCCCGCCGCCACAGCCGATCCGATGACGCCGGCGACGTTCGGCCCCATGGCATGCATCAACAGATAATTTTGCGGGTCTTCTTCCTGACCGACGCGATGAGCCACGCGTGCGGCCATTGGAACGGCCGACACACCCGCCGCGCCGATTAATGGATTCACCGGATGCTTGCTGATTTTATTCATCAGCTTGGCAAACAACACGCCGGCTGCGGTCGCTACCGTAAACGCAAGCACGCCGAGCACAAAAATGTAAATCGTCTGCACGGTGAGGAAATTGGCAGCGGTGGTTTTCGCTCCGACAGTGACGCCCAGCAAAATCGTGACGATGTCGATGAATGTGGTCTGCGCTGTTTTTGCCAACCGATCCGCCACCATGCACTCACGCAATAAGTTTCCAAAAAACAGCATGCCCAGCAGTGGCAATGCCCCGGGTGCGATCATCCCCGTCAGAATAAAACAGATCACCGGGAACAAAATTTTCGTGCGTTTTTTGACCGGGTTCAACTGTTCCATACGGATCAGTCGTTCTTTTTTCGTGGTCAACAATCGCATGATCGGCGGTTGGATAATCGGGACCATGGCCATATAGCTGTAGGCCGCCAACGCGACGGGCCCCAACAGATGCGGCGCTAATTTGGTGCAGGTAAATATCGCTGTCGGTCCATCTGCGCCGCCGATGATGCCGATCGCACCGGCTTCGGGCAAGGTGAATCCCAACACCACCGCGCCGAGCAGCGCTCCAAAAATACCGAACTGCGCGGCGGCTCCCAATAGCAACGTTTTCGGATTGGCTAACATCGGCCCGAAGTCCGTCAGCGCGCCAACACCCAGAAAAATCAACGGCGGATAAAAACCCGCGATCCCCACACCCGCAAACAACCACCAGAACACGCCTGCGTTAAATGGATCCTGTTTGTCGATCGACCACAGTTGCGGATACTTGTCGCCCTTGTGCCACGTGGCCTCCGACACCACGATTTGCCGACCCTGCCCCAGGTCCACGATGTGCGGCGAGGTCACCTCATCAATCGACGGCCCCGACAACAGGTTGTGTTCGTTGGCCATGATCACGGCACCACGTTCGACCAGCGCATGGGCGATTGGCCGTTGATCCAATGACAGCTCGCCAAACGTAGCCAACTTGCCATCGTCGTTGTACGTGACTTCGTAATACGCAATGTCGTGTTCACTGACTGGGCCGTCGTAGACGCCGAGGCTGAGCTTGCTTGTGTCGTAGGGGATGTTGCCGATGAGAATCCCGAACCCAATGGGCACGAGCAACAACGGCTCAAACCCCTTGCGTACCGCCAGGAAAATAAACCCGCACCCGACGCACAGCATGGCCAAATTCGCCCACTGAAATTGGCCGAACCCGGAATCGGATAGATAGTTGAATAACGTATCGAGCATTGTATTCAGCATAAAATTGAGTGGGCAAAACGCTGAGAAACGCTGCGTTTGTTCGCGTTCGAAAATGCGTTCTCAGGGTCCGGCGGACTCAAGATTAACCTTGTCTCCGCGTTCACAATTTCACCAGGACCTGCGCCGCCTGCACGCTGTCGCCTTCTTTGACCAGCACTTCGCTGACGGTGCCAGCGACGGGTGAGGCTACGTTCGATTCCATTTTCATCGCTTCCAATACCAGCAACGTGTCGTTGACCTTCACCGTGTCGCCAACCTTGACACGCAGGCTCAACACATTGCCCGCGATGGGGCTTTTCACTTCTTCGCCTGTCGATGCAGCCGCGGCCGCCGCAGGTGCAGCCAATGCCGCGGCACCTGATGCACCGGTTGCCGCGGGTGCGGCTGTTGCCATCGGCGTCGAATCGTCCAGGACTTCCACCTCAACGTGGTAGGCTTGCCCGTTTACCGTGATTCTCATCTTCATAGGAGCGCGACCTCTATCGCTGGGAGTAAAAAACTCGTCGAACCGTTCAAATCAAATACGTGTTACACACGTCATTACAAAATAAAACCACCGCTCAACACGATGGCCATTCTTCCCAATCATTTTATTCCTGTTGCACACGCGTCACACGCACCGGACGCTGCAACGCTGTGGCCGCCGCAGCGCTAAGCACCGCAACCAACTCACCACCCACCCCCCCGGCTGTTCCCCCGGCATTCTCCCCGGCTTGCGTTGCTGATTTTGTATCGCTTGTGCTCGAACCGGCCGACGCTGGCATGGGATCGTCCCCGCCTGGCAATCGATTCAGTACGCCGACGGTCAACATTAACAGTAACAAGGCAACGAACACCACGCCCATGCCCACGATCATCAGGACCAGCGCTTCGTATTCAGGTTGGATTGGTTCAATCGTGGCTAGCAAAACGTCACTCGTATCACCCCATCACCACACACAAAAACCTCATACGAACGCCGGCGAGGCAGGTCCACATGATAACGCGATTGCCCACAGTATTTGCGACCAACCGCAATATTTTTAGAAGTTGTTGGAATTAGAGCGTGTCCACACCACGCACAGGATGTCTGATAACGACCAACGCCAGCACCGCCGCGATATCACCGGGCTATTTGGCCCGCGAAATCAGGCGGTCAACGCGAACTCAAGCCTGCTCACGCCATGTCAGGCCAAGTCAGGCTAAGTCATACCCATCACGTTAAAAAACTTGTACGGCCTAAACTTCCCCCTTACGCGGATTCCCGGTATTCACCGGGAGCTAAAAAATCAGCGTGCGAGTTGTACACGCGAGTATTGATCGCAATCCGTATCAGACTGGCTGGCTGGCTGGCTGGCTGGCTGGCTGGCTGTCAGTCAGTTAACGCCAACCCTCACGCCTCGACCAGCGTCAATTCACCCGATGCCATCAGGTCGTTCAGATCGTCTCGGTCGTCGCCGTTGAAGATATCACTATCATCGCCCCCGCCGATCAGGTCGGACAGGTCCACCAATCGCGTGGTCGCATTCAATGCGGAATAGTTCAGCGCCGCCACCGCATCATTGACATTGGTATTGGCAAAACTCAAACCCAGCTCACTATTGCTGGCCGCCAATGAACTGCCGCTGCTACTACTCTGCTCGGTCACGAATGCCAAACGTATCGCATCCGCCAGAACCATGCCCGACGCGCCGGTGTTGTTCAGCTCTACCTGCAACGCACCATCGCTGGCCACGGTGAAAATCCCAAGGTCACCCCATGATGCGCCGTCGGCCACGCGATCGCTCGGGGCTGTGGTCTGATCAACGTTGAATGTTTGCACCTTGGGATTGTTGCCCAGCGCCGTCACGGTGTACGACGCATCGGTCGCGTGGGCGGCACTGGCATCCCATGTCAGGGACACGCGATACTCCCCGGGTTCCAAACCGGCAAAATCCCAGGTCGCCGACGCGGTGTTGCTCACCGATTCATCGCCGATGAAAAAATAATCCGTGTCGTAGCCAGCCGTACTGACCATGTCGATCCAACCGCCGATGGCATGGAAACCGGAATCGCCTGCGTCCATGATCGTCACATCAGATTCGACATAGGTGGGCTGTTGCGCTTCGCCCATCGCTAAAATCGCTTCGCCCATCGCGAATAGATCCATGCGTTTGTAATCCACATCGGTATTGGTGACATTGTCGCTTTCGTCGTCACCATCGTTGACCGTCACGGCGGTATCGCGCATCACGGTGCGGAATTCGTCAAGCGTCAAACGTCGGCCGATTTCCTGCACCGCCAATTGTTGCATCACGGCAGCAGCACCAGCCACATGCGGCGCGGCCTGACTTGTGCCGTGATAGCTGGTCAGCGAACTGTTCGGGCCGGCACCAGTGATCGGCGCACCGGGTGCAAAAATATCGGTCAATGTTTCATGGCGTTGGCTGAACGGCGTGATGCGATCGCTGGCTGTCGAATAGGCCCGGGCACCACTGCCATAGATGTAACCGCCCGTGCCGGTGTCATACACCGCGCCCACGCCGATGGTGTTCGGATCAGCGGCGGGATAGCCCACGCCTTGTTCGCCATCAAAGTTGTAATAGCTGTTGCCTGCGGCCGCGATGACCATGATGTCCATGTCAGCGAGTGTGGCAAACTCATCCCCGATGCCGTAGCGAGAAGTGGTGGCATCAAAATTTCGCGAATCACCCAGCGATAAATTCACACTGGCAATGTTGTACGTCTCGGCGTTGGCAATCACCCATTGCAGGCCTTGCTCTACCCAGTAAAACGAACCCGAACCATCGTCGCCCAATACTTTCAAGTGAATGATGTCAGCCCCCGGTGCGACGCCGGGATACGTTGAATCGCTCGACGCCACGATGCTTGATACGTTGGACCCGTGTCCCTGAATATCCTGTGCCCCGTACGATGAACCGGTGAAATCAACCGCGGCGACAATGCGATCCGATACGCCATCGCTGTCACTATCCTCACCAAAAAACGGGTCGTCCAGATCGATGCCCGTATCCATAATCACGGTCGCGAATCCTGAACCATCTATCCCCGCGAATCGCAAATCATTTCGCAGACTGTTGGCACCGATCAGTGAACCGGACTGATTGGTCAACATCGAAAAGCCCTGATCCTGCCATTGCAATCCCACGTCCACCGGAATCGAAGCGATCACTTCGGACGCGGTGGTGGTAAACGTTGGCGGCAAACCAATAGGATCCAGCGCTGTCCCGCTCAATAGCATCCTCGGCTCTAGCGCTTCGAACGCTTGGCGCCATGCCTCGGGGCCACGGATCGCCTTGGTTTTCCGGACGGGCCGTTGTCGGCGACTGGATTTCCGCAATTCACGATGTTTGCGCATGATCAGCTCTCCCTTGGACGGTGCCTCCCGTTCCCCCATGCGATCGGGCCGACCTTCTGATCAATTCAGCCACATGAGCCGCAAAACATTATCGGACAGAAAATCCACCGGCATAATCCGAACAACCCGACAAAACCCACCCTCAGCCCGCTTTTACGCCCTGATTTACCCCTTGATTGATCGCGAAATTTATCGCCGATTTTCCCTCACCTGTCCCTATTTTGCCCCACCACCGTTTGACCAATTCCAGCTGCGGACGTATCGTGTTTGGCCCTCATAAAAGGCTGATGCCGGTCGTTTTTCCGGCCAGCCAACCCTACCCCTCACCCTTTTACCCAGACCTGACGGAGAGACCGACCATGGCCATCGAAACCCTGTACGACAAAGACGGATCATTAAACGCCTTGCAAGGCAAGACCGTCGCCGTCATTGGCTATGGTTCGCAAGGCCACGCCCACGCTCAGAACCTGCGCGATTCAGGCGTCAAGGTCATCGTTGCCAACCGCAAGGAATCAGCCAACGGCAAGCTCGCCGCTGAACATGGCTTCGACCCGTTGCCCGTGGCTGACGCTGTCAAGCAAGCCGACGTGCTGATCATCACCTTGCCCGATGAAGTGCAACCCGACGTCTACAACGAATCGATCAAGCCCAACCTGACCGCTGGCATGACGCTCGGCACCACGCACGGCTTCAACGTGCATTTCAACACCATCGAATTGCCCAAAGACATCAACGTCATCATGGTCGCCCCCAAAGGCCCCGGCCACACCGTGCGTAGCGAATTCGAACGCGGCGGCGGCGTGCCCAGTTTGCTCGCCGTCCATCAGGACGCCACAGGCGACGCGTTCGACATCGCCATGGCATGGGCCATCGGCAACGGCGGCGGCAAAGGCGGCATCCTTAAAACCAATTTCAAAGACGAATGCGAAACCGATCTCTTCGGCGAACAGGCAGTCCTCTGCGGTGGTTTGTCCGCACTGATCAAAGCCGGTTTTGAAACATTGACCGAAGCTGGCTATCCGCCCGAACTGGCCTACTTCGAAGTCTGCCACGAACTCAAACTCATCATCAACCTGATCGAACGCGGCGGCCTCAACTACATGCGCTATTCCATCAGCAACACCGCGGAATTCGGCGACTACTACACCGGCCCCAAAATCATCACCGAACAAACCAAGCAGGTCATGAAAGACGTCCTCACCCACATTCAGGACGGCGGTTTTGCCAAGGCATTCCGTGACGATTATGCCAACGGGTTCAAATGGTTCAAAGCCCAGAAAGAAGCCGACCACACCCACCCCGTCGAAGTCGTCGGCAAAGAATTGCGAGCCATGATGCCCTGGCTCAAACCCGTCGAAATTTGACCCCCCCCCACCCACCCCACCCCCACTTTTCCCCCGCTACCCCGATCCCATCTTTTAATCCGAAGAAATCACGACATGGCGCGATCTCGCATCGCGCCATGTTTTATTTTATGATCGCAGTGGCGTTTTTTGTTAGCCGTCGCCCTTGGGCGGCGCGTGACGTCATTGAAACTTCCTCCGTCGCGCCGCCCAAGGGCGACGGCTAACATTCCAGACCTATCACCTGTCCTATCATTCGTACCCACCCATGCCAATCGATCTCTTTGAAATCATCGCTTTGTTACTCACGCTCGCGGCTTTGCTGGCGTACCTCAACCATCGACTGCTCAAGTTGCCCACATCCATCGGACTGATGGTGCTGTCACTGATCCTGTCAATGGGCATCATCGCAGCCGGCCACACCATCTGGCCCGGCCTGGTCGATGATGCTCAGCAACTGTTACACCGCATCGATTTCAACGAAGCGCTCATGCATGCCATGCTCGGGTTCCTCCTGTTTGCTGGCGCATTGCATGTCGATCTCGGGGCCCTGTGGAACGCAAAATGGCCCGTCGGCATTCTTGCCAGCGTCGGCGTCTTGATCTCCACCTTCATCATGGGCGGATTCGCCTACGCCATCGTCAACCTGCTCGGGCTAGACGTCCCATTCATCTATTGCCTCCTGTTCGGCTCATTGATCGCACCCACCGATCCCATCGCGGTCCTCGGCATTCTCAAAACCCTCGGCGCTCCCAAGTCACTCGAAACCAAAATCGCAGGCGAATCACTATTCAACGACGGCGTCGGCGTCGTCGTCTTCCTCGCTATCCTCAGCATCGCAGGACTCGGCACAGGCCACCCCACCCCACCCGCGGTTTCAACTGCAACTTCCCCCGCAATCACGCACAACAACACAAGCATCGCAGCAACCGAAACCCTCACCCACGACACGCAACACGCCAGCGACTCGACGGACAATCACTCTGACGATCACCCTGTTGATGCGCACACCGCTGACAGCAACATCACCCACATTGCCAAACTGTTCATCGTCGAGGCCATCGGCGGGGCGCTGTTCGGCTTGGCCATCGGTGCGATCGCGTTCGCCATGTTCAAAAGCATCGACAATTATCAGGTCGAAATCATGGTCTCGCTCGCACTGGTCGCAGGCGGCTACGCATTGGCCCAACGCCTGCATGTGTCCGGACCGATCGCCATGGTCTGTGCCGGCCTGCTCATCGGCAACCGCGGCCGCGCCCTGGCGATGAGCGATACCACCCGCGAACATCTCGACACATTCTGGGAACTGATCGACGAAATTCTCAACGCGGTCCTGTTCGTCTTGATCGGTCTGGAAGTATTGCTACTCACCTACCGCGCCAGCTATCTCGAAGCGGGTTTACTCGCCATTCCCGCAGCCCTGCTCGCACGATTCATCGCGGTCGGCCTGCCCTTGCTCGTCCTCAAACGATTTCACGAGCACACCCCCCATGCGGTCAAGGTCCTCACCTGGGGCGGCCTGCGTGGCGGCATCAGTGTCGCGCTCGCATTATCGCTACGTGACTCGCTTGGCAAACAATCGCCAGTCGCCTACGACGTGATCCTGTTCATGACCTACGCCGTCGTCGCGTTTTCCATCATCGTTCAAGGCCTGACCATTGGAAAACTGCTGCAACGCCTGGGTCTGACCGCCAGTCCTACTGACCAACCCCATCACCATTAGCACGCAAGTCAGAAAACGGAAATCAAATTTTTCCTACGCGGTCATCGGGTCCCGGTTCACGTCTTTGAAATAGATGTAACTCGCAGGCGTTTTGCCCAGCGCCGCAAACCAATGCGCGCAATACGGCCCAACCCACATCGCATCGCCTGATTGCACCGGATACCAATGCTCATCCATGCGGCAAATTCCATGTCCATCCAACATCAACATGCCATGTTCCATCATGTGCACCTCGGCCAACG
>JAUHYI010000101.1 GCA_030426385.1 Phycisphaerae bacterium
TTTGAAGGGGAAAAGTGAGTGGGAGAGTGAGGGGGAGAGTGGGGGGGGGAGGGGGGGAGGTAGTTTTTGAGGACGCGGTACCAGCGTTTCTGGTCAAGGAGTTCAACGAGGTCGAGGCGCAGTTCGCCACGCGGGTTGAGCAGGTAGTCGAGGGCAGTGACATAGGTGTTGTGTAAGGCCAGGGTGGCCGATTGGCTGGAGGCAATGGTGGTATTGGAGGAAATGGTAGGCGAGTGTGGAGAGGAATGCGGAGGGAAGTGGGGGGGTGTGGGGGTGTGGAGCATGGCCAGGAGCAGGGTGGTGCGGGGCAAGTCATCGCGCGTGAGCAGGTTGGCGATGTGTTGTGGCATATCGCCACGCGGTAGCGGTTGGTCATTGCGCATCCATTGGCCGACCTGCATGATTTGTTGCACGGCCCAGATGTCCTCGTGTTGTGCGAGGTGTTGCAGCAGATCGCGCGGTTCGTGCGTTGTCGGGTGGGGTGTGGTGGGATGAGCGTTAGCCAATCCTGCGACGATCGCGCCGGACATTTTGGCCAGGTCGTTGTAGTCCTGTAGCAATGACGCGACGAGTTGATCGAAGTCGGGATGATCCGCGAAGCGCTGGGCCATGATGATGCAGGCGAGGTCGCGCATGGCCGAATCAGAATCGGTCAGCGCGGGATAGAGGTCGTCAAATTTGGGTTGCGCAGCGGCAGCGGCGATGGTTAAACGCAAAAGCGCAGGCATGGCCTCGTTGCTGGTAATGTCGAGTTCGGGCGATGCCGGTGCAGCGCGATCGATCGCACCTTCGAGGACAGCAAGCATGGCCAGAGGCGCGGCGCGTAACGATGCGAGTCGCTCGGGTTGGGTGTAATAATCGCCAGCACGATAGGCGGCGGCGTAGATGATCGGTTCGGTGATGGCATCGGCACCGCCGACGTAATCGGGTTGGAGAATGGGTTGGAGGATTGAAGGATTGGCAGTGCCGAGCACCGCGCGCCAGACGGTCCATTGGTCGCGAGGTTGGATGGTGGGTTGGCCAAGCGGTGGCAGTGCGTGGGTGATGAGGGTGTCGAGGATGGGTTGGTTGCGACACGCGTAGGCGGCCATGGCCCGGGTGGTGGGTTCGATTTTGTCGATATTTTCCGAGGATAATGCGTCGATGGCCGGCGACAGATCGGGCGGCGTGGCATTGGATTTGGCCCAGATCATGGTGCCTGCGACGATGGGGGGCATGGTTTGCCACTGCGTGCGAGTGGTGTCCGTGATCGTGTCGGTGGTGCTGAGGGTGTCGGGGTTGTTGTTGATAGAGTTGGACAAACCGAGGTACAGCCAGGCATCGTTGGCGATGGCGAGATTGGCATCGGCGGTGGCGCGTTGGAAAAATGAATTAGGCGAAATCGAAGTTGCAGGCGAAGTTAAAGTCGAGGTTAAAGCCGAAGACGTTTGCGATTGCTGTCGGCTAAACGTTTCGGCGATGGCGGTGAGCGTGTTGTAACGCACGTCATCGTTGGGGTCGGCTTGCAGTTTTTCGAGCAGGCGCTGCATGTCGGGACGATGAAACAGATCGAACGCATCGGCAGTTTTTTGCGCGGCAATGATGCGGGCTTCGGGATCGGTTTCGTTGGCTAAGGCATAAAGCCAACGCACCCAGGCGTCATCGTCGATGATGTCGCGATGCCATTGTCCAGCGTGATCGAGTGCGCTGGCGATTTGCAGAAAATTGGTTTGATCCGCGATGGCAAGCTTGCGCGCGGCAGCGCGAGCAATACGCTCGTGATCGACGTTGTTGTTCAAGTTGTTGGCGTTATGGCTGCCGTTGCCATGGCCGAGTTTGTCGCTGTGATTTTCACGGGCGTAACGAATGACATAATTGAGTGCCAGTTCGCGCCGGGTGGCGTCGGCACTGGTCAGGCCGTGGATGAAATACCAGCGTCGCACCGTGGGCCGAGCCAGGAACGCAGCGGGAATAATCAACGCCGTGGTCAGCAACAGACTGAGCATGATCGTGGTGGCACGTCGGCGTTTTTGAGAATGGGACATTGAGGATATTTACAACACAAATTTGCTCAGGTCTTCGTCGGCCACGATTGGTGCGACGGTATCACGGACGAATTGTTCGGTGACGATAAATTCCGTCTCGCCCTTGGCCACGCGTTCGGGTGCGTCGAAGTTGATCTCTTCAAACACTTTTTCAACGATGGTCATCAGGCGACGGGCGCCGATGTTTTCCAGCATTTCATTGGCTCGCGCGGCCAGCTCGGCGATGGCGTCGATCGCACCCGGCTCGTAGGTGACATTGATGCCTTCGACATCCATCAACGCCGTTTGTTGTTTGGTCAGCGCGTTGCTCGGCTCGGTCAGAATGCGCACGAAATCGGCTTGCGACAGTGGACTCAATTCCACGCGGATCGGAAAACGGCCTTGCAATTCAGGCATCAAATCGCTGATCGATGCCTGATGAAATGCCCCGGCTGCGACGAACAGAATGTGGTCGGTATGCACAGCCCCGTAGCGTGTGTTGACGGCCGAGCCTTCGACGATGGGCAACAGGTCGCGCTGCACGCCTTGGCGCGAAACATCAGGCCCGCCGCTTTTTTTATCACCGCCCGATGGTGTGGCGATCTTGTCAATCTCATCGAGGAAGATGATGCCGTTTTCCTGCGTGCGTTCGATGGCTTCGGCGGTGATCTTGTCACGGTCGAGCAGCTTTTCAGTTTCTTGTTCCGCCAAAATGCGACGGGCATCAGCGACGCTGGATCGGCGCGTTGATGATTGTTCAGGAATCAATCGTTCGAACACGTTGGCCATGTCGGGGTCCATCTGATCAATGCCCATGCCCGCGAACATGACCGAAGCTTGCGGTCGACTGTTGATGGTCAGTTCGACTTCGCGCTTGTCCAGTGAGCCGTTGATAAGTTGTTCGCGCAAACGATCGCGGGTGTGTTCCCGGCGTTGTTGCGAATCTTCAGTGGCGACATAGCCGGGACTGGCTGAACTGGGCGTGGGCAACATCAAATCAATGAGTCGTTCGATCGCGGCTTCGTCCGCTTTGGCAGCGACGACCTTGGCCTGCTCGGCGCGGACCATGGAAATGGCCTGGTCGAGCAGATCGCGGATCATCGATTCGACATCGCGGCCGTGGTACCCGACTTCGGTGAATTTACTGGCTTCAACTTTGACGAACGGTGCGCGACTGAGCTTGGCGAGCCGTCGCGCGATCTCAGTTTTGCCCACGCCGGTCGGGCCGATCATGGTGATATTTTTGGGATACACCTCGCGGGCCATCTGCCCGGTCAGTTGTTGCCTACGCCAGCGATTGCGAATGGCGACGGCGACGGCTCGCTTGGCGGCGGCCTGTCCAATGATGTAACGATCGAGTTCATCGACGATTTCACGCGGAGTCGATGGAGGCGTGGTCGGAGTATCGCCAGTGTCGCCCGACGCGTTCGGGTCGGCAGGCAGGTTTTGCGAAGAATGGGGTGGCGGGGGGGGATCGAGGGTCGTTGCGTTCATAAGTCACATAGTATGCCGACTCGACGCGGGTGTGCTCGACTACCCGCGAAAAAAAACATTCGTGCAAAAAAAGTGGGAAAATTGTCCCCCCCACCCCCCACCCCCCACCCCCACCCACACACACACCCATACTTTTCCCTTCGATATTTATTCGTCCTGTGTCGCCTATACATCTATGACATCTACATATCCCCCACATTTCCCCAACATCCCCTCAAAAAATTCCCCCCTCCCCCCCCCACACACGTTTTCCCCACGTTTCTCCACATTCCTGGTGCATCCACGTTTTTAATTTCGGTGGTCGACATGGTTGTTGCTCGCACATGGTTGTTTCAGGCGTGTGACCATCGTTCGCTCGTGCATTCGTTCGTGAAATCGTTTGTGAATTTGTGTGTTATCCAACGTGTGATGGCTGGGCCGCCCAACGGCCTGTGAGGGTTGTAGCGATTATGCCGAAGAAAGCGCCTGAGAAGCGCCTGAAAAACGCATAGAGAAACGCCAAAGCAGCGCAGGGGAAATGTGGGGGGGCGGGGGCGATAAATTTTGCGTGGGTTACTCGGACGTCCTAAACCGCATCGGGGATTGGGTCGATCCTCTCAATGAGAGAGTGTTTGGAGCGAGTATTAGGTTGGGTGTGATTGCGCAACAGCGTGATCATGTCAAACGCGACGGAGGCGGTGAGAAAAAATGGCATTGGGTTGGTCCAAATCTACGGTTTCGCCGATCGCGATCGATTTCGGCGCGGACAGTCTCAAGCTGTTACAGGTCGTGCCTGGTAGCGGGGGTGGTGGAGGTCGGCCCAGGTTGGTCGCAGCAGCGTCCGCGGTGATGCCTGATTCGGCACGCTGTGATGCGAGCCAGCGTTTCGGGTTTTATTCGCAGGCGTTGAAGCTGTTATTGAAAAGCCAGAAATTCAAAGGCAAGCGCGCGATCTGTTCAGTGCCTGCCTATCAAACATTAGTCCATCATTTGCAGATCCCCCGGGCAGAGGCCAATGATGACGCCACGATTCTGGATCACATTGGCTTGCAATTGCGTCAACGTTTGAATGTGGATCCAACGCGTGTGGTGATTCGCTATTTCGATGTGGGGCCGATTGTTCGCGATGGGGTGCCCAAGCAGGAATTCATTTGCGTGGCTGTGAGTCAGGACGTGGTGATGCGTTATCTGGCGATTGCCGAGTCGGCGAAATTACAAGTGGTGGGCATGCATTGCGAACAGTACGCGATCATGCGAGCGTTCGGCCATCTGGATCAGGATGCGACATCACGACGAGAAAACAAGGCCACGTGCTTTATCGATTTTGGTTCGATGACCACGAAGCTGGTGATCACGCGTTCGATCGAATCGCCTGAAAGCGGCGTCGCCACATCAGGCATGGGGATGGCTAAAACAATTCATGCGGGCGGCGATCATCTGACACGTCATCACGCGAAACAAGCAGGCCTGTCATTCGCCGATGCACGAGCGTCACGAATTCGTCAGGCCTGTGGCCTTGAATCACACGCAGCCAACACCGCACCACAAGCCCAGGAAGTTCCACAAGGATTAGCCGCGGCTGCGATGCGTGTTGAGACCGAAGCGATGGCCATGTCAGGATCCACACAAAACCATGGCGACCTGTCGAGCCGATCGCTTGGCGATGCGGGTGGTCACGCTGGAACAACCCAGGCGACGATGTCAGGCCATGCCGATCATACGGCGTTAGGCGGCGGCAATTCAGGTGGAGTTGCAGGTGGAACAGCGGGGGGAAATGCGGATGGAAAAGTGGGGGGAACTGTGGGCGCCAATGTGGGGAGTGGAGATATGTGGGGGGGTGAGACGGTGGAGTGCATTATTGATGAGTTGCGCATGAGTGTGCGGTATTACCAGTCATTGTTTCCGGAAAATGCGATTGATCGGCTGGTGTTTCTTGGCGGTGAATCGCGACACACAAAACTGTGCCAACAGATTGCCCGGGCCCTGCGCATTGGTGCGCAATTGGGCGACCCGATGGCGAATCTGCACGGTGCCTCGAATCGACAGGGCACTGGCGTGGACATGACCCAACCGCAACCGGGCTGGGCGGTGCCGTTTGGACTGTGCCTGAGTGAGAAAAATTTATAGAAGCCGATTGCGATCGGTATTGAGATCGTGGCCGATATGCCACACCGAGCGAAATGAAACCCAATCGATCGACCGCGATTGAAACGACGAATCGTCAGGAGTAAACGGATGCCTGAATCAAGTTTTTTACCCGAAGAATATTTGCAGAAGCGCGCCGAGCAACGCACGGTGGTTTTGTGTGTGGTGCTGTTGGTGCTGGTGGTGGCCGGTCTGGTGGGTGTGTATCTGCACATTCTGAAACTGGAATCGGACGAGATGGCCAAGAGCGCTGCGGTGAGTATGCAATACGACGAGGCGGTGCAGCGCATCGAACAATTGGAAGAAGTCGAAACGCATAAGGAAGAGATGCGGCGCAAGGCCAGCATCGTGGCTCAGTTGGTGGAACGATTGCCGCGCAGTCGGATTGTCGCCGAGCTGGTGAACCATATGCCGCTGTCGATGAGTTGGGAAGAATTGGATTTGCAGACTCGGCTAATTCCAGTGGCGCGGCCGCGCACGGAAATCGAAGCGGCCAAAGCCCGACGCGCCAATGGCGAAAAGGTTGAGCAAACCCCTGAGCCTGCCCCGTTGCAGGAAATCGAATTGGTGTTGGTTGGCCTGACCAAAACAGACGTGCAATTGGCGCAGTTCATGAGTTCATTGCAGCGCTCGCCGTTTTTCGAAGATTTGAATCTGAAATACAGCCAGGAAGTGATGATCGAAGGGATGGCAGTGCGTCGTTTCCGTATCGATCTCAAAGTCAATGGCGATATCGATCTGGAAGTACATACCCCGACGCTGGTGGATCGAGCGCAGTTGCGACAAAACCCGATGGGGACGCGTGTGCAAATTGGGGCGGACGGTTTGATGCGCAGCACGCATGAGCAACAAACGTTGGTGGATACGCCCACTGGAAATGGGATTGATTGAGTCCCGATGTGGCGATGACATGACCGTTGTAACGAATAGCGAATTGACTTGAAGCAAAACTGAACGATCAAACAAGTTGGAGATCGACCATGCGTATTGGTATGCGTGAAATTGTGTTTTTCCTGTTGTTGGCGGCCTTGCCTGTGGGGCTGTACTACGGGGAATTCAAAAACCGATTAGAAACAATGGATCAGATGGCGCAAGCTCGAGAGCAACGCGAGGCGCGACTGGTTCAAGTGGAAGCAGCGATGGCCCACTATGCAGACCTGGGCGAAGAGGCCGAACGTCTGGCTGGTGCGATTGCGATATTCGAACAGAAATTGCCGGAAGAAAAAGAAGTTGAAGTGGTGCTGGGCAAAGTGTGGGAGTTGGCGATTCAACATCGCCTCAAGCCAAAGAATGTGCGAACCGCCCCGAATGTGAATGAAGGTCGGTTTTCCAAACAGCCGATTCACATGACGATTGTCGGCGATTTTCTGGGGTTTTATGACTTTCTCAAAGAGTTGGAAAAACTGGATCGCGTGACGCAATTGAACGTGATGAAGTTGAAAAAAATTGTGGCAGAAGAAGAAGGTTTGATGCAGGCAGATGTGGTGTTGAATATCTATTTTGAACCACGTCGCAACGGAGGCCGATCATGAATATGGGATTTGGTGGAATGAATGACGAGAGCGAAAGCGAATCGTCGCAAGCAGGATCGTTTTCAACCGGGTCGTTTATGGACGAGCCGACCAAGAGTGGTATGCCCGGTGCAGGCGATGATGGGGCGTCGGGTACTGGCCAAAATGAGAGCGCGGGGAATATGTCCCTGGTCAGCAGTCTGAGCGGTGGTCCCGAAGGATTGCCCGAGGCCGATGACTTTGCATTTATCGATGGCCAAAAAACCAAAAGCCGTTTGATGAACCAGACTTCGCTGATGGTGGTGATGTTGGCCTTGGTGGCCGGCACGTCGATATTTGCCATGCGCATGACGCAGGGTGAAGTCGATCTGGCGACGGATCAGGAAGCCGAAATAAAAATCGAAAAAGCGCTGGCACGATTTAACGAAGCCGGTACGAATGCGAACGGTTCAGCCCGTTCATTTTTCGGGGACACCGAAGATATTCTGTCAGTGTTTTCCGTCAATGCCACTGAGGTGCAAGTGCCCAGCGAATATCTGGCAAAGAATCCTTTTACATTCACGCGGCCTGAGAAGATTGAAATACAACAGGAAGTGGTGATTAGCGAGTCGGCGCAGGATCGCCGAATGCGTGAATTGAATGCGGAATTCAGTCGGCTGTCATTGGATACCGTGATGCATGGCCGTGTGCCCGTGGCGATTATCAACGGTCAGTTGTTGCAGGTGGGCCATGAAGTGGGCAGTTTTAAAGTCGCCAAGATCAGTGGCATGAGTGTAGTTTTGACGGCCAACGATCAGTTGTTCCAACTGAGCATGGAACAGGATGGCACGATGAATGCGCCCAAGCGTGGCGGGTATAGCCGCTAAATGAAAGTGATGTTCGTCCTGCTGTTGAGCGGGTAATTGTATGCATGTTGTTGTGTAAGCGATTGTGGCAGTGATTGCGTGACGCGTGGTGACGAAAACAAAGTGATGGATGAGCCAAGGCATGGTTAAGAGCAACGAAGAATTCGAATCGGTATACACCTCGCTGGATGAAGCAGCGAAGGATATCGAAAAGCTGCAACAGTCGACCGGTCGTGGGCAATCCCTGAGCGAATTGTGGATGCCAGATGACGATGAGGGTGTTGATGGAGTGGGCTCGGATGGTGGCGCCTCATCGGGCGATCAAGGCGCGGTGGTTTCGGACATTGGTTATATGTTGCTGACGCGTCAGGTGATCAGCGAAGAGTTGCATGCGAATGCGCGTTTGCTGGCTGCGCAAACAATCGGGCGCTCGATTGTTGATGTGGTTTGCGAGTTGGGCGCGGATGAAACGCAGGTGCAACGAGTAGTGGCTGAATGCAGCGGGATGGTGTTTGAGGATGTCGATGTCAATGCGGTCGAGGCCAAGCCGATCCATCGTTTGGGTTTGGATTACTGCAAGAAAAACGGAGTTTTGCCGCTGCGCACGGTGGGCGGGCGCATGTTGGTGGGCGTGGTGAATCCGGATGATATTACGATTGTGGATGAAGTGCGTCACAAATTGGGCGTGACGATTAAGCCCGCGGTGATCACCCGTGGTGCGATTGTGTCGGTGATCGAAACGTTCCGCGAAGAAGAAACGCAGGACGTCAACGTGGATGAAATCATCGGCGGCATCGAAGAAGATGACGTTGAAGTGGTGCAGGCTGACGAACAGGAAGTCGACCTGGAAAAAATGGCGGGTGAGAGCCCGGTCATTCGTTACGTGAACTATCTGATTTTCAATGCGGTCAAAGAAGGTGCCTCGGACATTCATATCGAACCGCAGGAAAAGAAACTGCAGATTCGCTATCGCATCGACGGCGTGTTGTTTGAAATGAGTAACCCGCCGCACCAGATGCAGGCGGCGATCATCAGTCGTTTGAAAATCATGGCGAACCTGGATATTTCCGAACGGCGATTGCCTCAGGATGGTCGCATTCGAGCGATGGTGCATGGACGCAAGTTGGATTTGCGTGTGTCGACTTTGCCCACGGCGCAGGGTGAAAAAGCGGTGCTGCGAATTCTGGATACGCGCGCGATCAATGTGAAACTCGATGAGTTGGGTATGGCCAACGATGCGCTGCAGATGTGGAAGCATCAGATCGAACAGCCGCACGGTATTTTGTTGGTGACCGGGCCTACGGGTTCGGGTAAGACCACGACGTTGTATTCGTCGATGGGGCAGATGGATCGCAAGCGGTTGAACATCTCAACGGTAGAGGATCCGGTTGAATATCACATGTCGGGGATCACGCAAACGCAGACGCATGAGAGCATCGGTATGACCTTTGCTGCGGCGTTGCGGGCATTGTTGCGACAGGACCCGGACGTGGTAATGCTGGGCGAAATTCGTGACAAGGAAACGGCCACGATTGCGATTCAGGCTTCGCTGACCGGGCACCTGGTGCTATCCACGTTGCATACGAACGATGCGCCCAGCGCGGTGACGCGCATGATCAACATCGGCGTGGAGCCGTTCTTGATTGGTGCGGCGGTCAATGCGATTTTGGCGCAGCGATTAACACGGCGAATTTGTCCGAGTTGTAAAGTGGCAGCCCCGCCTCGCGAGGAATTTCTGGATCATCTGGCGATGCACGGCATTGCGGTGGATCAATTGATGATTGGGCAAGGCTGTGAGCGATGTCGCAACACGGGTTATTCCGGGCGTGTGGGTTTGTATGAAATGTTGTTGCTCGACGATATGTTGCGCGACAAAATCGCAGCGAGTCCCAACGTGACAGAGTTTCGTCGTATCTGTGTGGAACGTGGCATGGTGACATTGCGCGATGATGGGTTCCACAAAGTGGGCCGTGGCCAGACGACGATCGAAGAAGTATTGCGAGTGACCGAGAGCGCGATCTGATCAGGTGATTGTTTTATTTAGCCGCAGATGAACGCGGATAAACGCAGATGGAATACATTTTTTGCCACAAATACACGCGAATGAACGCGAATAAAAGCGATTTATTTATTGGCGTTTATTCGCGTGTATTCGCGGCTGAATAGGTTCTGTTTTGTCTGGGTTGATCTGCGTTTATCCGCGTCCATCTGCGGCTAAAAATATAATGGGATACGCGCTAAGCCGCAAGTTGCTGAGGCTGCTGAGGTGGGTGGGGCGATGGGTTTATGCCGCGAGGCGCATTGCCTGTTGAACGGTGGGTTTGGTGCATTCGACGATCAGGTCGTCGCGTTCTTCGATCACCGTGATGTCGTCGATACGGCTATCGTGGAATGGCATGCGTTCGACGTTGTGGTAGCCGAGTTCCTCGAGCAGCATGATCAGGGAAACGTCGTCGTACATCCATTTGTGATAGTAGCCAGCCGACCCGAATTTGCTCGGATTGGTGCATATTTCCCGGAAAAACATGTGAGTCCAACGTTCGTGATTGCGGTTTTGTTGATCGCGTGGTTTGGCGCGGATGGCATCGTATTCGGCGAGATAGTTGCGCCAGAAGCGGGCGTTGTCGGGAACACGGATGCGCAGCACGCCGTCTGGTTTTAAGACGCGCAAACTGTTTTCTAAAACCTGTCGGCCTTGTTCCTGAGTGAAATGTTCCATGATTTCACCCATGTAGATCACGTCGACACTGTTGTCTGCCCACGGGAATTTTTTGAGCAGGTTGCACCACATGATGGTGTCATTGAATTCCGTTTTGGGGAGGATGCGACAGGCGGTTAGCGCGCGATCGATGCGCGGTAAACGTGAAGCGAGCCAGGCGCGATAGGAGCCATCGACGTTGACCCAACCGGGGGGCAGGATGTGGCCGCAGCCGAGGTTGATCTTGGTCGTGTTGGATGGTGTGGTGTCTGGCATGGTGGATGCTCGGGGTGATGCGGGTGGCGCTAAGCCGCAAGCGGCGGGAGACAGGTTTGTAAATCGCGATTCGATTTGCCAAGGGAAACGTGGGGGGGGGTTAGGCGGCTTGTTTGATGGGGGGCATGCTGGCTTGTGGGTTCATCAGTTGGTCGTACAGTGCAATGATTCGCGTCATGCGTGATCGGAAGCTGTAGTGCGATTCGATGCGCTGACGGGCGAGCTTGGCGAGTTGATCGCGTTGCGATGGATTGTTGAGCAATGAGACGATCGGAGCCGCCCAATGTGTTGGATCGGTGTCGAGCAGGATGCCCGATCGACCATGGTCTAATAATTCGGCGACCTCACCGACTGGGGTGGCGACCACGGGCACACCCATGGCCATGGCTTCGAGGATGCTGTTGGGCAGGCCTTCGTCGCGGCTGGGTTGGACGAGGATGTCCATGGCTTCATAGCACGGCCGAAGGTCTTCACGCCACCCGACAAATCGGATGTTGTCGAACACGCTGTGCTCGCGTGCGGCTTTTTCGAGGGGCTTGCGTTGTGGCCCGTCGCCGACGACCAGGAAAATAGTGCGCGGGTCACGGGCGACCAGATCAGGCAACGCGTTTTGCACGAATGGAATCAATTGTTTTTGCACGCTTAATCGGCCGGCAAACCCCACGACCGGCGTGTCGGGCGATAGCTCGAACGCTTGTTTGGCCACGGAAGTCGGTTCGTGGCGCGTGAACATTTCGGTTTCAATGCCGTTGGGCACCATGGTGACGCGATCGGATGATGCGCCGGTACGGATGCATTGTTGGGCCAACGGTGTGGAGACCGCGACCACGTGATCGTAGTGACGCAGGCACCATTGGTCGATGCGTTTGTAGAGGCGTAAGCGCCAGGTTTCATCGGTCCACAGATGGGCTGTGGTGATCAACTTCATGGGCCAGACGCGATTGATCAGTAGGCCGAACAGGTTTGATTTGTAATCGTGACCGTGCCAGATGCGGACGTTGAATTTACGGCACAGGTCGGCCATGGCTCGCAGGGGACGGGTATCGAGTGGATGCGATTCAGCGAAACAGACGAGCGGGCAGCGCTGTTGGGCAGCCTGTTGTTTTAATCGTTCGATGCCCGGATCGTTTTTGGGATGGAGATAGGCCGCGAGCATGTGATAGGGCGAACCCTCGGCATATCGGGGCGAGCGCAGGATCGTTTTTTCCGGACCACCGCCGGTGCCAGCCATGACGCGTGTGTGCAGGACGGTAATGCCTGGCTCGCGTGGATTAGAAAATGAAATCGTGTCGGAATGGGTCATGATCGATGTAAGTAGTATCGGTTAGTTGGAGTACGATCAGACCATAAAACCGGGACAATTTGCGCAGGCATTGTTCTCGGTAGTTTCCGCGTTGAGTTTGTGTTTGAAGCTACGTCGGGAGGCCCGATATTTCGGTCCATTCCAGATCTTGGCGAAGGGTTGGTCGAATACACTGCCCATATCTTCGCCGGGATCGAACGAACCGCAGCAGGTGACGACCTGGCCGTCCCAGTTAATGACGGACTGTCGCCAGGGCCAGGAACAGTTATAGGCCTTTTGTCCGTTGTAATCGCCGTCGTCGTATTTGCCTTTGAGCATGTCGAGGTAGGCGGGCAGAATGTGTTCGGTGTCGTTGGGCAACCATTTGCGAATATGGTTTTCGGTTTTCTGTTTGAGTTCCTGGCCGTTGAGATTGAGGCTGACCAGTTGCTTGTCCTGATTGAGGAACCGCGTGTTGAGTGCAGGCGTGGAAAACACAGGTCGGCAACCAAGTTCGGCAGCGAGTTTTTTGAACGCAGGTTTTTCGTGTTCGTTGTATTTGGTAACGACGAAATTGAGTTGGACCTGCGGGGTTTTGGCGCCCATACGATCGCGGGTTTCAATGATGTGTTTGATCTTGGCGACCGATTCATCGAGGCGTTTGCCGGGCTGATAGATTTCGTAGGTTTCCTGTGTGGCCCCGTGCAATGAACAGGTCATCAGGTTCAGGCCACTGTTGACCAGTTCGACCGCCTGTTCGGTGCCGTCTTTGCGTGGCCCGATTTTGAACGCGTGCAGGTTGGAACTGATGTAGGTCCAGATCTTGCGATCGTGGGCGTGTCGGATCATTTTGAAAATGTCGGGCACGATCAGGGGATCGCCCCACATCGACAAGTCCAGATCAAGCAGATGTGATTTCAACTGATCGACGAGTTTGGCATACTTGTCGAAATCCATTTTACCCTTGGGCCTACCTTCCAGACCGATGCCGGTAGGGCATAGCTGGCATTTGGTGTTGCAAATGTTGGTCGGCTCGATTTTCATGCTGTAGGGTCGGCCGATGACGCGTTCGGTTTTGAACATGAACTGGATGTTGACCAGTGCCATGTTGGCCAATTTGTAGCATGAAAGGTAGCGATGATTGCGTTGTAGATAGAACAATGCCCGAGCGATGAAATCAATGCTCGCAGCGATGGCATGCATGACACGCCAGCGTCTTTGTCGGGCAGCTAGTTTGACTGAGGCGGTCCATTGCACGGCGCGGGCAAGCTGATCATGAAGATGAGTGTGCAGGTGGATGGCAGTCATGGAAGCGGGCCTTGGGTATTGGACACGCCGTGTTGGCGTGAGTGTCGTTGCGTTTAGTATTGATGCGCGGGCATCACACGGTGTCGGCGTTGCGGTAGCAAGGCCGGGGCCGGTTCGTGATCTTCCTGACCATCGAACAGGGGATCGCATTCGCGTCGGGTCAGTGCGGGTAAAGCACCGGCCAAGGCGATGAGCATCCATGGCATTTCGAATACCTCAAGGGCGAGGAACACGATGCCCAATGCGAACATGAGTAAGCTGGTTTGAATGCCTAACACGAGTACGGCGTTATCGCGGGCCTCGATCGATTGGTAATCGTCGGGGTCATCAATTTCCTCGGCGCGGTTAAGCAGGAATCGTCGGCAGCGATAGGTGATGCAAACAGCACCGCCTAACATGGCGATGTAAACCAACAGCGCGGGCACGCCTGTGTCGGCAGCGATTTGTAGATACTGGTTATGAATGGTTCGGCCATCCAGGTCAGCGCCGTAGTTTCGTGTGAACTGGTTGCTGTTACGAATGCCGGTGCCTGTGAGCGGGTGGTCGGCAGCGATGGACCATGCCGCAGCCCAGCCGGTCATTCGTGATTGCGCGCTGGCATCCTGCTGGTAGTCGAGTGTCGAGTTAAAGCGATCGCGGATTTCCTGTCCAGCCATGAAGCTGATCATGACTGCCAACACAGCGGCAGCGATGCCAGCCTGATAGCGTGGTCGGTGATGGATAACCAACCAACCCAGGCCGAAGACCGCCGTGATCATGGCCCCGCGAGAATAGGTGAGCATGACCGCGTGCAAGGTCAGGGCCCCGATCGCCAGCGCGGCTAATTTAAGCCATTTCTGTTTGGCGATCACGAGAAAGACGTAGGCAAACGGCAAGCTCATGGCGAACTTCAAGCCCGCACCGTTGTTATCCAGACCGCCGTAACCGGAATGGAGAATGTCGAGTCGATGGTTCTGGAAATAGCTGCTGTTGATTTCGTAAACGATGTAGCCAATGCAGAACATGGCCATGAGGATAAGCCACCGGACCTGGCGCATGCGATCGATGGCCAATGGTACGATCATGGCGATGAGCAACACCTTGGCGTATTCCGAAGCCCACTGTTGAGCAAGGCCTGGGTTATACGCGGTGAGCACTGCGATGACCAGAAACACGCAGTAGATCAACATCAGTCCGGAGATGAAGTTCAATCGTCCGGTGCGCAATAGTTTGGGCATACGCATGAACGTGGCGAGCAAGACGAGCACCGCCGCGATCAGTGACCAGCGCACGTTGAAGGGCATGGCCCATTCCCAGTGATGCTGTGGACGCAGGATGGCCAACACGTAATACAACAGGATGGCCCAGAACGGATGAAAGAGCGCACCGAACGCGCAGGCCATTGTCAAAAGCGCGATGAAGGTGAACTGTTTCATGGGCTGATGGAACAGGAACACATATGTACATGCGATACATAGTGACGCGATCACTACCACTTGTTGCATAGCGGGCCTTTCTCTGTAATTGACCAGCTTTCCAAGGCTGATCAGTCCCTCTATCCCGCTAATTCGACAAATTGTCAGTGGTGCTTGATCGCCGGTTTCCCCGACAATTTCCTGTTACGCTCCTTTTTAATGGCTATCGGCCTGTGTGATTTGATGGTTATCTGTCACGTCTTTATTTGTTTGCGTGTGGTGATCACTCGCATGGGCCACCTTGTCGGTGCGTTGTTTGTATAAACGCAGTGATTCGGTGGATGCCGCCAGTTCGTATTGCGCGCTGTCGGGTAGACGATCTTCCGGTAATAACAGCGGATCCGTGAGTTGAATCAACACATGGGTGGCCTGACGTTGTGCCAACTTGGGGAACGCGTCTTCGGGCCACGTGGTTATCGGATAGATTGCAATTTGACGTCGTTGTGCGAGTTGAGCGCCAAGCTTACCGGTCGCAGAAACGGCAGCATCATCCGGAATATTTTTTGTGATTTGCAAGAATTCTGCACGCAGCGGGTTATGGGTCATGAAATAACGTTGGGTGATCAGCACGCCGTTGAGATTCATCACGGCCAACGTGATCACGATGGTGGTGCATGCGATCAAGGCGCGCCGGTCGAGCCACCGTTGTCGTGCGGGTTGCGCTTCGATCAAACGCGCGGCGCCGAGAGTTGCACCAATGGTGAGCACGGGGATAGCCGTGAGCGGGTAATGCCAACCGAGTGTGTATTGGCAGGGGTTGTCGGAAAGAATGCCGGGCAAGGTGACGAGCAAAATGGCGGGCCAGAATGCCAGGATGCGGCCGTTGGTGAATAACCAGGGCAGCATCAATATTGGAATGAAAGTCAAACGGCGCGGATCATCAAACAGCAGGGCGATGATCTGATGCGGTTTGAAAAGTAAGGTCGCGATAATCTGGCCCGGCGTTTCACCCAGGTGGGCGTAGCGTGCGAGTGTGTCGGACGGTGCGCCGCGGAAGTAGGGCAAGACGACCAGAGAGATGATCAGGAATGCGGCGAGCCCGGTGAAGAAAAATGCGAGGCCGGTGCGTTTGTGCGCGGTGGTCATGGCAACAAGGACGCCGATAGCGCAAGCGAGTGGTCCGCAATCTTCGCGGGTGAGTAACAAGCATGCGAAGGCCAGCCATGCCCAGGCGAAGCGCTGACGAATGACCGCATCAAAACACCACAAGGCGAACAGCGGCGCGTAGACCAACGGATGATACTCGTAACCAATCGCGTAGCCCGCCGCGGGTTGGGCAAGGTAGATCACTGCGACGACCCAGGCGAACCAGGCCTGATTATTTTCGGGGCGATAGAAGCGAGCAATGCGATAGGCGGGGATCGCACCGAGTGTGAAAATAAATGCCTGCCAGACGAGTAATGTTTCCGGGCGCGGTGCGATGCGATAGACCGCGGCGGTGACGATGTTGATGAAGGTGGTGTGGTCGCCGAGGTTGTTGGAGACTTCGACGGAAGATTCAAACCATCGGCCGAAGGCGGTGTTCCAATGAACCTGAATTTCCTGGCCCATGTCGTACATGTCTGCCCACATATTGTGGTATTTGAGAACGCAGAAGGTGGCCATGATGATGAAAAAGAAAGCCATGACCAAGGCCAGCGCGAGCGGGGCGTGAGCGTGGGGCGCAGTGATCGCGATCGGGCGTTCGGCAGGCGTCGGCGAAGATTGTGCCGGGGTGTCGAGTTGGGCAGTATCGTCGGTCAAAAGGGCGTCTCAACGCGTGGCGTGTCGTTGCAATTGTCCCTGTCGGTACAGTCGGCAGGGACGGACTATCCAGCGCAATCGGCACAATCGTCACGACGGTTAAGGCCGGACCCAGTGAGGATGATGATGGAAATTTGTTATCGGGCGCGAATTTTGCCGCCGATGCACACGGATTCATAGGCATAAGAATCGTGATGAATCGGCATTTTTCATAGCCCGCCGACGGCGTCGGCGCGGCAGGTTAACCGCAGGCATCCGCGCCGACGTCGTCAGCGGACAATCAGATGCGTGGATTGACAGCGATAGAAATGAAATGCAGCTCAGGCGGAGGTAACAGATGGGTGTGGGGTACGTGAGGTTTGTGGGGGGACGCAAGCGGCGAGGGCGTCGGCGGAGTATTGGATGTCCTGGAGTGTGGTGAATGGGCCGAAGCTGAATCGGGTGGTACCGCCGAGGTGGTGGGTATTGATGGTGCGGTGGGCATGCGGGGCGCAATGGATGCCCGAACGTGTGAGGATGCCGAACTGATTTTCGAGTTGTTCGGAGAGGGTTTCAGGTGCGTCGAATCCATCAATGCGAATGGAGAAAACGCCGCCGCGATTTTTGATGCCCTGAGGTCCGTAGTAGGTGAGGCCCGGGAGTTGGTAGTCACCCGAGAGCGCATCGATCATGGCCCGGGTGAGGGTTTTCTCATGTTCCCATAATTTTTCGACGGTCTGATCAAGTATCCATTGAACGCCTGCGGAGAGTCCGATGATGCCGATGGCATTGTGTGATCCGGGCTCAAAACGGTCGGGTAGAAAATCGGGTTGGACATCGCGATCGCTGATGGAACCGGTGCCACCTTCGCGGGTGGTGACCATGCGTTTTTCGATGCCGGGTCTTATATAGAGGAAGCCGGTGCCCAGCGGGCCGAGCAGTCCCTTGTGTCCGGGTGCTGCGAGCAGGTCGATGTTGTCGCGTTCAATATCGACCGGGGTGTGCCCGAGCGATTGCGCGGCATCGACCGCAAAGGGAATGTCATGTTCACGCGCGATGGCTCCGATCTGTGCGATGGGTTGGAGCGTGCCGGTGACGTTTGAGCCGTGCACGATCGCGATGAGTTTGGTGTGAGGTTTGATCGCCGCGCGGATGTCATCGGGATCAACCAGGCCGGTCTGCGGATCGCACGCCACGCGGGTCTGGGTGATGTGGGCGTATTGTTCGCACAGCGCGTTGAAGGGGCGCAGGACGGAATTGTGATCCATGTCAGTGGTGATGACATGGCATGGCGAAGTCATGCTGGCCAAGGCGATGCCACGGATGGCCATGTTGAGCGCGTCGGAGGTGTTGAGGGTGAAGATGACATGGTTGGGGTCTTGGCCGTTGAACAGTTGGCACAGACGCTGGCGGCACTGGTTCATGAGTTGGGCCGACTCGCGTGCCTCGGCATAGGCACCCCGACCCGGGCTGGCGCCGAGCCGGTTGGCATAGTCGGTCATGGCCTCGAGGACGGCGCGAGGTTTGGGAAAACTTGTCGCAGCGTTGTCCAGATAAATGCGGGAAGCGGCAGGGGTAGCGGGGGGCTGAGGAGTCATAAGGGTATTTTAGGGGCTAATGGCAAAAGGTGAAGTTCGAGCAAGATAGGCGGCAAGATGGGGCATAATAGCCCCCGGTGAATACCGGGGGTTGCTTACGCTAACGCGGGGTGGCACGGGGGGTTGAAACCGCACGCGTTTTTAATGGGATTGGTACGAGTTATGAAAGTTACGAGTTAAAAGTCGAAAGTTAAAAGTGGGGAAGGGGGCGGATTATTCGGGGGCAAGTGCGGGG
>JAUHYI010000102.1 GCA_030426385.1 Phycisphaerae bacterium
CGCGCGCGTGGTGATTGCGAGATATGGGGATTTGTACCTCAGTTCGCGGGACCCGGCGGCGAACTCGGGCTGGGGACGGCACCTTACCAAGACCCTGATTTATGTAGTCGATTTTATTTTGCGGGTTTTGCGAATGGCGTCCACGTTCAAGGCATCAGTGATTACCAACATCCGGAAATCGTTCCGGCCATTCCGTTTGGTGCGCTCAAACAACGTCGGCCTTACTTCGGCGGCAAAAGTATTCGTCAATGTGCGGTGCATGTATCACGCCAAACGCGCGACTTCCACTACTCGACGGACCTGACCGCGGTGCGTGACATGCAAGAGCGACTAGGCCAGGCCATGGACGACATGGGCGGCACTGACAACTACTGGAAACAATTGCGAGGCATCCACGAGATGCTTGAGCAAACGCATGTCATCCACGACCTGTTATTCGATGACTCAATCACCCGCGCGGGGCTTGACGGATATCGCATTCTAATTCTCCCCAACAGTGCCTGTTTGTCCGATGACCAATGCGAAGCCATTCGTACCTGGGTCGCTCAAGGCGGGACTGTGATCGCTACATTTGAAACTTCGCTATGCGACGAACTGGGGCGGACTCGTGATGATTTCAAACTTGCCGATGTCTTCGGCATTCACTGGTTCGGCACAAACAGCGATGACCACACAGCGGGCACAGTCTACGTGCCGCAAGGAAAATTAACGCAACTGGTTGGCGACATCATTGGGTTCGCCGGCCGACATACCGAAATTCGCTCGGCGGATAACGGCAACCTTGATGTACTGTACACATTAAGCACGCATCGCCGGTTGCGACCATTCAATCCAAGCAACCATACTCACGACTCTGGCCATCTCGGCGTTACACATCATCGCTACGGACAAGGCCAGGCGATTTACATCAGCGGTGATATTGGCAACGGGTTTTGCGATCACCCATTGCCATGCATTCGCAGCATGTTCGAAGACTTGGTATGTCGCGGAGAATTACATTGCGAAATTGATGGCCCCTCCGACTTGTTTGCGACGGCGTTTGAACAAGCACCGGATCGCTGGCTGGTTCACCTCTACCAACAGTTCGTACCGTTTACACCATGGACACGCTCACATCCCGAAACACCACAATGGGCGGCACTAACCAAAATCCGTCCCGCCCACAATGTCACGTTGAAATTCAACACCTTCGACATTATCAAAGCAACCCTACCGCTATCCAACGATACGCTCGTCGTCGAGAACAACACCGTGACGATTCCTGAAGTGCTTGACCACATCATCGTTGAGATTGAGATCAAGACCGATGAGTGATCGTGGCCCTGACGAAGATATTATTTATCCGGCGATGTCGGACTTCGTGTTGTCAACCAACATCCACGAACCGCCTGCGCACCATCATCCAATCCCGGTGGGAAACGAGATACAGTTTCTCTGCGATCAACATTTAATGGCTACGGGTCGAACATACGATCAATACCCGCACGGTATCCGTTGGGGAACCGGTGGCGTCGAAAAACATCCGCAACCTATTTTTTCAGGATTTCCTGAGCACGATAATGCGATCGCATGGGCCCAGGTGGCTCGCCAGGAAGAACGATATCACCTTTGGTACAACTCTTTTCGCGATGGGCGATTGGTAGTGGCTCATGGCGTATCCGATGATGGCATAAATTTTTTCCCTGTTTTTTCTGCGGGAAACCACTATGCAAACGCTGCGTTCACGGGTGGCCCGGATGGTGTCAGCCCGGAATTCGGGAATGTGTTCATCGACCCCAATGCCTGCGCCGATCAACGCTACAAGATGATCTACACAGACTGGCTGCAGCCGCAAAATAAAAATACACCCTTCTCGCACGCGGCCGGTGCGCTGCGGGGCGCCGCGTCACCCGATGGCCAACATTGGAAACGCTATTACGAAAATTTCCTGGGAACTTATTGTGATAGTCAAAACGTCGGCGGCTGGGATAAACATTTGCAGCGCTACGTGATTTACCACCGCCTGACTTGCACGTACGGCTCACTTGATGTTGGCCAAATGCATGTCGCACCGGACCACCGTGGCCGCGCTATCGGTCGCATAGAATCACTGGATTTTATTCATTGGACGCCTTCGCAAATTGCCATCGCCCCCGACGAACAGGACGGCCTGGGTATTGATATCTACAACAATGCATGGTCGCCCCACCCACGATCTGAATACCTGAATTTGATGTTCCCTTCGTTTTATCATCATCACGATGGCACGTTCGATGTGCAGGTGGCTGTGAGTCGCAACAATATCAATTGGTCGCGTCCGACGCGCCAGACCTTGATACCCCTTGGGGGTGAAACTGATTTCGATCACTTCATCATTTCGGTGTGCCCTGGCATTGTTCCCATTGATGACGAACACGATGCCCTGTACTACCGGGGAACAAACATACCCCATGGTGGTAGCGCTCCGGTGCTCAATCACGATGAGATCGAACGACGTAAACCAGCATCACGACTTGGCCGAGTGATTCTAAAACGAGATCGCTATATCGGCATTGAAACGACCAGTGGTCACGAAGGCCGATTCTGCACCCGACCGATGCTGGTCGATGGGGCTGAACTCCATATCAATTGTCATCCTATCGGAGCTGATGCGCAAGTGTCGATTCAAATTATCGACGCCAGTACAGAAACTCCAGTGCCGGGCTACAGCTTTGACGACGCCATTCCCGTATGTACCGACATGGTTCGCGGACATGTGCGTTGGAGAACGCATACCGGGCTAAACGCATCACTGCGCGAACGCCCAATTCGTTTGCATGTGCGTATGCGTAACATGCAAATTTTTACTTTTCAATTTTCAGACTAACGATCTGCCGCCACGCGACCAATTCGTTTGTCTTCATCAGGAAAACATGGCTATGAATCCGTACTCTCGGCCGTTCGAACCCGTGGCAGAACATGAATGCGATGTGTTGGTGATCGGCGGTGGTTCCGCGGGCATTGGTGCAGCGATCAGTGCAGCGAGGCACGGCGCTCGTACCGTATTGATCGAAACCACCTGCGCCCTGGGCGGCAATGGCACCTCCGGATTGGTGCCGGCACTGGCACCGTACAACTACAACCAACGGGATGGCCAACCCTACCTGCGCGGCACAGCATGGGAAGTCCTTGAACGCCTGCACCGTGCGGAGGGTTTGTACGGTTTGGGCATGAACGCATGGTGGAAGCTATTTGACAAAGAGATTGCAAAACGCGTGTTCGAAGAAATGGTCCTCGAAGCAGGTGTTCATGTACGTTACTTCACATTTTTTCACACCGTTGAGATGAGTGGCTCAAAAGTTAGCCGTGCGTTAACCGTGAGTAAGGCCGGCATCGAAGCGTGGAAAGCCAAGCTCTATATTGATGCCAGTGGCGATGGTGATTTGGCTGCGGCCGCAGGCGCATCGGTCATGATGGGAGACGCTGCGGATGATCGTATGCCGCCGACCTATTGCTTTACCGTCATGAACGTCAACCGAAAGCAATTGGGTGATCCCCGAAAAGTTAACCTTGCCATGAAACGGGGCAAAGAACAGGGCCGACTGTGCAATCCAAATGATCACCGTGGCGAGAAGGATATTTTTGGCCCTGATGCTATGGTTTTTAACTATAACCATATCTATGAATGCGATTGCCTCAACGCTGATGATTTAACGCGCGGCGTGATTGAGGGACGACAGATTGCTTTTGAATTGCTCGATTATCTCAAAGACACCGTGCCGGGATTCGAACAGTCCAACATGGCAACCACGGCAGTGTTACTGGGTGTTCGTGAAACGCGGCGCATCGAGGGTGATTATGTTTTGAAAGCTGATGCGTATTTCGATTCGCATCGTCATGACGATGACATCGCGGTGTATGACTATGCGTTAGATTTGCACGCCGCCAAAGAAAACGGCGAAAGCCAACATGAATACTACGAAATGTATTACGACAAGCGCACGGGTCCAGGCGAGTTTTTTGGCATTCCGTTGCGTTGCTTGCTCGCCAAAGGGATTGACAACGTGGCCACTGCAGGGCGATGTGTGTCAACCGATCGTCCCATGCTCGGTTCCATCCGCCAATTGCCCAGCTCGATTGTGATGGGACAAGCAGTCGGCACCGCGGCAGCCTTGGCTTTGATAAACGGCGGTGCCTATCGCGATGTCGATGTCAAACTGTTGCAGGAAACATTGCGCCAAGACGGTGCGTATATTCCTTGAACGAAAAGGATCATCCCCAGCAGTTAGGTCGCACCTCATGCAATGCTCGAGGCAACATTCGCGCATCGTGTGTGACACATGTCAATCATCAAGCATTGCTGCATTCGAAGGGCTGACCATGTTTGGTCCAAAATGTTTAAGCATTACCAGTGGTTCGTGCTGGCTATGATTCGTAATCACCACGCCTTGCCTGGCCGCAGATTCGCTGACAAAAAACTCATCGGCACTACCTTGACCATATCGCAACATGATCGCAGTTTCAGCATGATGCTCACCAACCTTGCCGTACCCTTGAACCAGGATACAACCGTAGGCCGCCTGATCGGCAACCTTCACCTGTTCTCCAGGCTTCACCGTTAATTCTTTGGCGGCGAAATACTCATTGCCATAGACGATCCATTGCTCGGTGAATTGCTCGTTACTATTCCGGCAAGCAAGTGGTGGACGAAAATACTGAGCTTTGTAATTCGGATCTATATTTTTATCCCAATCCATCAGGCCCAACACATAGTCCACATCACGCTGTCGCGCCGGCGGGCAATTTTCAATCAAAAACTCATAGGGATACACCTCATCCGAGGCTACGTTTTCATACACACTGTTAACATCGCTGTTGAGTTGCGGTTCGTACGTGAGAACCGAGCCCGGCGCATGCACAACCCCTGGTGAGGTATACCAACCCGTGCCCAGTTCGATGCGAAAAGCACGCGACAATTCGGTAATGCGATTGTCGCCGCTTTCGTAACACGCCAAGCGCTCACGCACCTGATCTATTGTGGTATCTGGATCGAAACCAAAATAGGTGACGGGGAAATCACCTAAGTGATTGTTCAGTTGAGGGGGGAAATAATAGGCTTCGGGCTTGCCTCGCCGTCCGACGCGTGCCGCAGCCTCATCAGTCAAATGTAGATGGTGAAACAACGGCGTCTGGTAATCAAAAAATTTCGAATACATCGGCCACTCACCATGCGATTGTTGCAGTGACCCGATTAACGTATCGCCCAACTCGCTGACCATATCGCGAAGAGTGAAGCGCTCGCTCACATCATCATGATCGCCGACTGCGTTAACCTTGCCGACCATCGCGCAAACATAACTGAGGCCTTCGTCATGTGGCGCGGCGGGGCCGTTCATGGCCGTGATTGTTGAGGCAAACCATCGTTCCTTGATCGCGCCACGAGCCGTCCCCAAAGCAAAATAATCATCGGGGTGCAATCGCAGCCGTCTACCCGGACGAGCAAAACGTCGAGGTACAAAATTAGGAATCATGCGCAATATGCCGCTGCCACGTTTTAGGGTTTCTTGCATGGCTTGACTTTGTTTCATGATTGCGTCACCTCAGTTAGCCAGAAACCCACCATCAACAGGCAGCGTTGCACCATGAATCATGGCCGCATGATCGGATAGTAGATAGGCCACCACATCAGCCACTTCTTCGGGTTTGGCAAACCGCCCCAGCGGAATTCGACTCAACATCGAATTACGTTTAGCCGGTTCACGCCACGCCATCTCGGCCATCGGTGTCAACGTGACCGTCGGATTTACCGCATTCACACGAATTTGATGCGGCCCCAGTTCAAGCGCCATCACCCGAGTCAATTGATCCAATGCGCCCTTGCTGGCGCAGTACGCCGTGTGATCCGTTAGCGCAACCATCGAGGCCTGGCTCGATACATTTACAATCGCTCCGCTCACCTTGCGATTGATCATCTGGCGGACAACGACCTGACTGACCGCCAACACGGCACGGACGTTAACGGCCATGGTGCGATCAAATGCATCCATGGTTGTTTCTAAAAATGATTGCGGCACTGAAATCCCAGCATTGTTAACCAGCAAATCAATATCGCCCACTTTTTCGATAAGCTCGGACGCCCCATGCGCATCAACCAGATCCGCAGCGATCGTTTCGCAATCAATCTCTGTTTGCAATGTCTGCAAATCGTCGGCGGTACGACTGACGGCTACGACCCGCGCCCCGCATGCATGCAGTTTTTGAGCAATCGTACGGCCGATGCCTTTGCCAGCACCGGTCACCACCGCTCGCTTACCCCTCAAATCGATTTTTGTTGACATGCTACAACCTTTTACACCGGCATCTGAATCTGAACTTTTACACTGGTCGCTGGCATCTGTTTCGCAAATTCAAAGGCATCCACCGAATCACTGAAACGGAACGTGTCAGTAATCAACGGCTTCACATCGATTCGTCCAGCCTCCATCAGCGACAGCGCCCGGTCATACACATGGGCATAACGAAATACAGTCTCGATCCTTGCCTCTTTTACTTGTGCAGCCACGATGTCCATAACCACTGGCTCGACCGGCATCCCCACATACACCGCTGTTCCACCGGGACACAACACATCAAATAAACATGCCGCCGCTTGGGTACTGCCCGAACATTCAAACACCACATCAGCCCCCCAACCGTCAGTCTTCTCACGCACCACGTCGGACAAATTCTGGTGGCCAACATTGACCGGCGTGATCGCACCAAGCGTGGCCGCCAAAGCGAGCTTAGGCTCTATCAGATCCGCGATCATCACTTCTGAACACCCCCCCGCCAGTGTGGCTAATGCTGTGACCAGACCGATCGGACCTGCGCCCAACACCACTGCTTTGTCGCCGGGTTTAACGCGGGCCTTGGCCACCGCATGCATCCCCACTGCCAGCGGTTCGACCATCGCACCTTCGGCAAACGAAACGCTGTCGGGCAACTTGAACGTGTAGCTCGCAGGATGCACCACCTCTGGACGCAGTACACCATGCACAGGTGGTGTGGCCCAAAACCGCACTCGAGGGTCGAGGTTGTATTTTCCCAAGCGACTGGCTCGCGAATTCGCATCAGGAATCCCTGGCTCCATACATACCCGGTCACCTGCTTTTAGGTGCTCTACCAATGCCCCGACTTCCACGATTACACCTGCCGCCTCATGCCCCAAAACCATAGGCTCAGTCACTACAAACGGACCAATTCGCCCATGCATGCAGTAATGCACATCACTGCCACATATGCCCACGGTATGCAGCTTTATCCGCACATCACGGGGCCCCAATTGTTCGCAAACGTCTATTTCACGAATATTTAGGCTTAAATCAGGTTCGAGTACGAGTGACTTCATTAGCGGTCCCAAGCACGAATCAGGGAAACAATCAGCCCACTGCACGCGCGTGGTATTGTGGCCGGGCATGGTTGACACAATCGACCGGCCCATTATAATATCAACTGAAATCTCAGTCAATATCTATGTGGTCACACCCATGAATACCCTTCCCAAAACTTCAAAATTCGCCACGCCTACCACGACCTCCAGCCCTTCGACCGACCGCACAATGGATGCCTACGGACAATTGGTGGGCATGATCGAACGGCGCGAACTGACCGATCAGGAGCTCCTCAGTCATCGTCATCTGGCCGATCGCTTGGGGATGAGTACGCAACCCGTACGCATGGCGTTAAGCCATCTCGAACATGAAGGCGTGGTCGAAACCGTGGCCCGTGTGGGAACAAGATTGCGTCGCATCAATGCGGATGACTTTTGGGGGCATCTTCAATGGCGACTTGGATTGGAAACACAAGTCGCTCGCTTGGCCAGTACATGGGTAACACCTGATCTTCGTCCACAGATGATCGAGTTGGCTCAGGCCACCGATGCGGCCTGTCAGGAAGACAGATCCAATGCATCCAAAATCGATATGCAATTTCATTTGCAACTGGCAAGCTTGTCAGGTGCCACGCGTTTACGCATCGAGCTGGAACGCTTAAGTATCTATCACATGAAACTAGCCATCTGCGAAGCTGTCGACGCAACCACAGGTACCGCCGCATCACCATCGCCACCACCGAGCCACCAAGCTGTTATCGAAGCCATTTTCGACAGCGATCCGATCACCGCATCAGACACGATGCGTTACCACATTGAACATTCCACAGCCATCTTTGGTTTCATTCAGTGGTACGAACAGAAACACAAACCTCAACCGTCGGCATGACTCACAGTCATTGGCCTTACTGCCAACAATAAACGCGGAACATTCGACCCAGGTTTAACCCATTGCAAAAATCCGTGGCATGACGAAACCAACCCTTGCATAAAAGCTTCTTCACCACCACCGCACACCATAATTCGGCACCACGTATACGCGATATGGAACTACCTATCAGGCGACTGGTCATCGTATTGTCATTTGGGTTTGTTCGATTGAACAGGAACCCCAGGAACCTCACAGATGCCTTTAAATTGGTCCGTCCCTGATAGCCCATGGACAATAGCAGAAAAATCCATCCGCAATCATGCGCTGGGCACGCTGGCCACCATCAGTGTGCAAGCGGTATTACCCGCATCACGCCAGGCCGATGAGTCGGATTGTCAGGCATGGCTATCCACTTGGCGAAAACGACTCGCTGATCTGATCGGCGAAGAGCATGATGCCCAGGAAATATCGAATCCTAGAGCCGCGTCAGCCATCATCGCGTATGACCACGGCCATGGCCCTATCGTTCGACTTTTTGTAGACCAATCGCTTGGTCACGAATCGGGGTGGTTGAGTTTTGAAATCATTGGCACCGAACAATCGCTGATTTATCGACCGCTTGGCTCGGTGCAGGGCATGATGGTTCATGGAGCTATCGGCAACGAGAAAACGAAAACATCGCTGCTGTTCGATACGCCGTTAGAAACAGCCCATACGATTTCGGGACCACCTTTGCGACTGGGTGTGTGGAACACCGAGCACCCCCATGCGGCTGGCAATCATTTTCCTGCGCTGGGCAAATTACAAACGCACGTGGACGTGCGCGCGATCGGCGACATGGATCGCCAACGTTCGCAATCATGGCGAGAAACTTTCGATGCTGATTATGTCGAATCGCTTGAACAGTTACTTGATCGTGATGACCTCGATGCGATACTCGTGACCAGCCGTAATAATTTTCATGCCCACGATGCGATCGCGTGCGCCAGCCGAGGCTTGCACGTGTTGTGTGACAAACCAATCGCTATCACCCACGCCGATGGCCAATCAATTCTCCGCGCATTCGCCAATTCACAACAGCGGTTTGTGACGACATACCCATGCCGATTTCATCCAGCCGTTCAGCAATTGCGACGGGCTATACGCAATGGCGAACTGGGAGAAATCCAGGCCATGGCCGCCACGAATCACGGATGCATGTATGAACCCGATGTCCCTGCGTGGGTGCGTGATCCCCAAACCAATGGCGGCGGTTGCATCATTGATCATACGGTCCACGTAGCCGATCTGATGCGCTGGCTCACAGGCGAAGAATTTCAAACCGTCCAAGCCAAGGCCGCCACACGGCTACGATCAATACCCGCAGAAGACATCGGCGTCCTCCATGGCACGATGACCAACAACGCATTGTTTCAAATCGATGCTTCATGGTCGCGTAAAGGAACGGACCCCAACTGGGGCGATGTCACCCTGCGCATCGTTGGTAGCAACGGCTCGGCATCACTGGATCTGTACAACAACCATGTCTTGCAAATCTACACACCCGATGGATTGCAACTGCGCTATTGCGATCGGTTGATCCACGACCACGCAATGATTTTCCTGGATTTACAACAGGAGCTATGCACCGGCCAACGCGGCGATAACGCTGATCAACACGACGGCGTCGCGTCCATGAATCTGGCATTGGCAGCCTATGACGCCATCGAAACCGGACAACCCGTCCACGTACCACGCCCCACTGGAGTTTCCTTGTGAACGAGGCTTACCTACAACCCACGCTCAGCGATGAGCAATTCACCGAACGATTCGAGCAATTGCACCGGCAACTCTGGCAGAGTCCAGAATTCGATTTCGACAGCGTCACACGTCATGTCTACACACCACCCAAGGGTATGTATCAGGTCGATCATTCGTTCATGCACGATGGCGACAACTGGCATTTGTATTACCTGACTGGCGACATGACATTGAGCGAACCCTGGAACCAACACCGCAAAACAGGCGATTTGGAAGGTGCCAACCGTTTCTGTGTGGAACCCGGCAACGGCCATGCGGTCGGCACGAATCTTTTCAATCTGCAATTTGTAGAGCATGTTTTTTTTGAACCGCAAGGCCGATTCGATTTGATGAGTCGAGGGGTGTGCAGTTTGTTTGAGTACGCAAACGGTCCTCAAAAATACGGCATGCTCTACGACGTGCGTGGCGATCAACGCGAAAAAATGTGCCTCGCATGGAGCAATGATCTACACCACTGGACGCAGGACGAACGTAACCCAGTTCTAGGCATACCCTCATGGGCCAACCCACACGGATCGTTCAAAGATCCGCACATCATGAAATACCTCGACGTATATCTGATCTACGTCGTGGCCTGGAATCAAACAGGGCAACCTTGCATTGCTTTGATCACCACTGAAGATTGGAAAACTTTTCAAGACCACGGCCCGGTCTTCGCTGCAGCGCCACAGATGCGCGGCACCTTCGGCATTGAGTCGCCACAAGTCATTCATCGCAACGGCATGTGGCATTTGTTCTACACGCACGGCACCGGACTTTGGCACGCGGTCGCTCCATCGCCAACGGAATTTCTCGCACAAGGCGAAGCGAATGCCTGCGTCCGTCCCATGCCAGGGGCCTACCGCATCGGGCCATTCCATGCGTCTGAAATCCTACGCGATGGCGACAACTGGTATCTCACCACCGATCGCAAGGAACACCAAAGAGCCTGCAATCGCCTGGCGCGTCGAAAAATTTATCGTGGGCAATATGAAGACGAACAACCGCTTGAGGAGGGACTCTACCTCTCAAACATCATCTGGGATGGCGACCAACCCACGCTAGCCAAACCCGAACAGCAATAGCCTTGCCAACGCGTCACGTGTCACGTGTCACGTGTCACGTGTCATACAACCACCAATCATTCAACATTTCCAAAACGATCTTCGCCGATCCACCAACCCGAATGTGAGCCACAATGTCCACGACCAATATCGCAACCACAACACCAATCAGCTCCCACGATGATCTATTGCATGCCATCATCAATGCCCCCATCGTCCCCACGGTATTCCCAATCAATTCGCAGTTGCTCGAACGTTATGCAACGGTATTGGCGCAAGAATCTTTCCCAGCCATTGAGGTTCTGGCAAGGCCACTCGACGAGGCCATGGCCATTCTTGAACCCGTATTGAACAACCCCGCCCGCCATTCATTGAAGTGGGGAGTCGGCACCATCAAAACACGAGCCGCAGCCCAACAGCTCGTCAAGCTGAAGCCGGATTTTCTCGTTTCCCCTGCGTTTAGTCGACATGTTCTTGACGTAGCTGCCGAAGCAGGTATCCCCTACATTCCCGGCGTCCATACTTTTCAAGATGTTCAGAATGTGCTGGACGCATTCGACGACCTGGGATTAAAAGCGAGTGTACTGAAACTTTGCCCGGTCTACGGACTTGATGAGAACTACATCGCTGCCCTGTGCGGTTGTTTTCCTGGGATCCACTTTTGTCCAACCGGCGAAATCACCATGGACAACTATCTACACTGGAAAAAAATGCCCGGCATCATCGCCCCCATGGGTAGCCTCTTTGTCCCAAGCGATATCATTGAATCGCAAGAACCTGATGCAATTCAAAAGCGCCTAAAACTGCTGCGGCGCATGTCAGAATCAACCCGCCAATAACTATCAAAGCCCTTATACGGATTACGATAAATACTCGCGTGTAGTTTTTTATTAGCTCCCGGTGAATACCGGGAGTTTGTGTGAAGGGAAAATTGAGGCCGCGCGAGTTTTTAATGGGATGGGTATTAGCTGCTACGGACATTCAACTTTCACGGTGACGCCTGCAGATAGCCGGGCGAAGCTCAGGAAGTTGAATGTCCGTATCAGCTAAAAGGGAAGCAAGCGGGTGAAACGTGGGAGGAAGTGTGCGGGGGAAATATGGGGGGGAAGTGGGGGGGGATGTGGGGGGCGGGGGGGGCCAAATAAAATTGCCAGCATGGAATGTTTCTAAATATGACGCGTCCTAGTATCACATGGCTATAATTAGCGCTTGTTGCCACGTTAATTGCAACAAAATTTACAACGATCTAACTATCTATTGGTCCGACCATTGGTCCAAATGGCCGGTTCCGCGGAGCCCGGTGGCGTGTGCAATGAAAAAAAGTATTGGTATTACAGTCGCTTCATTATTATTGGTCGCGTTGATCTGGGCCGTGGTGAGCAAACGTCTGGGGTCGGATGATGCTGGCCCAAGCGGACGAAGCAAGGGCGCGGTGCCTGTCGAGATAGCGCCCATCGAAATTGGCACGATTCAACATCGGCGACAGTTCAGCGGAACCCTGGAAGCGGCATCGGAATTTATCGTGGCCCCGAAAATCAGTGGCCGCGTCGAACGCTTGACCCTGGACTTGTCGGACCCGGTTTCCCGCGGGCAAGTGGTGGCGGAATTGGATGGCGATGAATCCGAGCAAGCGGTTCGCCAGTCCGAAGCAGAACTGGCCGTGGCACAAGCGAATGTCAGTGAAGCAGAAAGCGCACTGGTGATTGCTCAACGTGAATTACAGCGAAATGAATCATTGTTGGAGCGCGGGGTGGCGTCGGCATCGCAGCGCGATTCGGTACAGTTGAATGTGCTGGCGAAAACGTCGGCCGTGGAAGTCGCCAAAGCACAGGCGATGCGAGCCGAAGCCGCACTGGAGTCCGCTCGCATTCGGTTGAGCTACACCCGCGTGACGGCGAACTGGACGGATGGTCATGACCAACGACTGGTGGCTCAACGTTTTGTGAACGAGGGGGACACGGTATCAGCCAACACGCCGATCATGGCCATCGTCGGACTGAATCCGATTCTGGCCGTGGTGTATGTGACTGAAAAAGATTACGGCTTGTTACAGGTGGGTCAGTTGGTCGAAGTGACCACAGATGCCTATCCGAAGCAGACATTTCAAGGGCGCGTCAATCGCCTGGCCCCGGTGTTTGAGCAGACGTCCCGTCAGGCACGCATTGAAATAGAGGTGGATAATCCGGACAGCACCCTTAAGCCGGGCATGTTTATTCGTGCGGGTATATCGCTAGGTCAACGCGAACAAGCGATGATTGTGTCGATCAATGCGATTGCCAATCGTGCTGGTGAAACCGGCGTGTTTCTGGTGCGTGAAACCACCGATTCTGATCAGGCCGATCAATCCCAACAAAACCTGGCGTCGGTGAAATGGCAACCGGTTACCACGGGATTTCACCAAGGTGAGCGCGTAGAAATCATCAGCCAAGATCATGAAGTGCTAAGCGGACAAGTGGTGACGCTCGGCCAACAATTGTTAGACGATGGCACCACGATCATCGTACCCACAGCCAATAAGGAAACGCGTTGAGTCTACCGAGTTTCAGCGTTAAACGGCCCGTGTTTGTCACGATGCTGACATTGATTGTCATCGTGATTGGTATGGTATCGTTGTCACGTTTACGAATTGACCTTTTGCCGAGTGTGGAATTGCCGACCGTGTCGGTGCGCACCACATATCCGGGCGCGAGTCCGGAAGTGGTCGAAAGACTGGTGACGCAAATTGTCGAGGAGATCCTGGCCACAGTGCCCGGCGTTGAGGAGATGACCTCGTCGTCGTCCGAAGGCAGCAGTAATGTGCAACTGAGTTTTGTCTGGGGTACGAATCTGGATGCGGCGGTGGCCGACGTACGTTCGCGTCTGGAAGATGAAATAAGCGAGTTGCCCGAAGATATCGAACGACCCCAGATTCGTAAATTTGACGTCGCGAGTTTTCCCGTGGTGATCGTGGGAATTTCCAGCAAGATGGATCCGGTGGAATTGACGGATCTGATCGACAAGCAAGTACGCTACCGATTTGCTCGGGTTCCGGGCGTGGCACAAGCCGATCTATTTGGGGGATTCGAACGGGAAATCCGAGTGGAACTTGATCCCGTCAAGGTGCGAGCGCTGAACTTGCCTTTGAACCAGGTGATGTCGGCGATTCGCAATGCCAATCTGGATCAACCCGCAGGTGAAATCGAGGTCGGGCAATTTGAAATGACCCTGCGGGCGCCAGCGGAATTCAAAAACCTTGACGAAGTTCGTCAAACCGTGGTGGCTATGCGCGATGGCGTACCTGTGAAGCTCGAACAAGTGGGCCAGGTGCTCGACACCTACAGCAAACTCACCAACATCGTGCGCATCAATGGCGAAAAAGGATTACGCATTGGCATTCGCAAACAGTCGGATGCCAACACCGTCGAAGTCGCTGAAGCGATTCTGTCAGAAATTGAACGAGTGAATCGCGACTTCCCACAGATCCACGTGGTGCCCGTGGTCAACCAGGGCAACTTCATCGAGCGATCAATTGAGAACGTGGCACGATCGGTAATGTACGGCGGCACGTTGGCAATTTTGGTGTTGCTGTTTTTCCTTCGCAATCTGCGCAGCACCTTTGTCATCAGCGTGGCGATTCCTATTTCAATCATCGGCACCTTTGCTCTGATTTATTTCGGCGGATTCACGTTGAACCTGATGACGCTCGGTGGCCTGGCGCTGGGCGTGGGCATGATGGTCGACAATTCCATCGTGGTGCTGGAAAACATTTATCGCCGTCGCGAGGAAGAAGACGAGGACACCGAAAACACGGCGATTCACGGTGCAAACGAAGTATCCACCGCGATTGTGGCCAGCACGATTACAACGCTGGTTATTTTTCTACCCCTGGTTTTCACGCGCGGCGTGACCGGCATTTTGTTTCGCGAACTGGCCTATGTGGTGTCGTTTTCATTGCTATGCAGCCTGGCCGTTTCGCTGATCCTCGTGCCGATGTTGATGTCTCGGCTGATGCAAAAAAAACAGCCATCACCAAAAAACGAAACGGATCACAACACGGCCAGCCCACGCACGAACATTTTGTTGAAAATGGCTGACCGCAGCTTTGATCATTTAACCCAGTCGTACCACGGCCTGCTGCAATGGGCCTTGGCTCATCGATGGATCACATTGATCGCCACGTTGTTGTTACTGGCTGGTAGCGTGACACTATTCCCCGCGATTGGTACTGAATTTTTACCACCTAGCGATGAGGGCGAAGTACGCGTATCCGGCGAAATGGGCGTGGGCACTCGCCTGAGCTTGATTGATCAACAGGCTCGCCTGATTGAATCTGTCGTGTATCCCGCAGTGCCGGAAACGGTGTCATCAACAATTCGTATCGGCCCGCAACGAAACGGCGGAGCTGCCCGCGCCGAAATCCAACTATCACTGACGCCCGCGGCACAGCGTGAACGATCCAACACAGACATCGCCAACGATCTACGCAAACGTCTCAACGGAAAAATTCCCGGTGTAACCATTCGCACCCGCGCTCCGCAAGGTCAATTTCTACTGGAACGTTTGATCGGTGGCGATACAGGATTACGTATTGAGATTCGTGGTTTTGATTACCAACGCCTGGGCGCCCTGTCGGAACGCGTGGCTCAAATGATCACGGACGTGCCAGGCATTACCGACGTGGAAGTGACACGTGAAGCAGGCAAGCCACAGGAAATGATTCTGATCGATCGCGAAAAAGCCGCTGACCTGGGAATCAGTGCCCGGGATATTTCCGACGCGTTGCAAATTGCGGTGACGGGCCGATTGGCTGGCAACTATCAAACTGCTGGCAACGCCTATCGCATTCTGGTGCAGATGCAGGATGCTGAATTGTTGTCACTCGATGAAATCCTTGACCTGACCGTGACCTCTGAAAGAGGTCAGGACGTCGCGCTGCGAAATGTGGTTTACACGGATTCCGGTTTCGGCCCAACTGTGATCGATCGCAAAGATCAACATCGGCAAATCGCGATCGAGGCCAACGTCACCGATCGACCCATGGGTGATGTGGCCAAGGACGTGCAAGTCGTCTTAGATGGAATTGCTCGGCCATTGGGCTACGAATTAATTGTTGCTGGACGATTTGAACAACAACAGGAAGCGTTCGCCGAATTACTGCTGAGCCTCGGGTTGGCGCTGCTGCTGGTTTATATGGTGCTCGCTTGCCAATATGAATCGTTACGCGATCCATTGGTGGTGATGATGTCAGTACCGTTGGCAGCGATCGGCGTCCTGGTCATGTTGTTCCTCAGCGACACCACACTAAACGTGCAATCCTACATCGGCTGTATCATGCTCGGCGGCATCGTGGTCAACAATGCTATTCTGTTGGTCGATCAAGCGAAGCAGTTGCGAATCAGCCATCAGATGAATGCCTATGATGCTGTGACCGAGGCAGGTCGTCGACGCTTGCGACCTATCTTGATGACCACGTTGACCACCGTGCTTGGACTGCTGCCGTTGTCACTGGGTATTGGGGAAGGCGCAGACGCGCAGGCACCAATGGCCCGGGCAGTCATCGGCGGTCTGGCTACATCCACACTGATTACTTTGGTTTTGATTCCTGTCATTTACACTCTGTTCCATCCGCATCATGAAAAATCCGCGTGACAAAACAACTATAAATACCCGTGCACATCGCTTGGCACATGGCACGTTATTGAGCCTGTCCATCGTGATGGGAACATCGGCCTGCCAACCGGTGGACCGATGGTCGATGTATCAGGTGGAATGGGACAAAGCTCCTGCAGCGACAAATCAAACCAGCGTGGACGCGAATGATGCTGACATGACACACGTTGATATGCGTCATGAATTACCCGAAGCCGTTCAGGTTCACGCGCAAACATCCGATCCATCAGTAGAGTTGCCAAACCTGACATCCGCAGGCGCCGTCGAATTATCGTTAGAACAGACATTGATGTTAACACTGGCCAATCGTCGCGATTTGCAAGTGCAACAACTTGAGACCGCTATCGCTGGCACCTATGAGCAAATCGAACGCGGCGTGTTTGACCCTGAGTTATACGGGCGTGCTTCGTATACCCGCGAACGCGGCACCGAAACCAACCGCGGCACCGGAGCAAGTTTCAGTGTGCAATCACGCGAAACCAACGTCCGGGCAGGCGTTCGCCAAGACCTTCCGACGGGCACCAATATTGATCTCAATGTGACGCAACAACGTTCGATTTCGAATCGCGCCCCCGAACAACAGGAAACGCGCGTCGGCATGACCGTCACCCAGGCGTTACTGCGCGGCATGGGGCCAGCAGTCAATTTGGCACGAGTCGAACAGGCGCGATTGGATGCCGTGGCATCGCGTTATGAATTGCGCGGTTTTTTGGAATCACTATTGGCCCAATCGGAAACCGCCTATTGGCAATACATCCTGGCCCAACGACGCATTGCCATTTTCGAACGATCACTCGATGTCGCCAAACAGCAGCGCGATATCGTCGAACAACGCATTGAAGTCGGTGTCGTGGCTGAATCCGAAGCGGCTGCGGCTCGCGTGGAAGTCGCGCGTCGGGAAATTGCATTAATCGATGCACGCGCCGATCTGGAAGCGCGACAACTCGACCTGTTGTACCTGATCAGCCCACCCGGCCGTCGCCACACCAACGTCGAACTGTCAACGACCACATCGCCGAGCATTGAACCCATGCCGATCGACGATTTACCACAACGGCTCGCACTGGCTCAGATCAATCGACCGGAGATCGGCGAGGCCCAGTTGCGACTCGAACAAGATCGCCTCGAAACCATGGTCACCAAAAACGGTCTATTACCGCAGTTGGATTTATTTATCACGCTCGGCCGCAGTGGCTTCGCCGACACCTTGTCCGACTCCTTTCGCAACATTGATGGCAACGCCTATGATTTCACCGCAGGGGTTGAACTCAGCCAGGCACTAGGCAACCGAACTGGAAACGCGACCCATCAAGCAGCCAAACTAACAAGACGCCAGTCAGCGCTAGCGTTGGAAAATTTGCGACAGGTAATACAGTTGGAAGTTCAATTGGCCGCCAACGAGGTAGAGCGCACCCGACTGTTGATTCCAGCCAGCACCATCACGCGTGAATTGGAAGAACAAACCGTCGAGGCCGAGCAGCAACGTTTTGAAGTGGGTATTAGTACTGCCATTCTGGTCGCACAGGCTCAACGTGATTTGCTCGCCGCACAGATCGATGAAGTCGAAGCGGGCATACAGTACCACATCGCATTGGTGCGTTTATATTTGGCCGAAGGATCGTTACTGGAACGCCGAGGCATCGCCGTCGGAAACTGATATCGTTGCCAACGCACCCGACTGCAACGCCAGCGTTATCACCGATACCGAACTGCATC
>JAUHYI010000173.1 GCA_030426385.1 Phycisphaerae bacterium
ACCCCCCCCCCCCCCACCACACACACACACATACATACATCACGCGATGTTTTGCAACAAGGCTACGCAATGCGCGACGCATTGATCGACAGTGATGGTTTCACCCTTGGCACCATTGCTGCCATCGCGTGCTTTGATTTCTACTTCGCCATTGGCCAGGCCTTTTTCGCCCACCGTGATGCGAATGGGTATTCCGATCAGGTCGGCATCCTTAAATTTCACGCCCGGCCGTGCGATTTCAGCCGACCGATCATCCACCAACACGTCCATGCCATGCTCGGTTTCCAACGTGCTTGCCAGATCGTCGACCACTTGCTTGACTTGCCCTTCATACGCAATCGGCGTGATGACCACGGTAAACGGCGCGATCGCTGCGGGCCAGATGATGCCGTTGTCGTCGTGGCCGGTTCGCGTTTCGGTTTTGGCTTCGATCGCCGCAGCCAGGATGCGATTGACGCCGATGCCGTAGCAACCCATGATCACTGGCACGCGTTGATTGTTTTCATCCGACACGGTCACGCCCAGCGCTTCGGTGTACTTGCAACCGAGTTTAAACACATGGCCGACCTCAATCCCCTTGGTCGCTTGCAACGTCCCACCCCCGCGCTCAGCCGGCGCAGGATCACCCTCGACCGCGTTGCGAATGTCAGCCACCGTCACGTTCACGCCCTGGTCGATCAGGTCGCGTTGCCAATTGAAATGCTTGTGGTGGTGATCCGTTTCATTCGCACCGGTCACCCAGAACCCGCCCTGGGCCGCATCGGGATCGACATACACATCGACATCATCCTTGCCGATCGCGACATGCGGGCCGACGTAGCCGATGGCAAAACCAGCATTGCGCATTTCATCCTGATCGCCCATCGCTATATCGCAGCCAACCGTCGCGCGTAATTTCGCTTCGTTGACTTCGTGATCACCACGTACCACCGCCACAACGCGACGCTGGTTTGCACCGGAAAACACCAGCGTTTTGAGCATGTTCTTCGTCGCCAGTTTGGTTTTCAATTGCTTCTTGAAAAACACGCACACATCTTCAATGCCTGCGCAACCGGGCGTGTTCACCGCTTCGAGTTCGCCCGTAGCATCGCCGGTTAGATCACTATCACGTGGCCCCGTTTCACATTTCTCCACATTCGCTGAATAGCCCGCATCGTTGGTCAGGATCGTATCCTCGCCGGTCGGACTGGGCACCATGAATTCGTGCGATGCGTTGCCGCCGATCGGGCCAGCCTCGGCTTCGACAATCATGAACGGCACGCCACAGCGTTCGAAAATCCGTTGGTACGCGGCGTATTGTTTGTCATACGTTTCGTCCAGACTGCCACTGCCGGCCCCGCCTTCGAGTGACGTATGAAACGAATACGCATCCTTCATCAGAAATTCACGTGAGCGCAACACGCCGAAGCGCGGGCGAAACTCGTCACGGAATTTTGTTTGGATCTGGTACACCGTCTTAGGCAGATCCTTGTACGAACTGATGCACGCGCCGATCAAGTCGGTCACCACTTCCTCATGCGTCGGCCCCAGCGCTTGCACGCGCCCATGCCGATCGGTCACGACGAACAGGTTGTCGCCATACGCTTCGCGTCGCTTGGTCTGTTCCCACAAATCGATCGGCTGCAAGGTCGGCATAAAAATTTCCGCCGCACCCGCGTTGGCCATCTCGTCACGAATGATCGCGATCACCTTGTTCAGGCTCCGCAACCCCAACGGCAAATACGAATACGACCCCGAGCCCAATTTACGGACCAGGCCCGCACGCAACATCAATTGATGCGACGGCACCTCCGCATCACCGGGAGCTTGACGGAGCGTGGGAATAACGGTTTGGGTCCAGTACGTGGGCATGGTGTTGGTTTCTTGTTTCTAGAATCGGGATTCAGGGTCGGGGGGAGGTCGGGGTCGGATTCGGGGTCGGGAATCATGGTTCGGTCTTCAGGTCAACATCCCGCGCGGGCCTTTTGGCATATTCTCCGCTCAGGGCCACGCATGATACCGGATCGCGCGTTAAAATCAGCCCATGATGCGACGGACCGCTTATTGCCTGTTATTTTTGTTGGCCACCACGGCGCTGGTCTTGGCCATGCCCCAGGGCTGTGCCCAATCGCCCTTCCCACCCAACGCCGCGCGCACGCCGTACACCCGGTATCAAATCCTGCGTGGCGAAGAGCGACCCGCCAAGGAAGCCAGTCTCACAGGCCGAGACTCGGTCAATCTTCGCAACCGACTCAAACCGTTGGGCGATCCCTGAACTAAACTGGATGTAACACGTCCAAATGTTTATGGGACAACACCACCCACACCGATTTGAATGCCGACGCGGTCTTCACGCATCGCACCCAAACCCTACAAACGAAAAAAAACCGCAAAATCGCCGACCAAAATCGCGATTACGCCTCGTCACCCATCGCTCACTCTGGTACGATCAGTTATCGGGCAATGCCTGATTCATGCAGGACTTTTCACGCTAACCCCCTAAATTAAAAGGAAACCAACCCAACCGTCCGAAGTATATAGATAGCTATTCATACGATTGATTTGGTTTCATTTAATTTCTCACCAGGACCGCAACACCTTGGCCCCATCGCGACGAACTCTTACAGTGCTGGCAACCCTGCTGACGGCCATGACCGTCACAGCCGCTCTGTTAATTGTCGCCCAGCCTGGTGAAATCGCTCCGATCAGCGGCATCAGCCTCAGCTCGCTCGATCGATCGGCCCAACAGCAACTCAGCCTCTTCGACACCGCCGAGCCGACCTTGCCCTGGCGCAACATTATTATCCATGACAGCGGCACACTCGCCGGCGACTGGCAGGCCATCAACACACTCCACGAACAGCACCAGCTCGGCGGCCTCGGCTATCACTTCGTCATCGGCAACGGTCGCGGAGCCATCGACGGCGAAGTCCACGCTGGATTCCGATGGGTCCATCAGCGACCCGGGGCCTTTGTCGCCCTCGACGAAAACAATCAGCCCGTGGCCAAATGGCTCAAATCCGACGTCCTCACCATCTATATGATTGGTGATTTCGACCGACAGGCCCCCACCGAAGCCCAGCTTCGCAACCTCGTGGCCCTGATTCGAGCCCTCCAACAACGATTCCAGATCCCAGCCGACCGGGTGCACAGCGTCTCAGGCAACGGCCGAGGCCTCCTGTTCCCCGAAGCACACTTCCGCCAACAGCTTCTCCCCATCGTCCCCGCACGATAACCCCCCCCCATACACACCACCCCCGCTTTTCCCTCCGCGTTCTCCCCCCTGCTTTCTCACTGCTTACTGCGGCCTCGCACGATTACCCCGAAAATTTACGCTGGTATGCCTGATCGCTGTTTATAACAGCGTTTTTTTGTGCCCCCCCACATTTCCCCCCCATCCCCCACTCCCCCCTCCCCCCTCCCCCCCCGGCATGTG
>JAUHYI010000103.1 GCA_030426385.1 Phycisphaerae bacterium
GCCCCCGTTGCTCCAGTCACGCGAAGATCACACCGACGCGACCGAGACAAGGGGCGGTATTTATTGTGTACGTACACAATTTTAACCCCCAATCCGATCAATGTCAAGACCTGAATCAGGGGCCTCGATGAGAGGACGGAAAAATGTCTCTTAAGCGTTAAGTTGATTAATTTTAATAGTTTATCGATGTAATTGTGGTCGAAAACGCAACGGGAAAGGCTGGTCGTTCGTGCAATACAGGCGAATGTGACTTGACACCGCAGTGCGGGTTTCTTAATTTAATGTCGTACTTAATTTACTCCCCCGGTTCGTCGGGCCAGACGACTGGAATTGGGATTTCATGGTATTGGCGCCTTGCCGATTGTTATACGGCCCGCAGGCATGTGCCCTCGGGATCGCTGGGCGTGCGCATGTGCGGCGCTGGTAGCCCTGATCGTGTGTGGCGTGCGTGGATCGAATAGCGGGTGGGAACAAAATTCGTTACCCGAAGCCACGTATCAATCGAGTGGAAAGCTTCCCAAGGATTTTGCCAGCTCGGTCACAGCAAGTGCCTGGACGCGGCAGGCGGGTTGGCAAAAATTATAAATGCCGAAAGGAAAAACATTGCGACTAGCAGATAGATTGAGCGACAATGTGCCATACTTGGCGATGGCGTTAAGAAAAAAAATAAACAACGCCAAAGCAAAAGGTATTGATGTTATTAGCTTGGCCGTGGGCGATCCCTTTGAACCCACTCCACAACCCATCATTGACGAACTCGTAAGCCAGGCCCAAAAGCCTGAAAATCATCACTACCCCGATGACGAAAGAGGCTTGCCAGAATTTCGCAGCACTGTTGCCGCGTGGTATCAAAAAAATTATCGCGTAGAGATCGATCCCGACGGAGAAATCCTTACGCTCATTGGGACCAAAGAAGGGTGCTTTTATTTTGCCCAGGCCCTCGTTAATCCAGGGGATACTGTGCTGATGACCGACCCTGGGTACCCCGCGTACAATTCATCCATACATCTTGCTGGCGGCATCCCGCATTACGTGCCTGTCGCAGAAGAAAATGGATTCCTGCCAAGACTGGAAGATATACCGACGGACATAGCCAAAAAATCAGTAGCCTTTTACCTTAATTACCCCAACAATCCCACTGGAGCCATCGCTAATCGCGCGTTTTTCAGTGATGTCGTTAGATTCGCCAAAGAATACGATATTGCCATATGTCACGATAATGCCTATAGCGAAATTGTATTTAATAGCGAGGATCGTTTGAGTTTCTTGGAGATCGAGGGCGCCAGCGATGTGGGTATCGAATTTTGTAGTCTGTCAAAAGCATTCAATATGACCGGTTGGCGCATCGGGGTTGCTGTCGGGAATTCGGACATAATCTCAGGCATATCTAAAGTCAAAGAAAATGTTGATGCAGGCGTATTTACGCCTATTCAATATGCTGCTATCACAGCCTTGACAAAATGTCAGGACAACATAGATCGGATGATTAAGATTCACTCGCGGCGTCGTGACATGATAGTAGAGACATTCAACTCCAAAGGATGGAACTATGTTCCACCCAAGGGGTCCATCTACCTGTGGATGCCAACTCCACCTGGGGTTTCGTCCACAGAATTCGCTACCGAAATATTTGAAAAAGCTTCGGTGGTGATCACCCCGGGCACATCGTATGGAAAAAATGGCGAGGGGTACTTTAGAGTATCTCCGACCATTTCAGACGATCGGCTCAAAGAGGCTATGACGCGCATTGAGAAGATACTTTAAATTTATACCGATGAAACACTTTCGATGAAAGTATGTTTGTGCATAAAGATGCGCAAAAAGGAAAATATCATGCAGCAATCAGGTGATACAACAACAAAAATGATCGATCGTTTGTCGAAACTTTCGTCCCCGGTCGTCTCAGACGCAATGTCGAAGCTGCCGCAAAAACTTAAACACCAGACAATGGATTCTGGCATTAAGCCAATAGACAGAAGTTTTAGGGTTTGTGGCCCTGCATATACCGTGCAGTGTTATGCTGGCGCGACATTCGCGATGGAAAAAGCGGTGGCCGAAGCTCCGAAAGAATCAGTGATCGTTTGCAACGGCCAGGGTTCTGAAGCGGGCGTCATGCTGGGTGAGCTGATGAGTACATTTGCACAGAAACGCGGTGTGCATGGCATCGTGGTTGACGGGGCCGTGCGCGATATAGACAGCATAATAGAAATTGGATTTCCTGTGTTTACGCGTCACATCACAGCGTGCAGTGGTACGTTCGATAAACTTGGCGAGATTGGCCAAACTATTACATGCGGGTCTGTCGTCGTCAGTCCGGGAGATGTTATCGTGGGAGATGTAAATGGCGTGGTAGTGGTGCCAGCTAAAATAGCTGGGGAAGTGACGGACGCAGCAGAAAAATTGCACCAGTGGGAACAAGATGTGAAGTCGCTTTTGCTGCAAGGGAAAACACTCGAGGAAGCAGCGTACGCTTGTCCTAGGCCATCATCATGTGATATAAAATAGAACCTTTGGATATCACCACTTCAGCCGCAACTCTTAGAAATCGCAAACCACTTTCGGATTACTTGAAATCGAGGACGCCTGAGGTCCCTGGTATTCTCGATGGGGTTTTGTATTACATAGACTGCCATCACGGACCTGAGGTTGAATGCAAGAAAAAATCGATCGAATAACTAACCAGCGAAAAAACAATCGGTATGTTTTTCGATCATGGTGCTGCATACGTCATCGGTGCTCGCCTGAATGGCTTAGGATGCGCATGATCATTCTAATTTTCCGGGGTGCTTTGATACTGAGTTTTATGAGAAAAATATCAGGCAAGCTAAAGCATATGAATTTAACTTTGTTTGTCTCCAGGCCAGAGTATCTACAAAAGCGTTGCTTGATACGGCGGATAGATTGGGCATGTTTTGCCAAGCAGAAATTCGCCGGCGTGAAAGTGGGCTTGTATTGCCCCTCGCGTTCTAACCCATGACGCGGGCAATATGGCCAACGTTACGGAAGCCATTTTAGTATCGCCAGATCATGCGGCTGCACGGTGATTTTTTGCGAACTGCCGTCTTCGTATGATTGTCCATCAGCAGCGATGACGCGTGTGATGCTTTGATTGAGTTTGCCGGCTTTAATGTTGTAGGTCTGTTCGCTGTTGCTGAAGTTGAATAGCGTCATGGCATAGGCGCCATCTTTCTCGTGCATCACATAGGCGAACTCGGCGGTTTTGTGACGCGAGTTGGTTGGCTTGACTGATACTTTGTCGTCACATCGTTCGCCATCGAAGTAGAACGATTCGTGATCCCAGATCAATTGCGAAGCTCGCCCGATGGCTTCGTGGTACGCGCCGTCGATCCACTTGCCTGGGTACAGGCCCATGCGTTGGCATCCCAGCGATGCGACCAGTACCGCACGTTGATAGATGCGTTGAGGTGAGAGGCTGCCCACCGGCGTGGTGTATGACATCAACTCATGCGGGCGAGACAGTAACACGATCGGCATGATCGGTTTCTTCAACACGTTGATATTTTGGCTGAGGCTGTTAAAAAGATTTCGGCCGTGGAAGTTGTAGACGCTCATCATGTGTTCGTCGACATACGATTCGAGACGTCGCGGGTCTTTGGGAATATCGTAGAAACGACGGAGCAGGTTGGGATCGTCGTAGTTGTGGACGTAGGTGTAATCGGTGATTTTCAAGGTGGGATTGGCCGCGTGAACCGCCTCACCCCATACGCGATAAATGTCGTCGGCCATATCCAGCCAGAAGCGTGTCCATGACTCGCGGTATTCCTCTTTGATCTGTGATGGCGTGAGCGGTTCTTTGATGTCGTAACGGGAGCGGAAATCAGCAAGCGTTTTTTCGCAGAAACAAAAATTGCCTGGTAGGCCCCACGGCTCCCAGTCGTAGGCCACCCATTCGTTATCCTGCGAAGCGCTTAGTTTGTTTTTCACCATTTCGCGATAGGCTGTTTGGAACGTTTCGCTTTGAATGATATCGGTTGGGCAAGGATGTTTTAGGTCGGTCTGGCCGTCGGGGCCGATCGCGGGTTTAGCAAAACCTTCGGCAATCAGTGGCGCAGCTTGTTTCGAAAAGGGGCCTTGCCAGAGGCTGATGTTGTAGAGGGTGAAGCCTTTTTGTTTGAGCGCATTGTCAAACGCAACACGGCGACGGTCATGTGAATAGAACCGACCCTTGCCAGTGATGCCGGAGGTGAGATAGAGCTGGGCGATGTCGTTCTGGAGTTTCGAATCGTGAAAGGCCATGCCGTTAGCCAGGAAATAATTCATCACTTCGAAACGACCGCGATGAGTCACGGCAGAACGTGGTTGGAGGAAACGCAGCGTGAACGGAGTCTTATCGACTTCTTTGCCGTTGATCACGTAACCCCAATCGATGCGAGCGTCGGCTGGAAGTTTCTCGCCGGGATCGGCGGCATCAAGTGCGACAGCCAACATGACGGAGAACGTTTTGGCCAGTTTGTCGGAAGCCAGGTTGTAACCCTGTGTCTCGTATTTGCGATAGGCTTCGCCGTGTCGCGTTACGGATGTTTCGCTCAACGCGATAGCCTGATCGGTTAAGTGGTGAGCACTGATAAAGACTTCGCGGCAGGCGATTCGTTCGGGCACGTACATCACCATCGAGGCGGACTTCGCTTCTTCGGCGTTGCCTTTGAATAAAAAACTCAACGGCACGGGTTGGCCGGCAAAAGTATGAAACAATCGCTGGCCTTGGAAATGCATCTCATTGCCATCGACCGGTTGGACCGTCGCATCGAAAATGTTTTTTTCCAACAATGCCGTGGATGATTCACCCGCGTCACTCGCGCGCTGTTGCATGAGTTGAACGACCGCGTCTTCACGGCTGGCGACAATGATTTCGTCGAGCTGACCGCCGAAGCTGTTGTGTTCGCGTCCTCGGCCTGGCAACGGGTAGTTGCCAAACGTGAGTGTGGAGGTTCCTGATGTTACGACTTTGCCATGGAATTGTTGAGTGCCATAGTGTTCGTTGTCGACATAGAATCGGACTTCGCCCTGTTTGAACACCAGTTTGACCCAATGCCAATTGCCATCGCTGAGCATGACGTGATCGCTTTTGGCCATGAATTTTTGCGAGCCGTCGCCGTAATAAAAATGCAAACGATTGAGCCGACTCACCAGTGCGAAGCCATCGAATGAACTGTCGCTGCGATTAGAGACAAGCGTGCTCGTTCGTGATCGGCGTGTCTTCATGAACAAACTGATGACCAGTTCGGGTTGTGATTTAGCGAATGAGAAGCCGGGGACTTCGACGAAACTATGTTCGTCTGCGAAGAAGGTAAGTGCGCCGCCGAATCGTCCGGGCAATCGATAACGGTCGGGCCGAGTGATCTCGGGCTTGTCGTGATCGAGTTCTGACGTGGGAAAATACACGCCGTTGAGCGCCCCGGTCGGCGTGTGTACGCGGACCAAGCGATCGTTTCCATCAAGCGAAGCGTAGGCGAGGATGCCAGTGTCTTTGGCGACAGCGATTGTGGGAGCGGTCATGCTCAGCATCGTGACGAGCACGAAGAAGGGCAGCGCACGAAAAAATCGAAAAAACATCGGAGGCATGGCATTCATCATTCAAATTCCTGTGTCGTCAAAGTTGTAATAATTGGCAGCCCTATCAATCGCGCGCTTACGCCATGGCGATGGCGTACAACGCTGCGTTGGTGGCCGTGATGCGTAGGCGAACGTGTTGGCCTTGCAGCGCGGAGAGATCGGGATGGCCAGACCAACTCAATGGCAAGTCCGGGGCATCACCGCGAATCGGTTCGGCGGAGGTGGTTTCGCATCCGGGAATGGGACGGCCATCGGCGTGGACCAGTGCGGCAGTGATTTCGCCGGCTGGCGCGGATGCGTTGAGTTGGATGTTGGTGCTTTGCAACTCAAACGGGCGCGTGAGTAGTTGCCCCGCTTCGACGCCTGCGTGGTAACCAACCAATCGGCCCGCGGGCACAGTCGCCACGCCCAGCGATAGCCGTGGGGTTGGATCCGCATTCATGATTTGATAGCTGTGACTGAAATTCGCACCGCCATAGTACAGGTGCAACGTGCCGTCTTTTAACAACGGGCAACCCGATGCGACAAAGCCGGTCATGCCGCTATCCCAATCGTTTGGGGTTGACGCGAGGATGGGCGTATCAAGCGCTTCACGTCGCCAGTCGATGCCGTCGAGACTTTGCACGAGTCGCTGGTCCATCACGCCGGTGCGTTCGTCGAGTGTTTGTGCGAAGCCAAGATACATGTCGTTGTACATGGCGACGGTTAAGGCATAGAACTGCACTTCGCGTCCACGGCGATCTTTGGCAAAGCCCACCGCCGGTGCATCGCGTGCATCGGTATCGAGCACGCAGCGGGCCGAGTTCCAATCCCAATGAATCAAGTCATCGCTTTCGATGCGCGCGATGAGACGGTTGGCCTGTCGCCAATCACCGGCGCGGATGCGCGGGTGCGGTCGATGGTAGAGCACGTAGCGTCCGATGCGTGGATCGAAATGAAAATTGTTAAACGTGTCGGACCCGCCGAGATCGCAGACGGGATTCTCGGGATACATCGACCAGTGAAGTCCATCATCGGACCAAGCGAAACTCTGTTCTCCGATGAGCGCGGTGTATCGGCCTCGGGCATGCGGCGCGTTGTTGACTTGGTTGTCGATGACACAAAAATTCCATGGCCCGATGGATTCATCAGCCGACTCGGTGTCAGCGGCAAGATCCTTGCCAGTCATGAGAATGTTATTGTCTCGGCTGCCGTTGACTTCTTTGAGGCCAAGGTTTGGCCGTTCCCATCGCACGCCGTCATTCGATTCGGCATAGTGGAGCATGTACTGCCGACCCGACCCGGTGTGGCCGGGAATTCTTCGCCGCGTGAGATACCACATGCGCAATCGGCCATCATCGTTTTGCAAAACGCTCTGGGCTGAATGGCAATCGTCAATCACAGGATTGTCGACATGCTTCTTCGCCGGCGTGACGCATCGCTCGAGGAAATACGTGTGTTCGACCGCGCACCGATCGACGAACTCAATGATGTTCTTGTTGTTGGCCACAAATAGTATTCCGCGGGTGTACTTGGCGATTCGTAAGTGCTATGGCTTGAGAATGCGGAATTCCAGGAAGTTCAACTCGTCTTTTTGTTCGACGTGCCCATCGAGATAGAGCGCGTTGCATACTTCGTTGGGATGCTGGCGACCGCGGATAATGTTGATCGTTGATTGATAGAAATACCCATCGCTTGCGAGGTTGCTGCCTTCGGCGGTGACGATGATGTTGGCGGGCATCTTGGTCATTTCCTTGAGTTCGACCACGCGGCTGGCGTTGTAACTGATCACGCTTTCACGCACGTAGTCAATGTGATCGGAATCGAACATCACCAGGTAATCTTTGTACGTGCTGTTCAGTTCGTACTCGGGACAATCGAATGCTGATCCCTTGACATCGTCGTAATCAAGCGGCCAACCACCCGAGCCGACGGGCAGGTTGATGTAGGGGAACAACATGAACTTCCAGTAGCTGGAACTGGAGCCACCTGCGTTGTGGGGGTAGTGTTTTTCGTCGACTTCGAAGCTCGACAGGGCGATGCCTAATTGTCGTTCATTGCTGGAGCATTTGATCATGAGCGCGACTCTTCGGCTCTGTTTCAACGCGGGCAACAGGATCGCGATCATCAAGGCAATGATCGAGATCACGACGAGTAGTTCGATGAGGGTGAAACCTCTCGAGGCTTGGCGGCGAAACATGGGCAAGGCTCCAGATGAAAAAGAGGATTCAAAACCAAACGGGTTAGGCGCAGTGTCCTGCACCTACCCATGAAGGGTTAAGGGCGAACAGCGGGGTCGAGCCTCCCGTCGCCGATTTGTCCAGCGGGGTTTAGTTTTGGATACGAGCGCGACGACGGCTGGTCATGCACAAGGCTCCGGCGACGAGCAATCCCAGCGTGGCCGGTTCAGGCACTGACACGTAGCTGCTCGCGCCGCTGGTGGCGAGCAACACAATTTCCTCAGGTGTCAAGGCAGTGTTCCATACGAATGCATCGTCGATATCGCCGATGAATTGATCGCCCTCAGCGGTGGGGAGGCCCGCGTCTTCGCCCATGAAAAGATTGTTCGGACCGATGTCGTGGGCACCTGAACCAGCGGTGCCACCACCGACCGAAACGCCATCCAGATAGAGTTTGACCGTGCCGTTGTTGTAGGTCACCGCGACATGATGGTACGCGCCGTCCGCATAGCCGGCTGCAGCGGTTGATGATGATGATGCTTTGATGATGGTGCCGTTGAGGATAAGGCGAAGGCCAAAGTTAGCAGACGCATCAGGGTCCATGTCAAAGACAAGGATGTTATCAATCGGGCCGCTACCGGCGAAGTTGCTGAAGACGCGCTGCATGGCCCCGGCGCTGCTGCCGTTGGTGGTCGCATCGACGAAAGCCGCCAGCGTGAATGAGGTGCCGAGACTGGTGCCGGAGGTGCCTGGGATTTCAACGTTACTCAGAGCGTCGGTCTGCCCGGCGAAGTTCAAAGCACTGGTGCCGAACTTGGCGTTAGAGCTGACTGTCACGCCGGTGGCGGAGAACGTTCCGCTTTGCGCTCCGTCCGACGTGTTTTGGTCGGTGGCGCTGGTCGAATCGCCTTCGACGGTGTAGACAACCTGTGCTGCCTGCGCTTGAGTGGTCCAGGCGAACATCGTGACCGCTACCAACATAACCCAATAATTTCGTGTCGTTGTCATTTCTTTTTCTCCAAACGTTAAGAAGTGTTAATGTGTCAGGGCGACGTTGCCCAGCCTAAAAAATCAGTCTCAATCCAAGAGGCGTGATTCAACAAACCACACGCCGATGATGGCAAGCCAATGCAAGAATCCGAGAGAGGGTCGTGTTTAATGACCCGTTGGATGTTCTGCTTAATGCTCCGGCGAAACGGTCGATTCCCGTTGCACCAGCGACACATCGCGTACATGGGCTTCGCCGGGTCCGCTGGTTTTTTTCTTGATTCGATTGACCAGCACGCTCATCGCCAGTCGCGACAACTCGGGCATCTGGACTGCGGAAAGCGTAACGCCGGTCAGCTCGCCGAAGTGGTAGTGTCCACCCAGCAACATGTCGCCCAGCAATAGGATTCCCACGTCTTCGGGCACGCGAAGGCCTTCGGCTTTGGCGACTTTCAAGATGCCGTGCAGGCTGACGCCTTGTCCGACAAAGCCGACCGTTTGGCCTGGGTGGGCTCGCAGGTAATTTTCTGCGGCGGTCTCGAATTGATCGCTCTCAGCGATGATCACATCGCCGCTGGCGTCATGGTGTTTGGTCGCCTGTTCAAAGAGTCGGACCCGTTCGCCGCGCGGTTCGTAAGCGCCTTGCGGTTGTGTGAGGTAAGCGATCCGGTCATACCCGCTGGCCTTGAGGTGGCCGACCGCCATCTCGAAGGCCTGACGCCAGTCGATGCCCACATAGTCGGCCGACTCGAAGTGTGGCACGCGCGTTTGGAACTGCACGACGGGGATCCGCGCAGCCTGAATCATCTTGAGTTTTTCCTGGCTCATGCTCGTCGTGCTGCATGGCTGCCAGATGATGCCGTCCACCTTGCGATCGATCGCGGACTTGAGGGCGCGGGCTTCGGCCTCCTCATTGGGGACCGGCGAAAACTGCACCATGACGGCATAGCCAAGGTCCTGGGCAATGTATTGGATGCGGTCGAGCACGCCCGGGTCATTAAAAGGAATGATGACCCCCAGCAGATTGGTTTTGCCACGTCGGAGGCTTTGGGCCACCAGGTTCGGCGAGTACTGCAATTCGTCCGCAACGCGAAGCACCTTGTCTTTGGTGGTCTTGGCATATCGCGGATGCGCCGGGTTGCGTAGTACGTGCGACACGGTGACGCGTGACACTTTGCAACGGTCTGCGATGTCTTGGAGGGTGACGGCCATGGGAACCATTTTATATTGTCACATCGATTATGCAAGTCATTTTATCGATGTGACACGAATTTCGTGGGAATCCGGCCCTGGCGCGATAAGAATCGCCACTGCCGGCCCAGATCCGGGCCTCGTACAGAAAGCAAATTCAATACCCGCCCCCCCCCGCGCCCCACGTCGCGACCCTCGCCAGTCTCAATTCCTCGCCCACTTCACTTCGCGCATCCCTCGCGTCACCTGCTTTTCCCTCGCTTATTCCCTCACAATCATGCCATTGAGCCTCGGCAGGCCCCATTCTGCTTCGTCTCTTGCTGGTTTTTTCGCATGTTTCCACGGGCATCGGCATCTCAATTTTCACACCCGCCTGGAGAGGTGGTGTCAATTTGATGGGAACAGGCGGGAAGTATGTGTGGTGGATGGGTCGCAAAAGCACGGGTTGCTGGCGGGCAAAATCTCAGGCGGCCAGCAAATTAATCTTGCAGTATATATGCTAAATGTATATATTTGGTGAAAGCTCGTCTGGCGGACAGGGTTCCGGACCTGCGGCTGTGATGAGTGCGGGTGCGAGGAATGCCACGAAAACACCACAGGAATAGCGTGGGAAAATGGGGAGGGTAGGGGTGGGAGGTAGTAGAGAAGCATCACAGGAATAGCGTAGGAAAAGTGGGGGGGGGTGGGGGGGGTGGAGATGAAAATGAAGCGAGCGTTATGTCGATTTAATCGTGTTGTCTTGATGATGATTTTGGTTGTGGGCGCCCTTGTTGGTTCGCAGGCCGACGCAAGTTTGCGCGTCATGGCGACTGGCGATTCGCACACGTACCGTTACTCGGGTTTATCGTTTGGCTATGGCACGTTGGTGCGATGGACTTACCATGACGAGGCGACGCAGTTGCGGGCCTACTACAGCGGTGTTCGCACTCAGCAATATATAGATGACGGGCGCATCAATGAAGTGTTGGCCGCGGACCCCGATATTATTCAGTTCCTGCTGGGCACGAATGACTCGACTGGCCAGGTCAGTGTGGAAACCTATAGCAGCAACGTCACGACCATACTGAATGCCTTTACAAGTTTTACCAATGGCAGGGGCAATCATCCGGTGGTGGTTGTTTCGACGGTCATGCCGTTGATTGATCCGGAATATACCGACGTCGCCACGCCTTACATTGAATCGTATAACGCCTGGCTGCGTGAGCTTTCGGTGTTGCGCGATGATTTTGTGTTGATCGATTATGACGCGTCGCTCACCAGCATCGATGGTTGGGAAAGTTATTACACCGATGGTGTTCATCTCGATGGTGCGATGACGCAGTACCAGGACTATGGCCTATATCCTGCGGGCTATATTCTTCTTGCCGAGCAGTTTCACGATGCAGCGATTGCGGCGATCCCTGAGCCGGGGAGTCTGATCGCGTTGGCCGTAATTTTATGGGTCGCGTTTATGCCAGGGTGTCGCCGTCGCGTTGATGTGCCGTTGGGTAAGGTTGGCAAACGAGCATGAATGGCGAAGAAACCGCGAAAGCACTGAAAGGCTTGAACGCGGGGGATGCAATCCGTTCGCTGCAAGCCGGTGTTGCGCGTCGTGATATCACGACCGACGCGCGTGATGCGATCATTCATGATCGGCTTTACGCCAAGGCGCTTGTTCTTAAGCGGGATGCGATCACGCTGGTCATGCTTTCGCTTGATGCGGTAGCCATCGGAGGCATCGGCGATATCAAGGATGACTTTCTGGCCAAGCTTCACGAACGCATTGAACGCGAGTTGGGCATACCGGCCTGTCAGGTGATGGTGCATGCCACGCACACGCATCCGCCGGGGCGGCTGTTGTGTGATGATGATGCGCAGGTTGAGCGGACGTTTGATGCCGTGAAGTGTGCCTTGAAAAATCTGACGCCCGTGGTGATCGGCGTGGGGCGCGGGTGCGATGATCGCATGATAATCAATCGCACGTTACGTTTGAAAGATGGCAAGCATTGGGCGATACGGCAAACCAATCCATGTCCGCCTGATGAAGAGGTGGCTTCGCTTGGTCCGATTGATCCGAGCATCGGCGTGCTTCGCATTGATCGCATCGATGGTCGGCCGTTGGCGGTGGTGTACAACTACGCGTGCCATCCGTTGGTCGGCGTGCCGGGTGGACATGTCACCGCTAACTATCCGGGCTTCGCGTCGCAAGTGATTGAAGAACAGTTGGGCGATGGTGCGATGGCGCTGTTTTTACAGGGTGCTGCGGGCGATATCACCGAAGTGTGTTACAAGGATATCGGTCGGCCCCGCGACGCGCAGCCGATCGGCCAGGTCTTGGGATTGCGTGTTTTACAAGCATGGCGAGAGATTAAAGCTGCCGATGCGACGCTGAACGCGCTGCAGAAAACGGTTGAGTTTCCTCGGCGAACCGACATTCCGGAACGGCTCGAAGGCTTGCAGTGCGAACAGGAAAAATTGTTGGCTTCGCTGCGTTACACGAGCTTGAACATCAAAACATTTTTGCCGCTTTACTTGCAATACCGTCTTAGCCCCGACTGTCCGTTGGATTATGCTTACGGGTATTTGCATGCGGAGCAGATCGGTTCGCAGGCTTTGTCAGCGATGGATGATGAGAATCGAACAAACCTGAAAAAATATCTGAGCAACATTAATGCCATGGAAAAGCTGGCGCGGATTCAGGATAAAATTGAAACGCTCAAGCGTCACCAGGCCATCAATGCCGCGTCAGGCGAGGCTACGGTTCGCGCGGTGATACAGGGTTATAAAATTGGTGCGTGCGTGATGTTGGCGGCGCCGGTTGAAGTGTTGGCTGAGGTTGGTTTGAATGTTAAACGCGCGTCGTCGTACCCGCATACTTTTGTGCTTGGTTTTACCAACGGCTATTTACACTACGGTCCACCGGCTGCGGATTATGACAAGGGTGGCTATGAAGTGACCGAGTGTTTGTTGGGGCCACAATGGCAGGCAATCTATGAGCGAGCGGCGCAGGATATTATCCGTCGACTGTGACCATTGGCCGCGTGCGGCTTGGGGTTTTTATAAGCAAGGCCCGCGTTAACGGTTTTGATCGAAGCGGTAAAACTATCCGTCGAGACGGCCGGCTGTTTGCGTGAGTTGTTTTTATAGCAAGGCATCAGCGAAGCGTTGGCCCACAATGATCTTCGCGGCTTTATCAAAATGAAGATCGTCGTAGAGATGATCGCGAAGATCGGTCGTGTCGAAATAACTGACCATCGGGTTGGACGCAGCAAGCGAAGCCTGGCGATGGCGAACGATGTCACGATTGTCGCCTTGGGCCGCAATGCCGCCAATGGCTAATCGCATGTGATCGGCATGGGGTACGTCATGTTGTAGATCCTGTATGAGTGTGGTCAGGCGATCGTCAGCGACTTCGGCTTCTTCTGTGTTGTTGCTTTCGCCTTGAAGGTAGAGCAGGCCCGCGACGGTGGCGGGTTGGCCTGTGCTGGTGACGGCTTTGATCGCATCGCGCATCTGTGTCACGAGCAGGTTATACATCGCGCCAGTGTGAGACTTGGACCAATGCGTATTGCCGCCGCCGCCGCGACAAGCTTTGATGATTAGGAAATCGCGCTCGCCTGCGTGATAGAGTGCGCGAGCGAAGCCGAACTCCGGCCCCCACCAGATGGGGTTGTTGGCATCGCGACTTGGTTGGGTTTGCAGGCTTTGGATGCTGCCGTTGCAATCACCTTGGGGGTCACTATGGGGGCCGAGGTTGGACCACCAGAATGGTATCGATTGATCGTATGGATCCGGGTCGGGTAGTGCTCCGATCTGGGCCGGATCATCGGTGGTTCCCAGTGCGTTGGATTGGCCGGTGAGTGCGTAGATTTTCAAAGCAAATTCCTTGGCGTGGGTGATCTATTTTGGGGGCGTATTTGGCGTGCGACGCGCGTGTGTATGGTGCTGGAGGAGGGATTGGGGGAGGGCGATATCGGCCGGACCTTGATCATGTGAATCATACATATATACGAACGGGTCACGGCTGGTGAGCACCGGAGGGCTGGGAAATAGCGGATATTTTCGGGTGAAAAAGCGTGCGTCGCGGTGCCGGGGGTTTTTTAATAAAGTTTGCTCGATTTAAGTTATATGCTATTGACATATCAGTTAAATCATATATGCTTGGGGCATAAGACTGGTTGGTCCTCAGGAAAAAGGCATACCCATGGATGAGTTTTTGCTAGACAAGTCGGCACGACGGCCCGGATTGCTGTTGTACGAACAGATCAAGCGGCATTTCGAAAAACGGATTCGCCAAGGGCATATGGCTTCGCATGAGCCGTTGCCTGGCACGATGGTGCTGGCCAAGGAATTGGAAATCAGTCATCTGACGATTCGCAAAGCTTACAAACTATTAGAAGAAGAGGGCCTGGTTTACAGCGTGCAGGGCAAGGGGACGCTGGTCAGTGAATCGGTTGGTCGGCCGACCATTGCGGTGGTGACATGGCTTGACCAACTCGCGCAGCGTTACACGCATTCGAGCAGCGCAGCGATTATGCAAGAGCTTGTGCACGTGATTGAAGCCGACGGATGCGTGCCTCGACTCATGATGTTGACCACGTCGCGAAACATGATGTATGAAGGGCGATGGAATGATCATGATCGCGAACTGCTGGATGCCGAAGGCCTGCGCGCGGTTTATTTTACGGGTACGGATTTGCCCGCAGAATTTGTGGAGCAATGCCAAAACAATCGCATTCCGCTGGTTGGTGTTTCGGCAGCTCGGCGCAACATCAAAGGCAGCGTTGCTTTTGATCCCGAGGCGCTGGTTCGTATGGCGGGCGAATGTTTGAAAGAGCGCGGCCGAAAGCGACCGGCGTTGATCTTTCTGGATACCACGCCCGGCGGTGATCGCGAATGCGCTCGTCGGTATGGACGGCTACTGCGGGATGTCGGTGGGTTTAAAGAATCTATCCAAACGATCGGCGTGGCATTGCCCACGTCTGTGTGTGGCCAGGCGGCAGCGCGGCAATTGCTTGAATCATCTCGGCAAATCGACAGCCTGGTTTGTCTCGATGATGTGATTCATCAAGGTGTGGGATGGGCGTGCCACGAGAAGGGCGTGCGCGTTCCGGAAGACTTGTTGTTGATTTCGCAGGCGAATAAAGGTTTAACGCCGCCGTTTCTTGTGCCCACAGTTCGGCTGAATTGCGACTATGTCTCGCTGGTTGACGTGGCGCATCAGACGATGAATCGCATGCTTGAAAACAAGCCGATTGATGACTTGCCTCGAAGCATTGCACCAGAATTAACGCACGAAGATGTGCTTGAAGATACCCGCGTCGAAATGTATGCAGAAGCGATTTGAGTGAGCGGTCGGCGTACGGTTTTGTTTTTGGGTTGTTTCGTATTTTTATAGTTTCGCGTTTTCATAGATAAGCAAAGTGAATCATAAAAGTTAAGCCAGAGTGTTCTGGCAAGGATATCGTTGTCTACTTGCTTTTTACCAAAGGAGAATACTAATGATGAACTATTCATTGAAAAAATCGGGGACAATCATTGGACGTGCCGGCGTGGCAGCGGTCTCGATGGTGATCGTTGGTTTAGTGCAGGTTGCCAGTGCGGCTGATGTTGAGGTCACGCTATCGTCTGCAGCGGGTAATGCTGAAGACACGTATCTGAGTCAGGCCACGCCGACAACCAACGCGGGCAATGGCTTGGTGTCCTATGTGGGTGGCAGTGCGACAGACTTTCGCGGTGTGTTTCGAGTGGCAAGCAGTGCGTTCCCTGTCATTCCCGATGGCCAGGAAGTCACCGGGGCGACCTTAACGTTGTTTCCCTATATCGCATCAAGGATCAATCCCGCGACCACCATCGAATTGCATCGCAGCCTTAAGCCTTGGACAGAAAATGGCGCGACATGGAATACTTATGACGGCTCCAACGCATGGGCATCGGCTGGCATGACCGATGGTGGTGGCACGCCGGATTATGATTCAGCGTTGATCGGTTCGGGACATTGGAATGCCAACGATACGCCTATCGTGTTTGACATCACCACCGCGTACCTTGGTTGGACCGACGGTGGATGGGATAACGACGGCCTGGCGATTTACATCACCGGCGACGAGTCGACGGAATCGTATGTCGGTTTTTACAGCACCGAAGCGTCATCGGGTGGCATCCCGGGATTCGATCCTATTCTGACCGTAACCTATGGCCCCGCAACCATACCTGAACCAGCCAGCATGGCGCTTATGGGTATCGGCAGCATGTTTGTGTTGCGAAGAAAGCGATAATGTGACGATAGTAAGACGGCGGCCAGAGTTTGTCTCAAGTGCCAGCCGCCGTCGGCATGCCAAACCAAAGCGTGTACGCTTCGCGAATTTCGCAAATCTTTAAGCCCTCACATCTCTCGCGCCTTTTGCCCAGTTCGCCACCATTGCAATCCATGAAGACCACGAGGCGACCCATGAAAGTAAATCGTCATCAACAAACCCAACGCGAATCCGCGTTACATCGTTCGGCCTTTACATTGATTGAGCTTCTTGTGGTGATCTCGATTATTTCCGTACTCATTGCCATTCTCTTGCCGGCTTTGAGTCGTGCCCGATCGGTGACTGAGCAACTGCTGTGTCAGAATAATCAGAAGCAAATCGGGTTAGCGATTGCGATGTACGCGAATGAATCGGATGATTGGTTGCCCCCGGCTCGATATGAATATGTGGGTGGACCGGCATATCCAAAAAACTGGGCCGTGCTGTTGAGTTCTAATCATTATGGCGGCGGCAACTATATTTCTGATGATGGCGTTTTTGCCTGTCCGAGTTTTGAAAGCCTTTACCCGACCCAGGCATTTATCCAGCAGTTTGGATTTTATGGCGGATTCGATCGGATTAACTACACGCATTACGGACTTGATTATTACGGCTTCGGATTCAACTATCCTGCGACGCCGTTCAATCCGCAACGCAAGTTATCAAGCGTCCTCAATGCATCACACACGATTATGAGCGGCGATACACAGTATGCATTAATCGAGCAATGGGGCCACAGCCTGTTACTCGATGCTGCATCGCATACGTTTCCGCAAGATGCGGGCAAGTTACATGCTCGTCATAACAGCAGTGTGAACGTGTTGTTTGCGGATGGCCATGTTGAAAATTCCAGGCCCGACAGTGCCGACTTTTCAACCGGCGGAGCCTATGACCTGTTCGACGAGTCGTACTGGGTCAGTACCAACCAATAGCGCGCACGGTATTGGCGGCCTATGCCAATATGATTTTTTGAATTTTTAATGGCTACGCCACGACATGCGAACGAGAGGCGTGTGTGCTCTGGTGCTTCGTTGTCACGGCCAGGCATAAAGTACGAGTGCATGGTGGGTAGTGATTTGTAATTGTCGCACGCGACAGTCCACTGCCTTGTTATATCTCTATTTTGTTTTGTTTCGTTTTTTGTAAAGGAATCGGATTTTGTTTAATCGAAGCCAAAGACCACTGATGGATGAGTTGGGTGTCGCACTGATAAGCGTTGCTGTTATTTTGATCGCAAATGCATCCCTATGGGCCGGTGGTCTTGTAATCAATTTTAAACCGGCCGATGCGTTACGCGTCACCTCTTTTGAAAACGAGGAGTCATTGTCACTGATTGGCGTCAGTGGTGGCCGCGTGTCGCGCGTTAAAATTCATGCCACCGATGGGGAGTATGCGTTGCGCGTAGAGTTGGACGCTAACGTTAATGGTTGGCCGAATATTCATTTTGTATTGGGGTCAGAAAAAGCGCCCGCGGATTGGTCGAAGTATCAAGGCATTATGTTCGATGTGCGTGCTACGGCCGGCAAAAAAGTGTCCTATGCCGTACGCATTGATGCCGAGGCGGATGGGGCAGAAAGCAAAGCTGTCAATTTATTATTTCCGGCAACCACCGATCAGCAGACGTTTATGCTGCGATTTGATGAGCCTGATGATATGGAGTCGCGGGTTCTGGGGATGCTCATGGGCATTGAAGGTGTTGAGCTGCCATCGATGCAAAAGTCCGACCTGCGTCATCGCAAAAGCGTGAAGGTCTTTCAAATTTATGCCAGTCGTCCCGATGAAGATTGCGTGTTGTACATCGACAACGTGCAACTGATTGGGCGATTGGAAAGTGATGTGCCCACGGAAAATATTGTTGATCGCTTTGGGCAAAACGCTCTTCTGGATTGGCCGGGAAAAATTCATAGCGTGGAACAGCTCAAGCAATATGATCGTGAAGAAGCAGAGTGGTTGGAAACCGTACCGCCGACCGATGAAAATCGCGACATGTATGGTGGATTGATCCATCCGGATTATAAGTTTGAAGCCACGGGTTATTTTCGATTAGAAAAAGTCGGAGAAACGTGGTGGATGATCGACCCAATCGGGAACCTGTATTTTCACAACACGCTATGCAACATAGAACCCTCCGCCGCGCCGACGGGAACCAAAGGCCG
>JAUHYI010000104.1 GCA_030426385.1 Phycisphaerae bacterium
TCCTACTCGCCGTCGCCACAAAAAAATAACCCCACCCCCCACCACCCCCCCACTCACTATCCCCTCAACCCAACCCACTGTTTCTTACTTTCTACTTTTAACTTTTAACTTTTAACTTTTAACTCTCAACCTTTAACTTTTTGTTCTGGAGAACAACATGACTGCTACCGCAACTGGCCCACAACTTACCGTCGACAGTGCCAATGGCATTGATTACAAACTCAAGCCCGGCGCGTCGCTCGACGAGCTGCAACAACTCGCCGAGTGGGGCCGCAAGGAACTCACCCTCGCCGAACAGGAAATGCCAGGCCTGATGGCTTGCCGTGAAGAATACGGCACCAGCAAACCGCTCAAGGGCCAACGCATCATGGGCAGCCTGCACATGACCGTGCAAACCGCGGTCCTGATCGAAACACTCGTCGAACTCGGCGCTGACATCCGCTGGGTTTCGTGCAACATTTTCAGCACCCAGGATCAGGCTGCCGCCGCGGTTGTGGCCGGCCCCAACGGCACCATCGCCAAACCCCAGGGCGTGCCCGTCTTCGCATGGAAAGGCGAAACCCTCGAGGAATACTGGTGGTGCACCGATCAGGCATTGGCGTGGCCCGATGGCTCCGGCCCAACCCAGATCGTCGACGACGGTGGTGATGCCACCATGTTGATCCTCAAGGGCGTTGAGTTTGAAAAAGCAGGCAAGGTTCCCACCTTCAACCCCGACAGCGATCCCGAAGAATGGGGCGTCGTCCTGAGCACCCTCGCTGCCAACCTGGAAAACAATCCCGGTCGATGGACCAAGGTCGCCGCTGAATGTCAGGGTGTGTCCGAAGAAACCACCACCGGCATCAAAAGCCTGGTCAAGTACGAAAAGAATGGCACCTTGCAGTTCCCCGCCATCAACGTCAACGACTCGTGCACCAAGAGCAAGTTCGACAACCTCTATGGCTGTCGTCACTCGCTGATCGACGGTTTGAATCGTGCGACCGACGTGATGATGTCCGGCAAGATTGCTGTCGTCTGTGGCTACGGCGACGTCGGCAAAGGCTGCGCTCAATCGCTGCGTGGCCAGGGCGCTCGCGTGATCGTGACCGAGATCGATCCGATCTGTGCATTGCAAGCGGCCATGGAAGGTTACGAAGTCACTACGCTCGACGACGTGATCGGCGAAGCGGATATTTTCGTGACCACCACCGGCAACTACAAAATCATCACCGCCGACCATATGTCCAAGATGAAAGACAAAGCCATCGTCGGCAACATCGGCCACTTCGACAACGAAATCGAAATGGCACAACTGGCCAAAATCGCCGAGAAAACCAACATCAAAGCGCAATACGACATGTGGACATTCAAGGATGGCCACAGCGTGTTGATCCTCGCTGAAGGTCGATTGCTCAACCTCGGCTGCGCGACCGGCCACCCCTCGTTCGTGATGTCGGCCTCGTTCACCAACCAGACGATCGCTCAGATCGAACTGGCCACGAACAACGCCAGCTACGAAAACAAGGTGTACCTGTTGCCCAAACTTCTCGACGAAAAAGTCGCACGTCTGCACCTGGACAAACTGGGCGTCAAACTGACCACCCTCACCCAGGAACAAGCCGACTACATCGACGTCCCCGTCGAAGGCCCGTACAAGCCGGAACATTACCGGTATTGATCGTGATGTTGTTTTAATCACACTCAACATAATGATTCAAAAGAAAACCCACGGCCTCACGGTCGTGGGTTTTTTCATGGGGTTACCTTGAATGGCACACACCGCATCCCCGTTTAGCGGACGACGCGCAGCGTTCCATTTTCATGAGAAAAATTTCGGATCGATCTCCCCGACACCACAAATCATCTTGCGATTGATATTGCATTTTTTTATAGCGCATGGTCAACATGATGGATGCTGCATTCCGAAGTTTTTGCGTCATGCATGTCTAGGTTTGGCAAAGCACACGGGACGCTGCGCGTCGCCCGCTAAACAGAAAGGCAAGTTTGATGTTCTACAAAAATTCGGTCCAGCCCCAAACGTGTTTGCAAGAATGTTGATGGGCGTGGTCATCGCACCGCAGAGCACGAGGGACTGACCGACGAAATTCGACACCCTGCTGCGCTTCCAATCCGCATTGCCACGCCTGACCTGCGAACCGGTCCGTAACGGGTCTCTGTCATAGGCCCAACGGTCACGCTGGTGCGCGCGCCGGTAGCCAAACCATCCGCCGCGATCCTCGCTAAAACCGTGTGTGATCATGAATAAAAAAAATTATGATTCGGTACGTTTTTTCGTCGCGTGACATGTACGTGTGTGCGCACAAAACAACGGGCACCATTGACGACAGATCCACGAAAACGACAAAGGGACGTGGAAAACGCGGGGGTAATGTGGGGGCAAAGTAGGGGGTAACAAAATAACACAAGATAAACCAAGGGAAATGTGGGGGGGGGGGGATTGTTGGGTTTTGGTTAATTCGGACGGTGAGCGGGCAATGTCGTATCATGACGGCTGTCACGGACGACACGGGTTAATGCAGGAGCATTTATTTTCGTTGGGTTAGCGAGGCCGAGCCATAGGCATGCTGACCGAACCACTCGATCAGGAGTCCGACCGTGCCCCCCCACACCCCACACCCCCCACACCCCACACCCCCCCACCCCACGCACACACCCACCACTTTTCTCAACGATTCGGAATCCTCTCACGCCCCGGTTCTGGCTCCGCACATCATTGGCGAACTCGCGCTTGAATTTAATGGTCGGCATTGTCAGGCTATGCTCACCGACGAGCTCGCGTGGGATTGTGATGATTCGGAATTGGCCGACTACCTCAACGCCTTGTTCCCGATTGACACGGACTCGCCCACCGTTGGCGGACTGGTGATGCACACGTTGTACCAAGCGGCGGAACGACTCGGCGCAGAGGTCACCATGCACGCGAGTACCGAAGATATTTTTGTCGGTGCGCCGTGGTGAAGCGCGGATGAATTGATGCGCCTGATGTGAATGGTTTGTTTATTGCGTCTGTTGCGACTTGCACGCTTTGCGAATCATGCGTGCGAACAGCGCGACTACCGGGCGAGCCATGCGATACCCATGGAAGTTGTGCAGTGCAGTCAGTGCAGTGCGTTTGGCCCGCCGTGCGGCACATACGGCCCATAGATCAATCTCGCAAAAAACACGCGCGTGGTTTTATCGTTAGCCGCCGCCTTTATGGCGGCGCGAATCACGGGGTAAATACAGCCATCACGCCGCCATAAAGGCGACGGCTAACGCGCGAATTCTAAGCGGGATGCACACTTACTTACCCAGCTTGCTCAGATCCAACCCGGGGATGTTCACCTTGTCCAGGTCCTCTTGCGACAGACCTCCGACACCCGTTAAATCGGACAGGCCCGGAATGTTTGGCATCCCAGGAATATTCAGCAAACCCTTGGATTTTTCGTCTTTTTGCTTCGAGGCAGGATCGCGATTCAACGTCAAACGCACCACCACATGTGGCACCGCCGCGACCTTATCGCTAGAGCCAGTCGTGTTCGCTGTGCCAGTTGCTTTGCGTGTCGTCGCGGGTTGATTTTGCGTCGCGGTTCGTGACGATTGGCGAGCTTGAAACACCATCAATTTCAAACGCGTGCCCGCGCTTAATTTCACCGAAGCCATATCCACATAACTCAACGTCGGCGAGCGAAATCGGCTCAACTCCGTCGCATCATCCAGCGCACCGAGCACTTGCCCGCGGTAATGTTCGAACACCGTTTTAACCTGCGCTGCCGAATCATTCGCATGGCCCGTTCCTGTTGACGATCCTGTCGCATCGCTCATCGCAAGTCGCTGTTCGAATACCCAACCCTCCGGCTCGGCCATGGTGCCATATCGCCACTCTTCCTGCTCGATCGGATCCAGCCGGGCAAAACCTTTGGGCAACTCCAAACCCAATAACTGCAACGCAGGCGGAACACTCCCACCGCCTTCGGCATCCGCTGACGCTGGCTCGAACAGGTAATACGTGCCCATCGCCAGGTACATCCCAACCGACAACAACACCATCTGGATCATGCGCTTTTTCATTACTGATGATGATCGTCGCGATGCCTCGCCCACTTCGAGCCGATCCGATAAACCCCCGCACAACACCACACCCCATCAACACCCAACCGACATAACCCCTACACCCGCCCCCACTTCCTCCCCCACATTTCTCCACCCACGCTTCTACACCCACGTTTCCCGTTAAGACAAATACGCGCACTTTGGATCCATCCCCGGTCCCGGTCAAAACCGGGAGTTCGGCCGAATGGAAAATTTAGATCGCGCGAGTTTCTAACGCGATGGGTATGACTCAAGCATGACCCATCGACAGGTAATCTCATCGCCAACTTGCTCCGACAACATGCGACATACTTACCCGATTCACCCCACGCACTGCTCCCTATCCACTTGCACCACACGACTCTCACCAAACACACCTCATATCCGAGTTAAACACCCCTGTCCCGATAACTCTAAACCCGATAACAATCGAAAATTCATACACTTATGCCATAACCCATGATAATTACCCACCTTGCCCACATCCCCTTGACGTTCGGCATATTTTATGTTAACGTCTACCGAACAAGTTGGCCGAAAAAGTTTCAAGCTAGCTCGTGGTCTGTGTCGAATCCAGTGCTGGCGTCACGAATGATGCCCTCCAACCCCAACATATTGGGGTGCCGAGAAGAACCCACCACTACAACGGCGATTCAATCCAATTCTCACAATCCAGACCACCCGCTGCTCGAAAGGTCCCAAATCATGGCTAATCCAATCTCTCCTGTACTCCAACTCGGCCCCGGTGGCGCGTTCGCCAAAACCTACGTCGCCAACGGAAACCACCTCCGACTCATTCGTCCCACACTCGAACACGACGACAACCCCACCAATCACAATCACAACCACAACCACAACCACCCCAAACAGCAACAACAATCCGACCAGCACACAGGCCGACGCGGCGATCTGATCCGACCTGCTGTCAATGCCATCCTCGCCAAGCTCCGACCTCGGCCCGGCGTCATCGCTTCGATCAACCGCAACCGCGACACATACACCCCCTCAAGCCCTCGGCCCACAGCCGGCCAATACGCCCCGGCCCAGCCCAACAAACTACGGCTCACCACCATCGCCAACACACACGCAACCGCAGCCTCAACCTCAACCTCAGCCACCACAAACACGACCACAACCGCTGCGGCCCCCATTCCCCTCGACCAGCCCACACGTGAACAGGCCGCTGAAATCCAATCAGAAATCCAACGCGAAAAAGCCCTCCGCCAACGCGTCGCCATGGACATCAAGCAACACATCCAGAAACGCCTGGCCGAATCCGTCCTGCGTGCCAACGCCGACAAGCCACGCACCACCACCGTTCAATCCGATGTGGTCAATCTCAAAATTAATCCCGCTTCCACCAACAACACGATCCCCGCATCCACAACCCCAAACCACAAACCAGCCACCAACACCACGCCCGTGCATCCACCCATTCTGAAATTCAAATCAGCCACCACGCGACCACACAAACAAATTAAAAACCCGAGTTCTAAAAATCCTAGTTCCCCGATTAAAAACTTAACGCTTCATTTAACGAATCAGGAGTCACAACATGTCGCCCAATCAAATCCGACAACTCAACCTCACCCCGAAGCAACTGCACATTCTGACCCGTATCCGCGACGTCCGCGCAGCTCGGGGCTATTCCCCGACGATGCAGGAATTGGCCGACGAATTGGGCGTGAGCAAAGTCACAGTCTTCGAACACGTCGAAGCACTCATAAAAAAAGGAGCGCTCTCGCGACAAGCCAACAAGGCTCGCTCTTTGGAAATTAACGAAGGCGCCCTACCCCCCGACGAAACACGCACCACCCGCTTGCCCCTGGTCGGCACCATCGCCGCCGGACTGCCCATCGATGCCGTCGAGGACCGAGAGTTCCTCGACCTCGAAGAACTGTTCGACACCGGCAACTCACGATCAGACAACACGAGCGACGACAACACTGCCGCCGGTAGCAAATTCGTACTCAAGGTCCGCGGCGATTCGATGATCGACGAGCACATCCGCGAAGACGATTACGTCATCATCCAACGCACCAACACCGCCCGCAACGGCCAAACCGTTGTCGCCCTCCTCGACACCGCCGAGGCCACCCTCAAAAAATTCTACCGCGAAGCCAACGGTAAAATCCGCCTGCAGCCCGCCAATGAAAAATACGAACCCATCTGGGTCAACGAACGCCAGGTCCAGATCCAAGGCATCGTCATCGGCGTCGTCCGCGCTTACGATTAATCCAATCGTCAACCCACGGTCCAACATATAATAAACGTATCCCCCGTTTAGCGGACGACGCGCAGCGTCCCCTGCCCCCCGTCCCTTACTCCTATTAGCACTAATTCTGATTCCATAAAAACTCACCCGTTAGCCGCCGTCCTTGGACGGCGCGAAGCCATATTGAAACACTCTCCGTCTTTTTCCTCCCCCCTTTTTTGAAAGGCGACTCCATGCATCATCATCATTTCGGGATCACCACTCTGTTCACCGCGGCCGTTCTCACCGTCGGCACACTCGCCACAACCACGATCACCTATGCGGAGGACGCACCCGCCACCACCGCACCGGCCGACCATCCATCCCAACAGGAGATGATGGCCCAATACATGACCTTCGCCCAACCCGGCCCAGAACACGCCGCGCTCGCGAAAATGGCAGGCACATTCACGGCCGAAGGCACCAACTTTTGCGATCCCGTCAACGGCCCGCAATCTTTCACCGGTACTCAGACCAGCACCATGATCCTCGGCGACCGTTTCCTTCAATGCGACTACGACGCCGAGATGATGGGCATGCCCTTCCAGGGATTCGGACTCACCGGCTACGACAACGTCAAAAAGCAATTCATCAACCTCTGGGCTGACACCATGGGCACCATGTGGATGCCCTCCACTGGCACAGCCAACGACGACATGACCGTCTTCACTTTCATCGGCTCCTACGACGACCCCGTCATGGGCATGACCATCACCATGCGACAGGTCATCACATTCATCGATGACGATCATCACCGCTTCGACATGTTCGGCCCCAGCCCCACCGGCGACGGCACCGAATCCAAAATGATGGAAATCCACTACACCCGACAAAAATAACTTGCCGCCTCAGGGTTGATCAATGAATCGTACAACAATGTTGGACAATCTTTCCACTTGGCAAGCATCACCTACCAACGATCTTGTCAATTGTAAACCTATTAATTTATTTGATCGACCTTTTCCAGATATTTACGAGAAGCTTCATCACGATATCTGGAGACGAATTACTCGTTTGCATGGGACCATTGTCTCTCTAGAAACGATTGACGCTTTTCCTTTTGATTATTTTTATGGACCAATGAATGGGGAATTCTGGCATCAAGTAATAGACAACTTTTTAGATACTGCCGTTATATTACTTACCGGTATTGCTTGCGACAGTGGCCACGATTGCCACACTCTTTCACGATTCAAACAACAAATCCTGCAAGCACCTTGGAAGGACCACAACCAAAATCCATATTTCAGAATTCTTTGGCGCAAGCCCGATTCGACAGTAAGCAAAATAATATTGCCAAACACGTACAAATAATTCGAACCCACAGTGTTGCCCATACCTTACGCAATCATGACGGCACGCCCAAAGTGTCCTCAGACGGGATTTCAGTCGTTGAAATTCGCGCACTGTTTAATGCTGTGCATAAAACATTTGGCATGTTGTGCTTTGGATCATCCTACACAACTCTGTGCGGCGATTACATACCTTGTACCGTTGGTGGCAAATTACCACCTACAAGTCTCGATGAAGTGTTTGACGCTATTGCAAAAACAAGTTCGCTAGTTAATAAACCAGAAATCAGACAACCTTGGTGGTCAGACACTCGCCCTTATATCGATCCAGAACAACTTAAAGCCATGAACATATATCGCAAAAAACTTGGCCTTCCGCCAGCATAATCCCCTATCTTATCCGCGTCCATCCGCGTTCATCTGCGGCCCAAAACATATCGACGCAACATGCAGAATTAAACCCCCGCGGGTCGTTCTACGCCCACGATCGCCACGCCGGCCTCATCGGCTGCTTTCAACAAATTCGGCTTATCCAACAGAATCACATGCCCCGCCTCCACCGCGATGCACGTCGCGCCGTTTTCTTTCAACTTCACAATCGTTTCCAATCCGATGCACGGCACATCGAATCGCAAATCCTGTTCCGGCTTGGGTACTTTCACCAGACACCACTTGCCATTGCGACACAGTTGGCCCGCGCGTTCGATCATCTTGTCCGTGCCCTCGATCGCTTCGACCGCGATGATCTCGCATTCCTTGACCGCGATCGATTGGCCGATATCCAAATCACCCATGCGATAGATAATCGGCAAGGCAAAATTGATGTCTTCCATCTGGTCGGCCGACGGCGTGGTCCGCGTCATCACACCAGGGTCTGCCAAAAATTCGGGAATAAATTTCGTTGAATCCATCAAGTGTATCCCAGCTATTTCCAGTTCATCGGCCACCGCGCCCAATACCGCATCGCTGCGCTTATCGTACCGCAACACCGAATACCACAAATGCAACGCACGCATGTCAGGCAACTGGCGAACAATTCGAAAGGGCTGATACATGGTGGCCTTGCGCACTCGGCCGACCATGATCGCTTCCTGCACGCCCCATTTTTTCAGCAATTTGATCCAACGCCCGATCCGCACAATCCCCGCACTGCCGAATCGATCGCACAACGCAGGCAATTCATCGCAATACTGATCGACCAATCCCACGCACGCGACGCGCCGACCCGAGGCCAACATTCCCTGGGCCACATGCACCGGCAACCGACCGCTCCCGGCGATCAAACCGATCGGCGGCATGCTCTGGGACGACAGGGCCTGGGTTGACATTGTGGGGGCTTGGGCAGACATCAATAAATTCTTAACTCTTCACTTCTGACTTTATACTTCTAACTTCTAACTTTTTACTTTTCACTTTTTGCTTTTTGCTATTTGCTTTTTGCTTTTTGCTATTCACTTATACCCGATGCGGATGCGGCCCGAACCGCGCGTCATAAAATGGATACACCGCACGTCCCGGCGGCGACACCGCATCCAGCGCTGCTCGATCCGCGTCGGTAATTTCCACATCGAACGCACCCATGTTATCCATCAACTGGTCCATGGTTCGCGGCCCAATGATCGGACTGGTAATGCCAGGCTGATTCATGCACCACGCCAACGCCAACTGGCTGGGTGTGCAATTTTTCGCTGCCGCCAATTCTTCGACTTTTTCGATCACATCAAACACCCGCTCGTCGCTCAACAGGGCACTACGTCCACCTTCGCCCTGAAGACGCGCGTCCTCCGGTGCCGACTGCCCACGCTTGTATTTACCCGTCAAAAAACCGCTCGCCAAGGGTGACCACGGAATCAACCCCAAGCCATACGTCTGTGCCATCGGAACCAGTTCCCGTTCAATCCGGCGATCCAACAAATGGTATGGCGGTTGCTCGGTCACAAATCGATTCAAATTCATTTTGTCTGATGTCCACAACGCTTCGACCACTTGCCACGCGGCGAACGTACTCGTGCCGATGTACCGCACCTTGCCCGCTCGAACCAGATCGTCCAGCGCCCGCAAGGTTTCATCAATCGCGCAATCGGGATCGGGCCGATGCATCTGGTACAGATCGATGTAATCGGTTTGCAATCGTTGCAATGATGCATCGCATTGTTCGATGATCTGCCGACGGCTGTTGCCCCATCGATTGGGATTCAACGGATCATTTTTGTGCATGTTGCCATGGGCTTTGGTGGCCAACACGAGGCGATCGCGCTTGCCATTGCGTTGCAAAGCTTTGCCCACAACTTGTTCACTGATGCCATGCGAATACACATTGGCCGTATCCAGAAAATTGATCCCTTCATCGATCGCTCGATCGATCATCGCGAAGGAATCGCTCTCATTGGTTTTCCCGCCGAACATCATGGACCCCAGGCACAACGGGCTGACCCGAATGCCGGTGCGTCCCAGATACCGATAGTCACGCTCTTTTTCCATATGCAAATTGTACCAACTGCGGCCCGCGTTCACCCATTCATCCGTGTATTCCTCGGCTTCATCCGTAGCCGCGCCATAATTCAAACCAGTACGCCAGAAATTGATACGGCGTGAACTTCGCGTAATGCGCTTCAATTTTTCGGTGCAAACGTCGCAGTCCTGCCGAATCGCGCGGCGTGGCCACCTGATGCACTTCGCGAAAATGCCGATACGTTTCCGAGTCGATCGCTAACCGATCGTAACGACACACATGTTGGAGCACATTGGCCGCCGCGTAATCACCAAAACCATAAATCGCTCGCAATGCCTCGAACACTGCATCCGTTGGCGCGTCGGTCGTTTCAAACCAATCGAGTTCGATCGTGCCATCACACACATCGCGGGCCAACCGCACAATCCGCTCGGCACGATACCCCACCTTGCAATTCGCTTTGAGCGCGACCGCACCATAGTTTGCCAATTGCCGGGCTGTGGGAAACGCTCCCTTGCCCACATGCTCGCACAGCAACCGGTTCATTAAAATCGTTGTTGACCAGGTCACGTTACAAACCGTGATCGTTTTAATCATGTCCTCAAACAGCGTCGGCGATCGAAACAATCGCGCATCGCCACGCTGTCGCGCATTGGGATTCACCCGATACCACCCGGCAAAATCTTCCTCCAAGCGCAACATGCGCGTGATCTGTCGCTTGATCGCATGAGCCTGCAACCGTGACACGCGTCGATCACATACCACACGTAATTTTTGGCCATCACGCGATTGTGTCGTGCGTGTCATCACCACCGTGCGATCGCCACAACGCAACGGCCGATGCAATGCCCGCTTTGGCTTGTCCCAGACATTCGGGGCCAATTGGTAATACCCGTACCGACACACTGCCGATTCCAAATCGAATCGCGCGGGTGTTGGTATCGACAAAATTGACATGATCACGCGCTCGAACGCACACGCCTGGACACAGGGAACAGACACATCGCCAACCGTTCGCACAACCGATCACCCAGCCGACGATAATTTTCGTAATGCTGATCGACCTGCGCCCGCAATTCCTCGACCGTTACATGTTCACGGATAAACGAATCGGTGAACATCTCTTCGAGTTCCGCCCGGTCGTATTCGAAATGATATTGAAAACCATACGTGGTCATGCCCACCTTGAACGACTGGACTTTGCAGCCAGCCGAACCGGTTAGCGGCAACGGCGTTCCACCGGGCGGGGTTTTTTTCACTTCCTGACCGTGCCAATGAAATTGAATGTGGTCCCACGGAATGCCCGCGTAAATCGTATCGATCGTGCCAAAGAAACTCTGCTTGATCGGCTTGAACCCAATCTCAACTTTATCCATCGGCCCCACTTCGCCACCCAGCGCCACAGCGATCAATTGCGCGCCCAGGCACACCCCGATCACTGGCTTGTTCGCTTCGTGAACGCGTTTGATAAACGCCATTTCCGGCAACAGGTAGGGATGCTTTTCTGTCTCATCCACATTCATGTTGCCCCCCATAATGACCAAGCCGTCCACATCGTCCAGATCATTGGGGACCTGACCCCCATCATAAAAGCGCACCACGCGCAACGTGTGCCCGTGTTTGGTCAAAACATCGCCCAGTTGCGCGGCGTGTTCCATCGGTTCGTGTTGAAAAACAAGTATGGCCATCCCACAATTCTGCCCGCCAACCCCCACCCCGTCAACCCCCCCACTTTCCCCCTGCTTTCTTATCGCGTCATCCACGTATATTTCAACATCCACGCGATCGTTACCCCACGGTTCGACGAATCGCCTATCATCATGGCCCATGCATTCCACATTCCACCCCATGACTGAAATACTCGACGAACTGCGCCGCGGCCGCATGATTGTCCTGGTTGATGATGAACGCCGGGAAAACGAGGGCGACCTTGTCTGCGCGGCTGAATTCATCACCCCGGAAATTGTTAATTTCATGATCAGCCATGCCCGTGGCGTGCTATGCCTGGCCCTGTCCGGCGAAGCCTGCGACCGATTGGAATTAACCCCGCAGTCCTCGTTCAACACCACCCAACGGGCCACCGCGTTCACCGTCACCATCGATGCCCACGAGCGCTTCGGCGTGACCACCGGCGTGTCCGCTTCCGATCGCGCCAAAACTATCCGCGTCGCCGTCGATCCCACCACGCGACCGGCGGACCTGGCCCGGCCCGGTCATGTCAACCCCCTGCGTGCCCGCGATGGTGGCGTGTTGGTTCGTGCTGGCCAAACCGAAGGCTCGGTCGATCTGTGCAAACTCGCAGGCCTACAACATGCGGCGGTGATTATCGAGGTCATGAACGACGATGGTTCCATGGCTCGCATGAACGATCTGAAAACGTTGTGCAAAACGCATGACTTAAAAATGTGTTCGGTCGCTGACGTGATCGAGCATCGCTTGTCACGCGAAAAACTGGTCGAACGTCTGGACACGGCCACGCTGGAAAACGATCTGGGTACGTTCAATCTGATCGCCTATCGATCACGTGTCGATGCCATGCCGCATGTCGCCTTAACCTGCGGTGATGTCGGGCAACTTGACCCGGCTGGCCAACCTATTGAAACCGATGATCCGGTACTCGTTCGCATGCACAGCCAAAACCTGTTGGGCGATGTGTTCGGCGATCGCGGTCAACCCTCGGGCCAAACCCTGCGTTCAGCCATGCAGATGATTCAACGCGAAGGCCGAGGCGCGATCGTCTACCTGCGTCATGAAAAAATGGGCACCGGCCTATTGCAGTTGCTGCAAACCATGCACGATCCCGACGCGCAACATGCATCGCATGGCGAGGACAATCCCAGCATCGGCCAACACCACACCACCCCAGGCACCGAACCGCCGGTCGACAAGGGGGCCTACGGCATCGGCTCGCAAATCCTGCGCGACCTGGGCCTGCGCCACTTGCGATTGATCACCAACCATCCATTCCATCCCACCGCGTTATCCGGATTCGGCCTGGACATCCGTGAATTCGTGCCGTTGGATTCGTAAATTCATTCGGGTCGTATCGCGATCATTCATGCCATAAAATGAATGATTCGATGTCGCCCGATTTTAGTGAGAGTAGATTCATGCCTTTTGATGCTGGCCGTATTACGTTTGCTCGTTTTCATGTTGATGGGGATGCGCCCACACGCGTGGATGATGCCGCGTTGGATATTCTGTCCCAGTTTGCCTTTCGTGAAACACCGATCGGCACACCCGATGAAGTCGAAACGGGTTTCATCACTGGCCAACACGTATTCGACACGCAATTCAATTATGAAAAAAATGCCTATGGAGCCAACAGTGATCTATTGCTGTTCGCGTTGCGCATGGATACCCACAAGGTACCGGCTGACATCAAACGCGCGTACAAACAGATCAACGAACAAGCCCTAGCAGACGGCAGCAACACCGGCGTGATTTCACGTCATGAAAAACGCGAAGCCCGCGAAACCGCACAACGACAAATCAATGAAGACCTGGCTTCGGGTAAATTCCGACGTACGAAATCCGTTCCCCTGTTGTGGGATTTATCACGCAAGGAAATTCTGTGCGGTGCTGTCGGCAATGCGGTGACCGAACAATTGGTATCGATGATGCGTCAGGCTTTTGAGGTCACGGTGAGCCCGTTATCAGGCGGCGCGTTGATCGGTCGATTGGCAGGCAGTCAGCGTGATCACGAGGACGCCAGGCCATCGGCATTTACTGCACCGCCGGCAGGAATGTCCGCCGATCTGGATGAGGAGGAGGGTTTGAGTGGGCCCAAGCATGATGACAGTATTCCTTCCATTCCGTGGGCAGCCGGTTCATTTGAAACGCGCGATTTCCTGGGCAACGAAATGTTGATCTGGCTATGGCACGCGGTGCAGGAAGACGGCGGCCTGACGATCGATAAAACGGAACTGTCGCTGGCGATCGATAAATTGCTGGATCTGGAATGCGCCTGGGGCGTTACGGGTAAAACATCATTGCGCGGCGCGGGGCCGAACCATTATCCCGAAGCGCGTGATGCGATCCGCATCGGTAAATGGCCACGCAAATTGTCATTGATATTGCACGACGGCGAATTCCAATTTGAATTTGCCTACCAAGGCGACCGCGCGATCGTGTCATCGCTGGCCATCCCTCCGATCGAGGATGCACAATCGCCCCGCGAACTCGTCGAGCAACGGCTGGGGCTCGTCCGCGCATTCATCACGACCTGGGATTTACTGGTGGGTCATTTTGCTCAGTTACGATTGAGCAGCCAATGGTCATCCCAACGCAACACGATCCGCGAATGGATCAAAGCCATGCCGTCGTAAGCAGATGAATATCGTAAGCATGAATGTCGTAAAATGGACGAGTCATGAATACATTGGAAACACAGGTGGCCGTGATCGGAGCCGGGCCGATCGGGATTGAAATGGCGGTCGCGCTGAAACAGGCGGGGATCGATTACGTGCAATTTGAAGCGGGCCAGGTCGCACAAACGATCACGTGGTACCCACGGCAAGTGCGATTTTTTTCATCGCCGTCACGCATTGCGATTGCTGGCGTGCCCTTGCACACCGCCGACCAATCCAAAGCGAGTCGCGAAGAATATCTGGCTTACCTGCGCTCGGTCGTGCAACAATTCGACTTGAACATTCACACCTACGAGCGTGTCAATCGCATCATCAACACGCCGATGGACGATCAGACGACCGGGTTTGGCATCGAAACCTATGCTGGTGGCGAACATCGTGATTATGTGGCCAAACAGGTGATCGTCACGATCGGTGATATGCATCGGCCACGCATGTTGCACGTGCCCGGCGAGGACCTGACACATGTCAGTCATTATTTCGATGAGCCGCATCAGTATTTTCGACAGAAGCTATTGATCGTCGGCGGTAAAAATTCAGCGGTGGAAACAGCGATTCGATGTGCCCGGGCTGGTGCGCAAGTGACGCTGGTGCATCGACAGGATATGTTCGACGAAAAATCAGTGAAGTACTGGCTGATGCCGGAAATCCGCAGCATGATCGATAGCGGGATGATTCAGTTTTATCCCGAGACGGTGGTCAAACGCATCGAACCGCGAAAAGTCACCCTCGAACAACAACAGAAAACCATGACGGTCGATGCTGATTTCGTGTTGCTACTAACCGGCTACGAAATGGATGCGACGTTGTTCGAACAGGCAGGCGTGGAACTGGTTGGCGATAATCATGCGCCGAAATTTGATGAACAAACCATGCAGACCAACGTGCCGGGGTTGTATGTCGCTGGCACGGCAGCGGCAGGCACGCAAAAGAAATTTCATTTGTTTATCGAAAATTGTCACGTGCATGTGGCGCGAATCCTCGCCCATCTGACCGGTGATGTGGACCTGACCCAGAAACTGACTGGCAAGCACTACATTTTGCCCGAGAGCTGATCTGTTCGTTGTTGGCAAGCGGGTTGTTGGTACACTAAACCACCATGCAACGCGATATAGAACGAATCCTGATTGATCGACACGCCATCGCGCAACGACTGGACGAAATTGCGAGCCAAATCATGTCGGCTGTCTGTCCGGTGCCCGACGATGCCCCCGCGGATTGGCAACGTGATGCAGCCAACGGCGTGTTCGACACCTCGCAATGCAATCAGATCACACTGGTGCCCATCCTGACTGGTTCGATTATTTTTGTGGCGGATCTGATTCGACGATTGCCGTTGTATATGCAGATCAACGTGATGTCAGTCAGTTCGTATCCGGGGTCAGCGACAACCAGTCAAGGCGCGACCATCAATAAACAATTGACAGAACTGCCCGAATCGCTGGCGGGCAAACATGTGCTACTGATCGATGACATTCTGGATTCGGGCAACACGTTGCGACTGGTGACCCATGAAATTACCAAACGCAAACCGGCAAGCCTGCGGACGTGCGTGTTGTTACGCAAACAACGGCCCGAAGCGATGGCGCTTTCGGTGGACTACGTGTGTTTTGATATTCCCGATGAATTCGTCGTGGGGTACGGATTGGATTACAACGACTACTATCGCAACCTACCGGATATTGTGACGTTGACGCCCGAGGCCATTGCGGCGCATGATGATGGGACGTCGTCATAAGCGCACGATGCGTGAGTCGCCTAACTAAACCTAAGCGAAGCCAAGCTAAGCCAAACTCAGCCAAACTCAGCCAAACTCAGCCAAGCCAAGCTCAGCCAAATCGAACGAAACCAACTCACGCCACAGGAACACAAACCGACCGATGAATACCGACCGACGCGATCCTTGCGAATCACAGCCCGCGCCTGCCGCAGCTCGCGCCATCAATCGCTTGGATCACTGTGATATTGAATCGCCTGCCAATTCATCGGACGGACACGTGGCCCACGGAGCACAGAATGCCAGCGACGCCGGTGGTGCGGGCAGCGGCGCGGATGTCGGCACAGATGATCAACATGCCAATGCCGTCGCGGCAATGTTACCTGCCCAGTTGCTCGAGTCAGGCGAAATAATCATTTTGCTTTTGAAGCCAAGCCTGTGGTTTATTTTGTTGACGTGTCTGGGGTACGTCACAATGGTGGTGATTGGTTTTATCATCGCTTTACAATTGCAACGTTGGGAATTGTTACTGTTGGCTCGACGGGATCTGGTTTTGATCACCATCGGCCTATTGGGCGCGCGGTTGTTCTGGCAATTTTTCGAATGGCTCAGCCGCGTTTACGTGCTGACCGATCGCCGGGTGATTCGTGTGGAAGGCGTGATCCGTGTGCGGGTGTTCGAATGCCAATTGCAACAGGTCCAACACACGACCATGTTTTTCTCATTGCGGGAACGATTGCTGGGACTGGGCACGATCGGTTTTGCCACGGCGGGCACGGGCATCACCGAAGCCGTGTGGCAGATGTTGGCCAATCCGCTCGATGTGCATCAGACCGTGATCAAAACGTTGAGTCGGTATCGGCGATAATCGCAACGCACCGATCAGGAACAATGCCAGGCAGACATTACAGGGGTTTGTTGCAATGGGCCGATAGGGGGATGTATGTGTGGTTTTTTAGGCATTTTATATCGTGATCCGCAGCGTTCGATCGATTGGGATCGATTGATGTGCGCCCGCGATACGATGACGCATCGTGGGCCTGACGAATCGGGGATGTGGTCCACCGCGAATCGCTGCGGGATCGGATTGGCCCACCGACGTTTGAAAATCCAGGACCTCACGCACGGCCAACAACCGATGGTCACGCCGGACCAACAGCGGGCGCTGGTTTTCAATGGTGAAATTTATAACCACCAGGCGTTACGTGAACGGTATCCTCAACCTGAGGGTGGCTATCAAGGCGACGGTGATACTGAAACATTATTTGCGGGCTTGAATCAAGCGCGTGGAGAGGCGCGCAGTGATGCGCGTGCTGATGCGATTACGGACCTGCATGGGATGTTCGCGTTTGGACATTACGATGACGCGGATCGGTCGTTGCTATTGGCCCGTGATCGCCTGGGGCAGAAGCCGTTGTATTACCATGTTGATGAAGACGCGATCACGTTTGGCAGTGAATTAAAATCAATCCTGGCATGGCTGGATCGAAAATTCCCCATCGACCCGATCGCGTTGGATCATTATTTTGCCCGCGGGTATGTGCCAGCACCACGCACCATTTTCCAAGGCATTCATAAATTGCCTGCAGCGCATTATCTGATGATGGATGCCAAATCGTGGACGCCTGCGATCCATGCGTATTGGGATGTGGCTTCGCCGAGCGATGTGGATGTGCCTGACGATCCGGATGCGATCGTGGATCGGCTCGACGAATTGCTAACCGAGAGCGTGCGTGAACGACTGATCAGTGATGTGCCGATCGGATGCTTGCTTAGCGGGGGCGTGGATTCATCATTGATTACCGCAATCGCTGCGAAAATTGCCAAAGAGGCCAAAGGAAGTGACGACGGGGAGAAATGTGGTGGGGAATGTGTGGGGGGGGTCAAAACTTTTTCGATTGGGTTTGATGAGCCGGGCG
>JAUHYI010000105.1 GCA_030426385.1 Phycisphaerae bacterium
GTGATGTGGTGGGTGATGTGGGGGGAAATGTGGGGGGGGGGATGGGGTATGCGGCGTATTTTTTCCCGGGTGCGGTGGTGATGACGGTGATGTTCGCGACGATTTTGGCGGCGTATTCAGTGATCGAGGATCGGCGGGAGGGATTTTTGCAGGGGGTGCTGGTGGCCCCGGTGTCGCGGTTGTCTGTGGCGGCGGGGAAAATAATGGGGGGTGCGACGATCGCGCTGTTGCAGGGATTGATGTTTATGTTGCTGTGGCCGATGGTGGGTGATTTGCCGAGTTGGTTGGGGATTGTCCAGGCCGTGGTGGCGCTGGGCGCGATCGCGGTGATGCTGACAAGTGTGGGATTTATTCTGGCGTGGCCGACCGAATCGACCGCAGGATTTCACGCGGTACTGAATTTGATTTTGTTTCCAGCGTGGTTTCTATCGGGTGCGATGTTTCCGGTGGGCAGTGCGCCGACATGGCTGAGCGTGGTGATGTGGGTGAATCCGTTGACGTGGGGACAGGCAGCGCTGTCGTCAGCAATGACAGGACAGCGCGTGCCCGCGTGTGCCCCGATCGATGGCGGGATTGCGTTACTGGTGGCCATTGGTTGTGCGGGATTGTCGTTGTTGTTGGCTGGTTATGTGGCATCTTGTTCAGGTAAAAATGGTGGATCATGAATACGAATCGTTTGTTGGTGACATTGATTGCGATCCTGTTAATCGGGACAACCATGCTGGTGGCTTTGGGGATGCAGGTGATGAAACAACGTCGCGAAGTGCGCGGGGTTGGCACCTTGACCGCGGTGGGTCCGGTTGCTGGTGGTCCGGGTGGATTTTCGGGTGATTTGCTGGAAAATTCTGGTGTCGCGCCAAGCATTGCAGGGGAAAATATGGGGGGGAATGTGGGGGGAGACGTGGGGGGTGGGGCGTTGGATATTGCGTTGCCGGTGTTTGAATTGACGGATCATCGCGATCAGGTATTTCGCAGTGACTCGTTACTGGGCAAGGTGTGGGTGGTTGATTTTGTGTTTACGACGTGTCCGGGTTTGTGCCCAGCCATGTCGATGACGATGGAACGTTTGCAGCGCGATTTGCGAGAGCGTCCGTATTGGGATGATTTGCGTCTGGTGAGTATCAGTGTTGATCCGGAACAGGACACGCCTGCGGCGCTGCGTGACTATGCGGCGCGCTATCATGCGGATGAACAGAACTGGATATTTTTAACTGGCGAGCGTGCATCGATCTGGGACTTGGTAGAGAAAGGTTTTCTGTTGGAAGTGGGCGATAGTCCGGAATTTCGGGAGACGGGCGTGGGCAATCCGATTGTGCATTCGCCACGTTTTGGTCTGGTGGATCAGCACGGGAAGTTGCAGGGGTATTTCAACGTGTTGCAGGCCAGCGGGTATGAGGCTTTGTTGGCCGCGATCGATGTCATGATGGGACAAGAATAGTTGGGGCGAATGCGGGGTGGAATACACCGAGATTGACGTTGGAAAATGTGGGGGTGCAGGGAATCGTTTGATATGTCGAATCTGGATTTGTCATTTTTGCCAGCGTTGAATGCCACGCTAAACGGCCTGGCCACGGTGCTGATCGTGTTGGGCTTGGTGATGATCAAGCGTGGCCAACGCGATGGGCATCGCTGGTGCATGGTGGGTGCGTTTACGGTGAGCGTGTTGTTTCTGATCAGTTACCTGACGCACTATTATTGGCGGATGCAAACGCATGGCGGGATGCATACGTCGCCGAATCTGGCGGGGATCTGGCGGACGTTATACCTGGTGTTTCTGGTGGTGCATATTGTGTTCGCGGCGTTTGTGCCGGCGTTGGCGATTGCCCAGATTGTGCTGGCCGTGCGTGGCAAGCTGGCGGCGCATCGAAAGCTGGGACGAATCACGGTACCGGTGTGGTTGTACACGGGTGTGACCGGCGTGCTGATTTATTTCATTTTGTATTGGTGGTTTCCACCCGTGGCGTAACGCGCGGGCTGTAGGACGTCATAAATAGTTGGATGGCGTTATCCTGTAACGATGTCAGCGACTGGAACCCCATTTATTCCCCCGACCGCCGAACAGGTGCAAACGCATCTGGAGCAGCATCCTGTCAATCCGCCGTCACCATGGTTGGCGTGGGGCCCGATGATTGTGATTGGTTTGGCGGTTTTTACAGCGGTGGTGATGCCGGTGCTGGTGTTGGTGCCTTGTGCGATGTTGATCGGTTTGATGATTACTTCGCAAACGCGAGCCGGGCAATTGCGGCGTTTGGAACAACGATTGAATCGGGCCGGTGAGCTGGCCGTCTGTCGGCATTTGCCCGAAGCGCTGCGGTTGTCGTGGCGACTGTTGGCCGATGCGACCGCGTATCCGCCCTTGCATCAGCGAACGCAATTGATGATCGGGCAAATTCTGGATCACGTGCAGGCGTATGATGCGGCGCTGGTGATTTATGACGATGTGATTGACAGGATGGGCCAATCCTCGGCATCACCCACCGCGAACCATCAGAATGGTTTGGCGGATCGCGCAGGAAAAATGTCACCAGGCAAACGGAACAGGAACATGGTTGCGGCAGTAGGTTTCACGCCTGCGTCGGGATTGATGGTGTTGCGCTTTCAATTGCAACGGGCGTTGGCATTGTTGCGCAGTCATCGCCTGGTGGATGCGGACGATCGGATTCGCCGATTGCGTGGCGAGGTGGAATCGGTGGCATCGCAACCGGGGGGTGCGATGTTGGCTGGGGCGTATCGTGTGTTGCAATTGATGCAGGCGGTGGTGACCAATCATGCGGACGATGCGATCGAGCTTTGCGATGATCTGGAAAAAATGTTGCGGCCGTTGGGGGTTGAGGCGGGCTTGGGATATGGATTGGCCGCGCGGGCGTATCAGGTTCGTGGTGGTCGTGAAGGCAGCGCAAGCGAGTCCTGGCAGCAAGCCCAATATTGGTGGACGAATGCCACGATGTTGTTGCCTGCGGAGGAATTGGTGAATCGCTTGCCGGAATTGCAGGAGACTGCGGATGCACTTGCCGCAGCACCAACGTTTAGCGAGGTGTTGCATGGTTGATTCAAAACCGGACACGAAATCCCAGGTTGATTTGACCGAGAAATTGCACGCGAAGTTGCAAGCCCATCAACATGCGACAGCTAAAACGTTGGCATTCGACCCGCAACGCCTGGAGCGACAACTAGCGATTGACAGTGGCTTGCGGACGGTGTTTTTAGGCGTGTTGATTGTGGCGATGCTGTTGATTTTTGTGGTGCCCGAAGGGGTGATGTCGGGTTGGGGAAGTCTGCTGATCATCGGCGTATGGTTGGGGGTGACGTTGATCAATGCGCAGGTGGCCCAGTCGGTCGAGCGCATCACGCGATCAATCGAAATGGGTTTGGTGGCAGATGCCGAGCGGATGATTGCCAGCGGTTTGGGGCGGTATCCGTTGCATCCGTCGCTGCGCTTGACGTTGTATCACCGGTTGGCGGTGTTACGTCACAGGCAAGGTCGTTTTGCGGAAACGGCCATGATTACGCATGCGTTGCTGACACATCGCTTGGGGAAAATAGAATTACTGCGGTCGCATTTGTTATTGATGTTGTTGGAATCGCAATTGGTTGGCGGACAAATGATGGGCGCGTACATGACGATGATGGAGCTGCATCGTCGGCGATTGTCACTGACTGAAACGATGCATCTGTTGCCGTTGCAAACGCGTTATGAATTGATGTGCGGTCATGATCAAGCGGTGTTGGCTCAGTGTGATCGAAAAATTGCGGTGGCGGAACTCATGCCTGCACCGCAGGCGGGTTTGGTGCATCAATGGATCGGCATCGCAGCCCAACGGCAAGGGCGGGAAAAACTGGCCGATTTTTGTCAACGCCGGGCGGCCCTGTTATGCGATCCTGACCAGTTGCAAGCGACGTCCTATGGCGGGGTCGATGTGATCGCGCAGTGATGTGCTATCAATTCATCGCATGTTTGGCGGATATATTTAGCGAGCATGATAGTCAGGCCTATTCACGGTCATGTTTCGCGGGTAAGGATCCAACGCGTTCATATGGACCGGTTACAATCGGGTGCGAATTCCGGAGCGTGTGGCGTGAGGGTGGAAACGTGAGAGGTGAAACGAGGGATGGGGGGTGAAGCATGAGGGGGGAAACGGTAGGGGTTAAAGCATGAAGGGAAAACGTGGGGGGAAATGTGGGGGGGAAGTATGGAGGGGAAAATGTGGGGGGGTAAGACGATATTTTTGAGCGATAGGGATAATTACCGTGATGACGATTTATAGTTTGGCCAATTTGATGCCTCATGCCTGGTTTGCTGATCGGCAGTGGATGTTGTTGTTGGTCGTGGCCGCGGTGGCGGCGTTCGTGTTGATCAAAGGGGCGGATTGGCTGGTCGAAGGCGCGTCGGGGTTGGCGTTTCGATTTGGCATGCCCAAGGTGATTGTGGGTGCGACGATCGTGTCGCTGGGCACGACCAGTCCGGAGGCGGCGGTGTCCGTGCTGGCCGCATGGAGTGGCAATCCGGGGTTGGCATTGGGCAATGCGGTCGGCTCGGTGATTGCGGACGCGGCGTTGATTTTTGGATTGGGATGTTTGTTGGTGACCCTGCCGGCTGATCGGTATGTGTTGAATCGGCAAGGCTGGGTGCAATTCGGATCGGCGGTGCTACTGGCGATCATTTGTTACGGGGTGTATGCGTTGCAAGGCGAACAGGCGATCCTGGGGCGATCGATCGGTCTATTGTTGTTGGGCTTGTTGTTCGCGTATTTATGGATCAGCACGCGATGGGCCAAGGTGCATCCGTCGGGCGAACCATTTCAAGGCAGTGGTGAAGAGCACGAAGAGGTCGAGGTGGATATCGAAGCGGTGGCACAGAAGCCGTTGCATATCCTGTTGGGGTTTGGCTTGCTGGGTTTGGTGATGGTGGTGCTGGGTGCGGATGTGGGGGTGCAGTCGGTCGGTGAGGTGGCGTTGCAATGGGGTGTGCCGCAGGTGGTGATCGCCGCGACCCTGGTGGCCATCGGCACATCATTGCCGGAGCTGGTGGTGGGCATCACGTCGATTCGTAAGGGGCATCCGGAAATTCTGGTGGGCAACGTGATCGGGGCGGACATTTTGAATGTGTTGTTCGTCGTCGGTGCGTCGGCGGCTGCCGCGAAATTGCCGATCATTGATCCCAGTGCGTTACGGCCTGCGATCTTCCTGCAATTACACCTGCCAGCGATGCTGGTCACGCTGTTGCTGTTCCGGGTTTACATTTTCATGGCCGTGCGCAAGGGACATTTTTCCCGATGGATGGGCGTGCCGTTGCTGGTGCTGTATGTGGTGTACTCGGTCGCAGGATTTGTGTTGGCGTGATCGGCGATCAACGTTTGGGGTGATCGATCACAGGCCGAGGCAAATTACGATTCGAGGTTATGCTGCCGTTATGCTGCCAATGATGACTGTGGTGTGCCATCGAGCGCGATCAAGCGTTTGGTCGATCGATCAAACAGCAGTGGGGCGAAATCCGAAGTCGGCGAATCCACCGCATCAAACGTGGGCACGATCATGACGACCGTGGCTGAGGTGTCGCAACTGGACCCGATCGGCTTGTGAATGCTTTTCACCGAACGCAGGTAACGCGCGGCGCATTGATCCAATTCGCGCAGGGCGTCGTCGGTGACATTCGGGACCGACGCGAACAGCACGAACGACTCGATGAATCGTCCCAAGGTCTGATCAAATCGCGTTTGTGAAGCCACACATTCAAAGCAATGACCCGCAAACATCACTTGGTCGGTACAGATAAAACCGTCGTGTGTGAGCTGCTGGATCATCGGTTGCAGATCGCGATTGATCGTCGGATCGTAGGCCGGTTGGGACTGGGATGCATGGGGTGAGCCAGTGGAGCGATGGTTTGAGCCGGATCGTGTCACGCGGATTTCCTGACTGTGTGGGTTGGAACGTCATGCGGGAATCGGTGTAGGTTGACCTGATGGTTATCGACCAATGACGGCATGCCATGAAAAAATATGCGTCACTTTTTTTTTGAGGTGTTTCGTTCGCGTTCAACGCGCAGCGATAGATGGGGCGATGTGCAAAAAAATGAATGGCGTTGATTCAGACCTTCGTGTTTTTGGCCAACACGAAGCGACGATCACGAGCGATCAAACAACGGATCATCAGAATCGTCGTCGGTTGTGGAGGAGGAAGTGGGCGAGGAAATGGGGGCGGATGTATGGGGGAAAGTGGTGGGTGATGGGGTGGGTGATGGGGTGGGTGATGTGGGGGGGCGGTGGGGTAGGCCCAGGTGTTGGGCGGCGGCGGCGGTGAGTTGTCGACCGCGTCGGGTGCGGGCCAGATAGCCGACCTGTAACAGGTAGGGCTCGACCAGATCTTCCAGGGTGCCTGCGTCTTCGCCGAGCGTGGCGGCGATGGCTTCCAAACCGACCGGCCCACCCTCGTAGGTGGTGGCGATCACCGTCAGGTATTTGCGATCGATTTCGTCCAGCCCGATATCATCGACGCCCTCGAGGCGGAGCGCTTCGTTGACCACCTTGGCCGTCAGCTTGCCATGGGCTCGCACCTGCGAATAGTCACGCACCCGGCGCAGCAGGCGGTTGGCGATACGCGGTGTACCCCGCGATCGACTGGCGATGACACGCAGCGCTTCAAGACTGCCGCGCGTTTTCCCCCCCACATTTTCCCCTGCATTTTCTATGATTTTTAACAGCGCGGCACTGCGATGCAGGATTTGCAACAGGTGGGCCTCGGAATAAAAATCCAGGTTATGCGTCAGTCCGAAACGCGATCGCATCGGCCCGGACAGCAAGCCCGCTCGCGTGGTGGCACCGATCAGGCAAAACGGTTTGACTGGCATCGTGTACGTCCGGGCGTGCATCCCACTGTCGACCGTCACGTCGATTTTGAAATCTTCCATGGCCGAGTACAGGTGTTCTTCAACCGTGACCGGCAGGCGATGGATTTCATCAATGAACAGCACGTCGCGATGGGAAAGTTTAGTGAGCGTGCCGACCAGATCACCGGGCTTGGTGATGGCCGGGCCTGAGGTGACGAACAGATTGGTGCCCATCTCGTTGGCAATGATGTGGGACAATGTGGTTTTGCCCAGGCCAGGTGGGCCGTGCAATAACACATGCTCCATGGGTTCGCCGCGTTGGCGCACTGCATCGAGGGTGATGCCCAGTTTTTCGATCAGGCGTGGCTGCCCGACATAATCCGCAATGCGTGTTGGGCGCAGCGACAGGTTGAGGGTTTCTTCCTCGGGTGTGGCGGTGGCACTGATGACACGTTCTTTGGCCATGGGGTGAATTCAAATTCGAGGCAAAAACACGTACGGAAAACGGAACTATGCCAGCTATATCGACATCCAGATCACAAAAATCGGTGTCTGGTTTTAGACCGATGCTGGTTCCGCTTCAAGTTCCAGCGCGATCAGATCGTCGTAGGTTTCGCGGCGGCGGATGATGCGGTGTTCGTTGCCGTTGACGAGGATTTCGATCGGGCGGGTCATGGTGTTGTAGTGACTGGCCATGACGCTGCCGTAGGCCCCAGCGGTGAAGACGGCCAATAGGTCGCCGCGAGCAACCGGGGGTAAGGCTCGACCTTTGGCCAGATAGTCACCTGATTCGCAGATCGGTCCGACCACGTCGCAGACTTCCAGGCTGGGGTTATCCATTTCCATCGCACGCTTGGCGGGGACGTGCATCGGGGCGACTTTCGTGGGCCAGATGAATTGCCACGCGTCGTACAGCGTCGGGCGAATCAGGTGGTGCATGCCGCTATCGACGATGACGAATTTTTTCGTGCCGCCCATTTTGATGTACGACACGCGCGTGAGCAGGATGCCGCTGTTCGCGCTGACGCATCGGCCCGGTTCGAGAATGATGGTGCCGCCTGCATTTTTGAACGGTTGCAACAAGGGCACAATCTGTGCGGCATAGGCGGCGAAGTCCGGGGTGCGTCCGGTTTCATAGTCGGCACCAAACCCGCCGCCGATATCGAGGGTGTCCACGGTCAGGCCGGTGGTTTTTAATTCCTCGATCAGCGTGAGCGCTTTTTGGATGGATTTGACGTAAGGCTCAACGATATAAACCGGCGAGCCGATGTGCAGATGGATGCCACACAGGCGCAGGTTTTCGTCTCGGCCGTAGTGTTCGAAAAAGCGTTTGGCCCGTTCGATGTCGACGCCGAATTTTGATTCTTTTTTGCCGGTGGTGGTTTTTTCGTGGGCGGTTTCGGGATCGACGTCCGGGTTGACCCGTAACGCGGCGTTGGCCTGCACGCCCATTTGTTTGGCGATGCTGGCGATGTTTTCAAACTCGGCTTCGGATTCGATGTTGAAATACCCAATGCCTGCCTCGAGGGCCAGCCGGATTTCCGCATCGGTTTTGCCGACGCCTGCGAACACGACATGTTTCATGTTGACGCCAGCGAGCTTGGCCCGATAGACCTCGCCGCCGCTGACCGTGTCAGCACCCGCGCCACGGGCGGCGAGCAACTTGACAATATTTAGATTGTCACAGCTTTTCATCGCATAGCAGATGATCGGATCGAGCGGAGCAAATGCGCTGGCAATCGCGTCATAATGATGTTCGAAAGTTTTTTGCGAATAGACGTAGGCCGGCGTGCCCACCTGGGTGGCCAGCTCGTTGAGGTTGATGTCTTCGCAAAAAAGTTGTCCGTCGCGGTAATTGAAATAATCCATGGTTCAGGTCAGGTAGGGGTTAGGGGAAAAATCGTGAGGGTTGAATCACCTATGATAGACGCAATTGCATTTTCGCGATATGTATTGAGGTGGAGTGGGACCGCGTGTGCGGGTGGGGTACGGTGGGGTACGTGGGGGGGGCGGGGGAAAGTGGTGGTGGGGGAATATTCGATGGCGTGAGTGATTATGGACTGGATTTATCTGGACAACAATGCGACGACCCAGCCAGCACCAGCGGTGGTGGCCGTGATGGATCGGGTGAACCGCGATTTGTGGGCCAATCCGTCGAGCGTGCATCGGTTTGGGCAACAGGTCCGTCATGAAATCGAACAGGCTCGTGTGGCGGTGGCGAACCTGATCGGGACGCGGCCGCGCGATTTGGTGTTTACCTCGGGTGGCACAGAATCGAATAATTTAGCCCTGCGTGGGATGTTGGATCGTGGCGTAGGACAATCGGTATTGGTAACCACTGCGGTGGAACATGCTGCGGTGCGCGAGCCAGCGGCGCAGTTGGAAAAGCGCGGGGCGAGTGGGGGGGGTGGGGTGCGGGTGGTGATGTTGCCGATCGATGGGGATGGTGTGGTGCGGGTGGCGGACGTGGCGTCGGCGTTGGATGAATGGCCTGACGACGCGCGGGTGTTGTTGAGCATTCAGTGGGCCAACAATGAAACCGGTGCGATCCAGCCGATCGAGGAGATTGCGACATTGGTGAATGATCGACGGTCGGGCGGCCAGGGGGTTTACCTGCATGTGGATGCGACGCAGGCGGTGGGCAAATTGCCGATCGATCTGGCCGCGAATCCGATCGACATGATGACGCTGTCAGCTCATAAATTTCATGGGCCCAAAGGCATTGGCGCGTTGTACATTCGGCGGGGCGTGCGTTTGCAACCTCAGCTACACGGCGGGCCTCAGGAACGCGACCGTCGGGGTGGCACGGAATACGCGCCGGGCATCATCGGCATGGGGTTGGCCGCGGAACTGGCGGGCGCGTTTCTGGCGGATAGCGCACGATTGGCAGAATTGGCCTCGTGGCGTGATGCGTTCGAAAGCCAGTTGTTGGAGCGATTGCCGGGTACCGTGGTAAACTCCGCCGGGGCGCGGCGTTTGTGGAATACGAGTAATCTGGGATTTGAACATGTGGAAGCCGAGGCGGTTTTGATCGCGTTAAGTGAGCAGGGGGTATGTGCGTCAGCGGGCGCGGCATGTTCGAGCGGTTCGCTGGAGCCGTCGCCGGTGCTGTTGGCCATGGGTGTGCCCGAATCGATAGCGCATGGTTCGGTGCGTTTTTCATTGAGCCGAGATACCATGCGTGACGAACTGGATCGTGCCATCGAAAGCGTGGTGCAAGTGGTGACGCGATTGCGACAGACGTTACCGATGGGATAGGCCGATGGGCTAGCGAATGGGATACTAGTGCAATGCAATTAATGACATGGACAATGGCGCGTTTGGGCAGTCGTTTCAGTTTGCTGTTCGAGCCGTATCGTCGGCGCGTGATGCACTCAGGGCTGGGGCGATTTCTGGATGAGCCGTTGGATTTGATGGTGGGGATGATCGAACCGGATGGGACCGAGCGTGTGATGCCGTTCTGTCAGGAAGGGGTGTTGCTGCACAACCTGGAACAATTCGAGCGGGCCAATTCGATAACGTTTCGCGGATTCAGCGAGCGGTATCGTTTGCAATTTGAATTGAACATTCATAGCCCGTTCTATCCGCAACACGAAGCGATCTGTTTGATGCCCGCGTTTTACATGGAGCTGCGGTTGAATCCAGTGGACCGGGTGCGTTGGTATGACGCGGCAGCCACACCACCGCAAGAGTGTCGATTGTTTATTCGATTGCGTCGCGACAATACGCAGATCACCACGACAGCAGAATGTGGCGAGGATGAGCCGGGGTACAGTGCGATCAATCTGTCGTATGAAAACCGATTGGTGCCTGCGCGTTACAAAGCGGAGATGACCGCAGCGCAAAATCAAGGTGGCCCGATGGCTTCGGTGTCCGAACGGTTGGTGAGTTTGAATCCGGGTTGTGAAGTGTCTGCAGACGGCAACGGTCTGGAATTGGATTTGCCAATCACCGCGATGGGCAGCGGCGTGAAATGGCGGTTGGTGTGGGCTTCGTATTGCGATGACCCGGTGATGTCGGTGGCTCCGGGAGGCGGTAGTGCCGATCCCAGGCCGGCGCGATTGCGCTATCGTCGATGGTGGGATGATCTGGATGCCGTGGTCGAACAGGCGGTGGTCATGCGTGACGACTGGTTGGCGCATTCGCGACGATTCGAAAAATTGTTCGATCAGATGTCGTTGAGTTGGCCAGGCCGACATTTGTTCAACCAGTCGTTCGGTGCATTTTTGAGCAACACGTTCTGGTGCGAACTGGACAACGTCGAGGACAAAGCCAGTGGCGTGGAACAATGGTTCAGCGTGTGGGAAGGCGCAGCGTTATTGCATTCGACGTTGGATGTGGAATACAACGCATCGCTGTTTTACTTGACGCTGTGGCCACGTTTGTTGGGCATGCAGCTTCATCAATGGTCGCAATTCACGCGTGAACACAGCGCGTCAGGTGGGCGCTACCTGGGACACGATCTGGGGCAGGGTTTGAGTGTGGGCGGTGAGGGTTTCAAGCTGGATTTACCAGTCGAGGAAAATTGCGATTTTCTGTTGCTGCATCAAGCCTATGCGCATTGGACCGGTGATGTAACCTTGGCCAATGTGCAGGCGAGCACGATCGCGGCCCTGGCGAGATATTTGCTGTGGTCCGATCGCGAGGAATGTGGCTACGTATCCATTTCCAGCTACGCGTCGGGCGAAGAGGTTGGCCCGGTACGTCGCGATGTGCCACGTCAAACGCATCTGGCGGTGAAGCGATTGGCGGCCTTGCAAGCGGCTGCGGATTTGTTGCGCCGTCATGGTTCGACGCAGTTCCAGGCCTTTGCCGATCAGTGTGAATCGGTGGTCGAATCAGCCTTGCCGAAAATCGAACAGACCGCGTGGCTGGGCGATCACTATGCCTTGTGCGTGGCCAACGGGACGTTAGGCACGGGCGCAACGGCGAGCAGTGCAAGCAATGTCGCCAGCGTCGGCGGTTTGGCTGGGGTGAGCGAACAGCTCAACGATACGGAGCTACTGCCGGGCCACGATGCGTATTCAATTTACACCGCCAATTCATTGCTGTTGCCGATGATGATTGGTCAGCCGTCGGTACTTGATCCGGATCACCTTGCGGAAGATGCGGTCAACGCGCTGCGCGAAACGCTGGGGCCTTATGGATGCGACCACACCACCGCCGAGCCGAACAATCATGTGTGGATCAGTCAGAACCTGTGGCGTGATCATGTGTCGCGTTATCTGAAAGTGCATCAGCCTGATCTGGCCCCGCGTTACTGGGACATGCAGGTGATGAGTAACACGCATGGGCAAAGTCTGGGCTATGTCGATACGTACATTTCCAATAGCCTGTCGTTTTATCCGCGTGGCATCACAGCCATCGGCAGCGTGTTGGCCATGCCGCGCCTGGTGATCGATCGCTTGGCGCCGGGTGGTCAATTGTTAGCGGTCGATCCTGATCGCGATCGAGCGCAGCGTTGGCCATTGTTGCCGTTAGCGGATTGGCAAGGCGGTAAGATTCCTGTGTGCGTGGTTGATGCTCAAGGTGAAGTCACCATCGAAGGCGAAATCGATCCGGTGATCATCCGTGGACAACAAGAAGCAGAAATGATCGGGTAGCGGGAAAGTGATGGGGGGATTGATTGTTACGTTTTTGGGTGTGCAGGCAGGTGGACTTAAGTCCACCTGCCGATGGGCGATCATTGTTTTTGCCAGTTGCTCTAACGGTGTGGATGTGGTTTTTGGGATTGGTATGCGCATAAAAAACATGAGTCTAAAAAAACAGAGGCGGGCATCGGGGGATGCACGCCTCTGTGGGGGAATCATCGGTTGTTGATAACCGGCGCTTTCTCCCCCGCTTTTCTCCGCTCCGATTCTCCCTGCCTGATTTTTACGCTCGAATTTGAGCCGCATGCCAGGGGAAACACAGCCGAAGGCGATGTTCCTTGTTCCTTGAGCATGCGTATGATTCAGACGGCCTGACCAGGCATCACCCCAACGTGATGTAACTCCTGGGCCAGCCCTCTGAAATTTTTGCGATTAACTACAACGCATCCTGGTCTTTTTCACCCGTACGGATGCGAACGACCTTGGTCAATGGATACGTGAATAGTTTGCCGTCACCGACTTGCCCAGTGCGAGCCGCGGAGGTGATGGCATCAATGGCTTTATCGAGGTCTTCGTCCTTGACCGCGACTTTGAGCAGAACCTTGGGCACAAACCCAACGTCCATTCGGCCACCGCGATAACGTTCGGTGTGGCCTTTCTGTTTGCCATAGCCTTTGCATTCCAAGGCGGTACAGCCAAGGATGCCGAGACTTGAGAGTTTGGCTTTGACCGCGGGGAGTGCGGCCGGCTTAATGATTACTTCAATCATATGCATGAGGGATGTCTCCTGAGTACGTCTTTAAACAACTTTCATCTTTACTTCTATGATGCGAGAGTGGGTGAGCCAAGGCAAGGTTAATATTTTTGGCTCACCCTTATTCTCGCCAGGGTGGTACATTTTTGTCTGCGAATCGAAACGGTTTGTCCGAACAGGTTGGCTTCTTTCATTGTCCAAACGGTTCATCCAAACACCCTTGCCCCATGGTCGCCTCGAGCGCTTCGTTTGAAGATTGCCAAAGGAAATTTCCGGGGGGTGGGGGGAGTTACATTTCGCGGACGTGGTAGCTCTTGATGTAGGTCTGCTGGAAATCGGGATAGCAGGCCATATCGTGTTCGCCAAGGTCGAGACCTTCGATTTCCTCGGCTTCGCTGACACGGATGCCCATGGCGACTTTGAGGATCATAAAGATCGCAAAGGCACAGACAAAGGCGAATCCGAAACCGACGAAGGCACCGAGGGCTTGAATGCCTAATTGCTTGACATCAAAGCCACCGGAGAAGGCCACGGCCAACGTGCCGTAGATACCACAGACGCCGTGGACGCTGATGGCACCGACCGGATCGTCGATCTTGAGGACCTTGTCGATGAAGACGACCGAGAAGTAAACGAGGACGCCAGGGATGGCACCACAGATGAGCAACGCACCGATCCAGCTAGGCACGTCAGGGCCAGCGGTGACGCCGACCAGACCGGCGAGGATGCCGTTGAGTGCCATGGACAGATCAGGCTTGCCGCCGACAATCCATGAGGTGATGGCCGCCGCCAGTCCGCCGCCGCATGCGGCGAAGGTGGTGGTGACTAGGACATAGGACACGCCTGCCGGATCAGCGGACAGTTCCGAACCGCCGTTGAATCCGAACCAGCCGAACCACAGGAGGAACACGCCGATGGTTGCCAAAGGCATGGCATGACCTGGGATCGGGTTGGACGTTCCGTCGGCCGAATATTTGCCGAGGCGTGGTCCAAGGAGCAATGCCCCGGCCAACGCACCGGCACCGCCGACGGCGTGGACGAGTGTGGAGCCTGCGAAGTCAGCAAAGCCCATGGCATCAAGCCAGCCGCCGCCCCATTTCCATGAGCCGACCACGCAGTACACGATGCCGACGAATGGGATGCAGAAGATCAGGAACGGTAAAAGTTTCACACGTCCAGCGACAGCACCGGAAACGATGGTGCAGCAAGTTGCCGCGAACATCGATTGGAAGAAGAAGTCGGTCCAGACGGTGTAGCCAGTGCTGTAGGCAGGTGTAATTCCTGCGTAGGCTCCGAGATCTCCGCCGTTGTAAATACCTCCGCCTTGAATGCCGAACCCGAAGGCGAAGACGCCATCGATGATCCAGCCATCACCGGGGTACATGACGATCCAACCACACACGCCGTACATCACGATGCCGATCATGACGATGGAGGTGTTTTTGAACAGGATGTTGACGGTGTTTTTGGCACGCGTGAGTCCTGATTCCACGCAGGCAAAACCCAAGTGCATCATGAACACGAGCATGCCCGCGATCATGATCCAGAGGTTGTTGACCGCCCACATTTCTGGGGTGATGCCCGCCTCTGCGAAAGGATCCGCTGCCACTTCTTCTGCGACAGCCTCGGTTGCGGTTGTCACTGCTTCGGTGACAGTTGCCGCAGCTTCCTCCACTCCTTGGACCTCTTGTGCCATGACGGCCGAATCAATCGCACCGAAAAGCAATCCCCCCATAGCCAATGCCATGAGTAATACTCGCCAACGTTCCATGTAGTACCTCCCTACAAATAAAGGAACTCGAATTGCAGCCCTGGTCGAACACACGCCGACACACACAGGGGTGCGTTCCCATTTATGCAAGGATGATGCCAGTTGATGCCAGAGTTGAGAATGAAATGGCGTAAGCCTATCGCTATGCGTTAATTGTGTCGGTTATTTTTTAGTTTTCAGGTTGAATGACCGGGCAAGGAGGCACGCGGGAATGAATGATGTTTGCCCAAGATGTAGGCGGTGTGCGCGCAATCGCTATGACGGCGCGCAGCAATCGAGCGGTATGAGACGGACCGCCGCAATATTTGCCGCAAGTTAATCTAGGAAAGTCTGGAAAGGTCGGACGCTGGCGTGTACGATGCTTAGATGCGACAAGGGTTTGCACCATGTGTGGCACGCTCAGTGCGCAACCTATGGGGGTAATTAAGGGGTAACCAGGGGGGTAAGTGGGGGGGGGGTAAGTGAGGATGACAAGTGAAGGGGGCAAGTGTTGGGGTAAGGTGGGCGTAAGATGGAGGGGCAAGCGGGGGTAAAACGTGGGGGGGCATCAGGACATGCCCTTGGCCGATCGGTGTTGGCATGGGTGTTGATGCTATAGATGGAGGGAGGTGGCGGGGAAAAGTGGGGGGTGGTGATATGTCATTTTTCTATTGATATGAATGGGCCACTATGGAATCGAAACAGACCAAACACGCAAGACTTCGGCAGATGGACAGTGGACGAAGCCAACGGTTAACCCGACGGCTAATCCAACGGTTTGAAATGTGGTTGGCGGTGATGGTTTGCAGTGCGGGTGCGGGTTTGATCGCGGTGGGTGGCTCCGTGGGCGAAGCGCGGGCTGAGTCGGTTATTGCAAAAGCGGAAGTGGTGGAAGTTGACATTCCATTCGAGGTGGATCTGTTGACGCTATTGCGTGAAGAAGAAGATGTGTTTCCCAATCGATTAGAGGATCGCATCTGGAATATTCAGAGCACGCCGGGCAAGATCATCATGGCATTGCCGTTGAAAGTTGAGCCAGGCGATACAGCCTACCAATTGGATAGCCGGACGATCCGCATGAAAGGCGGACGATTCCTGGTGTGGCGTGTGGCTGATGCGGACGAATACGTGACCCCTGACTCGTACGACGAAGAAGTCCAGAGAGAAAACCTGCCCACCGATGCGGTGCCGCGAGTGGCCCGTGAATTGGAAGTGACGCCGAAGAACACGGTGAAGTGGGATATGGAGCGTTTTATTCCGGGTGGCGAAGTGACCCGTGACGATCTGGATTACGCGTACAAATTGGATCGCAAGAAGTTGGATGATTTGCGTCCTAAAAAACGGACGAACACGCGACGCACGCCAGGGGAAGACTCTCGAGCTTACATCACGCGTTCACAACAGGAACGTGCCGAGTGGCAGGCCGAGAATAATATCTATCGTGAGGTGCAGGGGCGTGTGCTGCGTTTGCCTGAAGAATTTGAAGTGCCGATGCCGCCGCGTTTGTGGTTGGTATCCGAAGTCAATGCATTTACTGATGAGTTTGAATTTGAAGGGCCAGCCCCCTTGCCGTGGACGTTAAGTCGGGAAAGCCTGGAAATCATGCAGAACATGGCCGATTCGGGTGCAGGCAGTAAGTTGGTTGAGCAACGCAGCGATGGCCAGCGTTTGACCAGTCAAGGCGAAGAATACGTGGCCCGATTGTTGGCGATGGTGTCGACCGATGATCATCCCTACACGCAGCGATTGGCGGCATACACACTGGCGTCAGCGGGACTGGTCAAATACGCTCGGCCGAATGATAATTTGTATCGCTTGTTAGCCAAGTTGGGGACATGCAACGACCTGTCTGCCAAGCGTGTGGTGATCAAAGAGTTGGTTGAAACCTTTCCACCAACGCAAGCGACGACGCAGTTGATTGCCATCACGGGTCATGACGTGATGGACAAGGGGATGAAAACCATCCGCCTCAACAATCTGGTCAATGCATTGACCAAGCCTGCGACCACCGGTCAACCACAGAACCGTGCCAAGCAGTTGCAGGATGTGTTGTCCGAAGCGAATCGAATTTTCACAGATCCGAAAGGCCCTGCGGTAACCGAAGCCATTGATGCGCTGGTGACTGCCTCGCGAAACGACAGTTCCGCGTTCACGATGTTTTTAGGTGGCGTGCAGTTTTCACGCGTGCCCGATAGCAAGCTTGATGAAGTGATCACTGCAGTGGCTCAGAAAACGGCCACCGAGCCATTGGCTGCCATGTGGTTTGATCGCCAATTGTTGGGGGCGACGGATCCACGCTTGGTCAAGCGAACCCTGGACGTGTTATCAAGTGCCGAGCAGGGGTCGGCTGTAGTAGGCAATGTATTTAGTGGTTTGATGGGATTGGTCAGCAGTCCGACCGAGGGTAGCGCTGTGGCGCAGAAGGCTGCCTTGCGTTTGGATCGGCCGATTCCGATCGATTCTTCGCGTCACAGTATTTTCCGTGCGTTGCAACAAGGCGACAAAGATTTGCGAGATCAGGCATGGCAGGTGTTGCCGTTGTTTGAAATCGCATTTTCGGAGACAGCGACGAAGACAGGCAGTCGAGGTGGACGTGGTGGCATGGGGGTGCCGGGTATGTCGCGCAGTCCCGAAGAGTTGCTGCGTGTGTACGAATTGATCATGGATATCGGCTTGGCACAACAACCGAATCCGTTGGCGTTGGTGCGATTCCTGGAACGCCAACAAGGTGAGATTGTGCCGTTGGCCAATGATGGTTTGGTGCGACTGGTCTTGCGTGGGGATTCACGGATATCCGCACGGGCCAGTCGTGTGCTGCTCGGAAGCGGTCGGGATATTCGTGGAGCGGTCGAAGCCCTGTCTTATGGCGATCGTCATGAATTTGGCCGACGCTTGTATAAAAACATCAAGGATCGCACACCGCCCGCAGTCGTCGGCTTGTTGCGTCA
>JAUHYI010000106.1 GCA_030426385.1 Phycisphaerae bacterium
ATGCGGGGGGACACAGTGCGGGGGACATAGCGGTGGGCCTGCAAGCTGCATTGGAAGCACGGGGGTAATGTGGGGAGTTAACGTGGGGGGGGAGGGGGGGGGCGAAGGGTGGGGGGGTGGGGTACACTGCGGGGGTGATGGATGACGGTGGTTTGGACATGTCGCATGGGGAGCAGACCGATGAGGCGCTGGTGAGCGCGTATCGGCAGGGGGATTTAGCCGCATTTGAGGCGTTGGTGCGTCGGTATGAGAAGGAACTGTACCTGTTCCTGGCGCGGTTCGTGCGCGATCGGGCGGCGGCGGAGGATATTTTTCAGGACACGTTTATCCAGGTGCACCATTCGCTGGACAGTTTCGATGTGGATCGGCGGTTCCGGGCGTGGCTGTTTACGATCGCGGGGAACAAGGCGAGGGACCATTTGCGTAAGGCCAAGCGTCAGTTTGCGTTGCCGTTGTCCGCGTCGGTGGATGGTGGCGTGGGCGGGGGCAACGGCGGGGAGGGTTCGGGGGGGGGGCGGGCGTTCGTGGATTTGATGGCCGGTGACTGGGCGACGCCGACCGAGGAGGTCGCCGGTCAGGAAATGGCGGAACTGGTGCGGGAAGTGGTGTCGACATTGCCTGAGCATTTGCGCGAAATTCTGGTGCTGTCATATTTTCACCAGTTTCCGTACAAGGAAATCGCGTCGATGCTGGAAATCCCGCTGGGGACGGTAAAAAGCCGGTTACACGCGGCGGTGGGGACATTTGCCGAGCTGTGGAAGGCCCGTTTCGGGGATGAGCAGGAGGCGGTCGGGCGCAAGGATCAATCCGGAAGGAGCGAATAATTGCGATTATGTGGCAAAGATAGAGAACCCTGTGTGCCGATGAGACGTAGTGAGGTGGAGACAGGCGAGAAAGGCCCGGGCATTGGTGGCTGGACTGTGTTTTGTCGCGTTGTTTTGAGGCGTGACGGCGTCTGGTCAAGTGGCGAAATGGGTCATGATTTAGGTCTGGTTTTAGAACAGATTTTAGAGCTTGGTTTAGATCATGATTGGGATTGCAAGGTTGCAGCTGGAGGGATAGCTGGAGGGATAGCTGGAGGGATAGTTGGGGGGGCAAATGGAGGGGTGTGCAGATTGTGGGGCGTGGCGTGCGGGCACCACATTCCCCTACCCCGAGAAATGAACCGTCTGCGTTTTGGCACGCAGGTTTGACGCAGCAGGTTTGACGCAGATGGATTGAGAGATTGTTGAGCATGCCCTGGCGACGGTGTTCGAATTCGAATTTTATGAATAGTGGCTTTGAAACTGATGTCTGAGATGAACCCTGAGAAACCCACGCGATTGACCTGTGTCTGCCCGGATGATGCCCGGGTGATTGATGCGTTGCTCGAACACGGCCCGGTCAGGCTGGCGGGCGGCCTTGGTGATCGAGGTGATCGTGTTGTTCGTGGTGATGGTAAAGAAAGTACAGACGCAAGCGGGGCCGGACTCGCGAATCATGCAAGTCATGCGAACCAGACGGATCACGCAAATCACGCGGCGCAGGATGGCGAGCTAGACGAACTGCGCGAACTAGGCGAACTGGATGGCGAACAGGTATGCGAGCTGGACGCCGCGCGAACGCAATGCGTGCGCGCTTGTATTCAGTTGTTGGATCACGATGCGGTAGAGGGGCCAGCCCCGACGTTGGTGGCCGCGACGATGGCGCGGTTGGAACAATTGCGTCAGCGTGAGCAGTTTGCCGAACAGGTCAACGCGTTGGCTGGCGATGGGGAGGTGCTGGTGGGTCGAGCGTTGAACTGGCGACAGATCACCGCGATCGCGGCGATGGTGATGATTGCCGTGTCGGTGATGTGGCCGGTGTTGACACGAGCTCGCGTGGATGCCCAACGCATGGCGTCGGCGAATAATCTGGCGATGGCGGGACATGGGTTCGGCCTGTATGCTGCCGACCATAACGACGTGATGCCCAAGCGTGATGTGGCGCCGGGTGCCGACTGGTGGCGAATTGGCACGCAGCCGAACCAGACCGGGCAAGTGCGTTCGAATTCGGCCCACCTGTTTGTACTGATCCGACAGAAATATGTGGATCCGGTGGCTCTGTCGTGTCCCTCGAATCCCGATGCCAACCGCGGGTTGGATGTGGATGGTTGCGATTGGCCTGATCCGCAATCCGTGTCGTTCAGCTATCAAAATCAATTCGGCCCTATGACCTTGCGATTGTCGCGACAACCGCAATTGGCGGTACTGGCCAACCGCAATCCGATGTTCCAGATTCGCGTGATGTCACCTGATGCCGGGCCAGCGGGGACGACAGATCAGACTAAGCCTGGCGTGCGTATGGCCCTCAGTGCGAGCAGCTCATCACAGCCACGCTTCATTTTTCAACGCAATCTAAAACCGGTCACCGGCAGCCTGGCCTATCAGGGACGCGGCCAAAACGTCTTGCTCGCCGACGGCCAAGTCATGTGGACCAAAGAGCCGATCCTGCCCAACGGCGACAACATCTGGCTGGCACGCGGCATCGATGACTATGCGGGTAACGAAGTCCCGCAACAACCAGACGATGCCTTTCTAGTGCCGTGATACATTTCGAAAACTCAGATTGATATTCCGCGGTCGCGTCTCAGTCGGATGACGATCAATACGCATGCATCAATTCATATTAGCCCACGGTACATGCCGGGTCTGTGTAAAGAAAAATTTCGATCGCGCGAGTTTTTACACGCGAGTTTTTAACGGGATGCGTTTCATACCAATCCCATAAAAGAGACGCGCGTTATTCAGTGTTAGCCGCCGCCCTTGGGCGGCGTGAAACGTGCGCTAAACATAGGCCGTCGCGCCGCCATAAAGGCGGCGGCTAACGCGCGAGTTTTTAGCGGGATGGGTATCACGGGACGTCAACGATTCGTTTTTAATAGTTCAATTGGGTGATGCGTTCGCGTGAAATCTAAGGTTTTTCGCCTGATTTATGCGTGTTTGTATTGTTTGGCGCGACGCGATGGATTACTATGCAAGTGTATCAATGCGGACAAAGGGTGAGTTGTAAGTCCGTGTGATTTTGATCAGGTGGTGCCTCGACGACTTGTGTTTGTTGCCCGCTGCGTGATGTTTTTCCATGTCGTGTGTTGGACATGTTGTTCGCGGCGCAACGTTTGTTCTGGCTCCTTGCAAACCTGAATTCGTCACCATGATATTGATACAAAATACCATCGTGTGCTATCGATCCGTCACCCAAAAGGAGTTTTGTGATGCTCAATGTCAGGCAATCATCGTTGGAAACGGTCGCACGTGGTGTGTTTTTCGACACGTGGCGGAACCACTCTCAACCCTGTCCATTGATGGGCTACATCCCTGAGTTGTTGCAAATGCTTAACGAATCGCACGACGTGCCGGTCAAGCGGTTGGCCCGTGCGATACGTCTGCGTGTGACAGAGGGAAGTTTGATTTGTTCGATTGACCACGAGGCCACCGAAGTAGCGATTGAAGCCCATGTGAATTTGGCCATCGAAGCGCTTGAGGAGGTGCGACGTCGGGCCATCGAGATGGGCGTGTGGTCTTCGCAGCCGGTGACGCCGTTGATGTGCGGGTGAAAACCGTATCAGCCATGCCATGAATGCAGATTGGCGGCGGACTGTAGCTGTATGTGTAGGGGGGAGATTTCGGGGTGGGGGCAAGCGTGGAAGTTCAAGCGTGGGCTGTGGGGAGTTGGGGGGGGGCTGAGGCGGGTATGATGGGTAAAGTGTAAGGGGGGGAAGTGGGGGGGCATTGAAATTGAAAAGGACTTTGCGATGTTGACCTTGACCGAACTGACTGAGTTTTTCGGATGGATGTTGGTCATCAACGTGGGGTTGATGATCCTGACGGTGATCGCGCTGGTGGTCATGCGTGGCAGGATCATAGGCATCCATAGCCACATGTTTGGCGTGTCTGAAGCCGAGTTGCCGCGGTTGTATTTTCAGTACATCGCGGGGTACAAAATTGCCGTGATCGTGCTGAATGTGGTGCCTTACGTGGCATTGAAATTGATGGGGTGAAGCCATTGACGACGACAGCTTGGCTCTGTTAGTGTGATAGCCACCATGAAAATCGTTCTCGATATTGACAAACTGCTTGCAGAGGAAAAAATCACCGCGGATGAGTATGAACGTTTGAAAGGTTTTTCGTTTAGGGAGACTGGTTCGCTGGCGTTTAATATTCTGGTCGGGTTTGGTGTGGTTGCCACGGCGGGTGGGGCGTTGGCGATGTTGCCTACATATCAGACTGCCATTGTGTTGGGGCTTGTTTTGGCTGTGGCGGGTGCATTTCTGGGACTGAATCGGGCGGGTGAATGGGGATTGCTCGGTTCGATTTTGCTGATCGTGGGGGCGGTCATGGCGGGGGGCGGAATTGTGGCATGGGTCGAGGTGGGTGAGGTTGGTTTTCTGATCGTGACTGTTTTGTGCATGGTTGCTGCTGTTTTGGCGAAGAGCAATCTACTGACTGTTATGGCAGCGTTATCGCTATCAGCTACGGTCGGGGTAATGACGACGTATGGTCATGGGACCTATGTGTTGGCGATCCGACAGCCGACGGTGACGGTGATTTTGTTCAGTGTGTTAGCGTTTGTGGCCTATCAACTGAGTAAGCGGTTGCCGTCGCAATACGAACGATTGGCGATCGTGTTTTCCCGTACGTCGGTATTTCTGGTGAATCTGGGATTTTGGGTCGGTTCACTATGGGGTGATTCGTTGTCGCGTCAGCAAGATGATTGGACGTTGCGCGATGGTGCGGTGATTTCAGATTTGGTGTTTGTCATTGGATGGGCAGTTGCGCTGATCGTGGTTGGGGTGTGGGCGTCTCGTGCGAACAAGCGATGGGTGGTGAATGTGTTGGCGGTGTTTGGTTCGATTCATTTTTATACGCAGTTTTTTGAGCGACTACATGCCACGCCGGGGTCTGTTCTGGTGGCAGGGTTGATCGCGATTGCCATCGCGTTTGGGATTGTCTGGTACAACAAGTCGGCGACAAAAATTACGGCGACAACCTAAAACATCTCGTCTGTTCTTGTTTGAATGTAAATACGATTGCATTGGGTGTGCTATCCTGTACCCATGCCTGCGATGCGAGATTTTTATGTGTTGGTGATTGGGGTGGTGCTCGGTGTGGCGTTGGGGCCTGCGGGGTTGGGCCAGTATGCACCGTCGGCCTATGATGCGCTGTTTGGTTCGGTGCGTGATGATGTGGCGGCGATCGAGCAATTCGATCGCGAGACGGACACGAATCTGAATCGATTGATCGACACAGGCGTGACGAAAACCGAAGTGGTGCGCTTCGGCCAACAGCGTGAAATGGAACGCGGGGTGTTGGTTGCAGCATTGCGTGGCAATGAAAGCCAACGGCTGGATCAGACGGTGGGGCGTGTCAATGCGATCGTGCTGGTCATGATTGGGCTGGTGATGATGGAGTCGTTTTTGCCGATCAAACGCACCGCAGCGCGCACGGGGCAGGCGGCGCTGTTGGCCGTGTGGTTAGCGTTGGTGATCGCGAACCCGGCATTGTTGCGTGGGGTGTCGTGGTGGTTTGTGGGTGGGTTGCTGATCGTGGTCGCGGCGGGCGTGATTGTGAAGAGTCAAAAGTTGAAAGTTGAAAGTTGAAAGACTGGAATCGTTTTTTATGCACAGAGCGCATGTCATAGCCTGCGATGTATATCGCGGGTCGGCATTGGGTCAGAGATAACAGAAATCCGGGAATCCACAGCGACGCGAAAGAAAAGTGTGAAAGTGCGGGGAGCAAGTAGTGTGGGGCAAGTGGAGAGCAAATGGAGAGCAAGCGGGGGGCAAGTGGGGGGGGGGGTGGGGTCAAGACAGGCGGGTTTTGTAGTCGTTGTAATCGAATTGGCGGACGACGCGAAGATGGTCGGGGTGGTCGGCGGGGAGGCGGGCATCATGCAGTGCGATGGCGGGGAGGTTGATGCCGTTGAAGGTGGTGGTTTTGACCATGGAGTAGTGGGCCATGTCGGTGAACAGCAGTTTGTCGCCGATGGCCAGGGGCGTGTCGAAGGTGTAGTCGCCGATGACATCGCCAGCGAGGCAAGTCATGCCGCCGAGGCGATAGGTGTGTTTGGAATCGACGTCGGGAATCTGGTGGGGTAGTTCGTGATGAGCGCCAACAATCCGGGGGCGGTAGGGCATTTCCAACACGTCGGGCATGTGAGCGGTGGCACTGGTGTCGAGGATGGCGATGTCGACGTCGTTGTGGACGAAATCGAGAACGGTGGCCATGAGATGGCCCGCGTTGAGCGCGACAGCCTCGCCGGGTTCGAGATAGATTTGTACGTTGTGATCGTGTGCGAATTTTTTAAGGAACGCGATCAGGCCGTCGACGTCGTAGCCGGGGCGAGTGATGTGATGGCCGCCGCCGAAGTTAACCCATTGGACGTGGGACAGGAGGTGTCCGAATTTTTTGACGAATGCGTCAGCGGTGCGTTCGAGCGCGTCGAAGCCACATTCGCAGAGGGTGTGAAAGTGCAAGCCGGTTAGGCCGGGGTGTGCGGTGAAATCGTTCAAGGAAAGTTCAGTGGTGCCCAGGCGTGAGCATGGTGCCGCCGGGTCGTAGAGTTCGGTTTCGACTTCGCGGTGCTGGGGGTTGACACGGATAGCACATTGGCGATGTTGCACGCGATCGCGGAAGCGTTGCCACTGCGACACGGAGTTGAACGAAATGTGATCAGAGATGGCCGCGACGGCATCGATTTCATCGTCACGAAATGCGGGGGCGTAGGTGTGGACTTCACCGGGCGTTGCATTGGGGGTTGTGCGGAAATAGTCGTGGCCGAGTTGCGCTTCGTGGATGCCGCTGGCGGTGGTGCCGGCGAGATATTTTGCGAGCATGGGAAAGGTTGACCATGCGGCGAATCCCTTGAGCGCGAGGAGGATTTTTGCGCCGGATTCCTGTTGGACGTGTTGGAGCAATTGCGCATTGGCTTCGAGCGCTGCCATGTCGATGATGAAGCATGGCGAGGGCAAGTCACGCAAGGTTTCAAGCGGGATAGGGGTTGGTGTCGATGTCATGCGATGAATGGCGTTTGGGATGGCGCGTTAGCCGTCGCCCTTGGGCGGCGCGGCGTGTGTGGGGGGGCAATAACGTTGACGCGCCGCCCAAGGGCGGCGACTAACGATGTACGCGATGTGCGCGATGTGTGTGTGGTTCATGCGATCGACTCGGGCCACGCCGTGACTTCCCAGGGCAGGCCGTGGATGTTGAGTTGTTCCATGAAGGGATCGGGGTCGAACTGTTCGACGTTGAATACGCCGCCTTTATCCGGCATGTTGCTGCCGTGCCATTTTTTCTGGAGCATCATCATGGCCCCGATCATGGTGGGGACGCCGGTGGTGTAGGAGACGGCCTGGGCCTGGACTTCGCGCCAACACTCGGCATGGTCGCAATTGTTGTAGATGAATTGTCGGGCGAATTGGCCGTCTTTTTCGCCTTCGATGACGGTGCCGATGCAGGTCAGGCCGGTGTAATTTTCACCGAGCGAGCCGGGGTCGGGTAGGACAGCTTTGAGGAATTGCAGGGGCACGATTTCCTGGCCGTTGTAGTTGACCGGATCGATGCGGGTCATGCCGACGTTTTGCAGCACGCGCAGGTGGGTGAGATATTCCTGGCCAAAGGTCATCCAGAAACGCATGCGTTTGACAGAGGGAAAATGCTTGACCAGCGATTCCATTTCCTCGTGATAGAGCAGATACATTTCCTTGGGCCCGACGTTGGGGAAGTCGAACGTCTGGTGGACGGTGAGCGGGTCGGTGGATTGCCAGTCGCCGTTTTCAAAGTATCGGCCGCGCTGGGTGATTTCACGGATGTTGATTTCCGGATTGAAATTGGTGGCAAAGGCTTTGCCATGATCGCCGCCGTTGCAATCGACGATGTCGACGGTGTCCATGCGGTCGAACAGATGTTTGTTGGCGTAGGCGGTGAAAATGTTGGTGACGCCGGGGTCGAATCCGCAGCCGAGCAGCGCGGTGAGGCCTGCGTTTTTGAAGCGATCGTGGTAGGCCCATTGATGTGAATATTCGAAATGGGCGACGTCCGGCGGCTCGTAGTTGGCGGTGTCCATGTAGTCGACGCCGGTGGCCAGGCATGCGTCCATGATGTGCAGATCCTGGTAGGGCAGGGCGACGTTGATCACCAGATCGGGCTTGACCTGCTCGATGAGTTTGGCCAGTTGCGGCACATCGTCGGCATCGACCGCGGCGGTGTCGATGGTGCGGTTCCAGTTTTGTTGGATGTCGGCGGCAATGTCATCGCATTTGGACACGGTGCGCGAAGCGAGCGTGATGTGGCCGAATACGTCGGGGTTCATGGCACATTTTTTAGCGACGACGTTGCCGACGCCGCCAGCACCGATGATTAGCACGCGATTTTGGGATGTTTGATCGTTCATGAGCGCAAATATACCGGATTGGGAGGTTAACCACAGAGACACAGAGGCACAGAGGGGGAGTTTTTAACCACAGATTTACACCGATGGGGACAGGATTTTTTGGGAGGGGAGGAAGGGGGAGAGTTGGGAGGGGGAGCGCTAAGCCGCAAGCGGCAGGGGCCATGTACGTCAATTGTGCGGGGGAAAAGTGGGGGGGGGGTATTTTTTATTTTGGCGTGCCATGGTTTTGCGCATGGCGTAGGTGCCCAGAGGTGGGAACGCGACGGTGAGAGCGAGGCCGAGGCGGGTGAGGGTTGATGGCCAGACCTGGGGTTTGGGTTTTTGCAGGGCGCGGATGATGCGTTTGGCGACGTGTTCGGGGGATTGCATCATGTGGTCGGGTGTGTTGAGGCCGGTTGTGTTGGGATTGTTTTTGGATGCGTTTTTGAAGAAGTTGGTTTTGGTGCCGATGGGGTGGATGCTGGTGACGTTGAAATTTTCGGATTCGAGTTCGATGCGAAGTGCGTCAGCGAGGGCGTGCTGGGCGGCTTTGGTGGCTGAATAGTGGCCGTACATGGGTAGGCCGATGCGGGAGGCGGCGGAGGAACAGATGAGGATGTGTTTGAGCGAGTCGGTGGTTTGGCGCAGTGCGGGCATCGCGGCGCGGATGAGATGGGTGGTGCCCAAGACGTTGGTTTCAATCATGGCGCGGGCGTCGGCATCGGTCATATCGAGGACGGATGTGAACAGGCCATAGCCCGCGTTGGCGTAAACGGCATCGAGTCGGCCGAATTTTTTGAGAGTCTGGTCGACGAGGTTTTGCATGTCAGCGGGATTGGTGACGTCGCCGGGGATGGCCAGAGCGCGGTCGCCGATTTGTTGGGCAGTTTCGCGGAGAGGTTTTTCGCTGCGGGCGTTGAGCGCGACGAACATGCCAACTTTCGGATGGGCAGCCGCGATGGCGGTGGCGCGGCCGATGCCGGAGCTGGCGCCGGTGATGATGATGACGCGGTCGGTGAGTGGATGTGACATAGGACCTGATCCTAGAAAGTTAATCGTTAATAGTGAAATGGGTGTGGCGCTAAGCCGCAAGCGGCGGGGGATTGCGCTATAATTCACGGTTATGAATACGACGAATGAAAATAGCGGTGCGGTAGTGGATTCATTGGCCCAGCGTATTGCGGAGGTGGCGCTGTTGCGGGGTGAGTTTACATTACGCAGTGGGCGGACCAGTTCGTATTACCTGGATAAGTATTTGTTTGAAACGCAGCCGGATATTCTGGCGGCGCTGGGGGCACGGTTTGCGGCGGCGATCGACAAGATTGAAGGTGGTGTTGATCGGTTGGCGGGTGCGGAACTGGGTGGGATTCCGCTCGTGACGGCGGCGTCGATGGCGACGGGATTGCCCAGCGTGTTGATTCGTAATCAGAAAAAGGATTATGGCACAGCCAAGCAATTGGAAGGGGTTTTGAATGCGGGGGATCGCGTGGTTTTTGTGGAGGATGTGGTGACGACGGCGGGCCAAGCGTTGGAAGCGGCGAAAGTGTTAAGCGAATGCGGCGCGACAGTGGTGAAAATCATCGCGGTGATCGATCGACAAGAGGGCGGGCGCGAAAATGTCGAGGGAGCGGGGTACGAATTTGAAGCGCTGTTTACGAAGAAGGATTTGGGGATTGGGGAGTAGGGGAAGGGGGGATAACAATGAGGCAAAGCGGCGGGGAGAAAGGCAGTTTTGGCCACAGATTTCGCAGATTAACACAGATTATTAAAAGAACGAGGAATACAGGAATACAGGAATACAGGAACGGTCAATACCTGAACGCGCATGATTTGATGCGCTTGCGAAACGTGACTCAGTTCCTGCATTCCTGATTTCCTCGTCAAAAATAATCTGTGTAAATCTGCGAAATCTGTGGAGAAAAATCAGGTTCGCGTTGTGGCTGCGGTGGCTGTAGTGGTATAGATACGGGGGACTGATTTCTGGATACGGCAGATGATTTCGTAGGCGTGGGTGTTGGCGAGGTTGGCCAGGTTGGGGACGGAGCAGAGGGATGTGGGGTCGTCGCTGATGATGTCGACGGGTTGGCCGACGTGTATGGGGATATGCGGGGGGATATGTGTGTGTGTGTGTGGGTGGGGGTGTGGGTGTGGGTGTGGGGGAGGTGGTGGGGGGGTGAGGTCGATGATGAGCTGATCCATGTTGACACGGCCGAGGACGGGGGCGTGGTGGTTGCCGATTTTGACGTGTGATTGGTTGGATAGCGCGACGGGGTAGCCGTCGCCGTAACCGACGGGGATGATGCCGATGAGGCTGTCGCGGGTGAGGGTGTGCAGGTGGTTGTAGCCGACGGGTGTGCCAGCGGGTCGGTGGGTGATGTGGGTGATTTGTGATTGCCAACGGACGACGTGTTGGAATTGATCAGCGCCGGGCAGGAAGGGGTCGGTATCAGCAAGGGGATCTGTAGAGGGGAATCCGTAGCCGTAGAGGCCGATGCCGATGCGAACCATGTCGCGGTGGCAAGCGGTGTCGCGGAGTGAGGCATGGGTGGCACTGGTGTGGATGATGGTGTCGGGTGGGATGAGGTGATGGTGTTGTTTGAGGATGGCGTCGAAGCGTTGTTGCTGTGCGGTGATGGTGGGGTGATCGGTGCAGGCCATGTGGGTGTAGATGCCAGCGAGTTTGATGGCGGGGGAGTGTGTTGATGCGGGTGTGGAAGGTGGCGAATTCGGAGGGGTAAGCAGGGGCAGGGCCTGGCTGAATTGTTCAGGGGTCATGCCAGCGCGTGACATGCCGGTGTCGAGGTGGAGATGGACCGGGATGGGTGGGTTGGTGTCGAGGCGTTGGGCGAGTTTCTGGATGGCGGAGATTTGGTGAGGGGCATCGATACCGAGCTGGATCTGGCCGCGTGCCAGTGCTGCGAGCAGGGCCGGGTTGTTGAATGGATGATCGGTTGCGTTGCCGGGGGGGCCGGGGGTGGGGGGGAGATCGAGGCCGGGCAGGAGGATGAGGATAGGCGCGGTGATGCCAGCGTCGAGTAATTCGATGGCCTGGGTGGTGTTGTAGACGATCAGGAGGTCGACGCCGAGCGATTGGAGGTGGGCGGCGATGGTGGGTCCGCCGAGGCCGTAGGCGTTGGATTTGACGGCCGTGGCGAGTTTGACGCGTGGGCCGAGCATTTGTCGCCAGCGCGTGATATTGGCGGTGAGGCGGTCGAGATTGACGACAAGTTGGCTAAGTGGTGGCATCGTTTTGGGGTCTATGAATATGGGGTGAAATAGAGGTTGGGGTAGGGTTGGGTGAGGAGCTGGAGGACGGGGATGACGTAGTTTTTACGGGTGTCGGATTGTGGCAGGGGCCTAAGCATTCTAAGATGTGTGGAAGATTCACGGTCAAGCCGTGTGAATCGGTGTCAATAACCCGTAGCAATAACCCGTCATGATCGAGGCCGAATCGGTCTGTTTCAAGGTGTTATTTGGTGGTAATCCAATCATGAGACAGGGAGCGTTCGTGACGTTTCGGTCTGAAGCTAGGCGGTTTTGACGCGACGGCGAAACAACGTCGCGTCGGTCTTTTACTATAGAGAAATTTGAGAAAAATCTGTGAGCGAAACAAGCGAAAATACTGAAGCGGTCAGTGAAATATTTGATACGAGCGTGACATTTGCGGAACTGGGGCTTAGCAAAGGTGTGTTGCAGGGGATTCAGGAAGCGGGGTTTGTGCATCCGACGGATATCCAGGCGCGATTGATTCCGCGTGCGTTGGAGGGCAAGGATGTGCTGGGCCAGGCCAAGACAGGGACGGGCAAGACAGCCGCGTTTGGATTGCCTGTGCTGAGCATGTGCGATCCGAAGGTGTCGATGCAGGCGTTGGTGTTAGCACCGACGCGCGAGCTGGCAGTGCAGGTGGCCGCGGAATTGGACGAGATGGGCAAGTACACGGGGATTCGCACGACCTGCATCATCGGCGGCGAGTCGATGCGGCATCAAGCCAAAAGCATCAAAGAAGGCGGGCATATCATCGTGGGCACGCCCGGCCGAGTGATGGATATGCACGGCCGAGGCGAGATATCGTTTAATTCGATCCGATTCGCAGTGTTGGACGAAGTCGACCGCATGTTGGACATCGGGTTCCGCGAAGATATCCGCAAGATTTTGAAAAGCATGAAACAGGACCATCAGATCCTGTTCGTGTCAGCGACCATCAGCGACGACATCGAGCGATTGGCTCGGTCATTCATGAAAAAGAATGCGGAAAAGATTCTGACCACGTCGGGATCGCTGACGGTTTCGCTGGTGGATCAAACGCATATTCCGGTGGAGGCATGGGACAAGCGGACGATGTTGTTGTACCTGTTGCGTCAGCACAAGCCTGAGGCGGTGGTGGTTTTCTGTCGTACGAAAGCAACGGTGCATCGGGTGACAATGTATCTGCAAGAAAAGAAAATCGAAGCCCGGGAAATTCATGGCGACATGGCACAGAATAAACGCACGAAGGTGATGAATTCGTTGCGTGAAGGAAAACTGCCTGTGCTGGTGGCGTCGGATTTGGCGGCACGCGGGTTGGATGTGGATCACATCACGCATGTGATTAACTACGACTTGCCTGAAGACCCCGAGGTGTATGTGCACCGGATCGGCCGAACGGCCCGTGCGGGTCGGCGTGGTGTGGCGTGGTCGTTTGTGATGCCGGATCAGGGCCAGTTGTTGACCGAGATCGAAAAGCTGACGAGCGTAGAGATTGGCAAGTTTACCGTGGAAGGATTCAAGCCCGGCCCGGTGCCTAATGATGTTCGTGCTGATCGTGAGCGATCCGGTCGCAAGCCGAAGACGGACATGAAAGAAAAATTGAAACAACGTGCGGGCTTGCAGCCGAAAGCCGATGGGATGTCGCCTGAGGAACTGAAAAAGATGTTCCCCGGCGGCGTGGTACCCAAGAGCGCACCCCGGCGGACGTTGGGTTCCAAATTCCGAACCAAGCGCGGCCGGTGAAGCGAGCCGGTTCCCGTTTAACCTGTTTAACCTGTTTAAAACGGACGCTGCGCGTCTGCTGCTAAACGCGCGCCCTAAACGCGGCGCGGTTGAGCATGATGTTCTAGCCCCCGGTGCATACCGGGGGTTTGTGTGAGAAAAGTGTACCGATGTGGGTGGGAATGTAGGGGGGATGCGGGCATGAATGAGGGCATGAAAGAGGGTAGGAATGTGTGGGGGAAGCGTAGGTGGTCGGGGGGAGGTTGGTGGGTGAGGTGGGGGGGGATGGGGGGTGGGATTTGCGGCGTGGGGTGGTTTCGCTATTCTGGTGGGTCTATGGCAGCTATCCGAGAAATTAAAGGTCGTATTAAGGCCACCGCGAACATCAAACGCATCACCAAAACGATGCAAATGATCGCGACAGCCAAGTTTCAAGGCGCCCAGCGAACCGCGTTGGCGGCCAAGCCCTATGCGGAGAATATCGCATCGCTGGTCGAAGAATTGGCCGCTGCGGTGGGGCAGGGCGACGACGATGGCGATGGTGAAAGCGGGGGCGTGATGCACCCGTTGCTGCGCAAGCCGGACACGGTCAAAAAAGAGTTGCTGTTGGTGATCACGAGCAACCGTGGGTTGTGCGGCGGTTACAACGCCAACGTCTTGCGTGAAGCGTCCGCATTTCTGACGGCTCGTCCTGTGGAGCAGGTTGAGCTGGAAGTGGCTGGCAAAAAGGGTGCGGGCTTTTTCAAGTTCACGCGTCGGGCAGTGAGTCAATTCCATAGCGATTTGAACGAGAAGCCGGACTACGCACAGACAGAGAAAATCGCTCAGGCGATGATCGACCGTTTTGTCGCAGGCGAGGTCGACGCGGTGCGTGTGGCCTACATGAAATTTGAAACATTATCGCGACAGGTGCCTGAGGTGGTGACGTTGTTGCCATTGGAAGATGCCAGTCCGAGCAATGATGCAGACGCAGGCGCAGAGAATGCGACGGGTAAAGCCAGCGAATCGGGCACACAAGCGGTGTACGAATATTCGCCTGATCCGAAATCGCTGATGGCCGCGTTGTTGCCGATTACGGTAAAAACACGTCTGCACCAGTGTTTTAATGAGGCCAACCTGGGCGAAAACCTGGCCCGCATGATCGCCATGAAAGCAGCGACCGACGCGGCGGACAAGATGCGTAAGGGCCTGACACGCAAATACAACCGTGCTCGCCAAGCCGCGATCACGACCGAACTTTCCGAAATTATCTCGGGGGCCGCAGCCCTGGAGTAGGCGTTGGAGTCAAGCTCGAATTGCCTGATGCATGGAAAGATTTTCCGTCGTCAGGCATGCGTCGAGTGGAGAACAACTGGATAACAACGCTGGGGGCAAAAGTGTAGCGGGGTAAAGTGGGGAACGGTTTTGACGGACTACGGGCAGAAGCCTAGTCTGGTCGGTCTGGCAGCAATTATGGCAGCTCACGAACGATCCAATATATACCGCATGGCTGGCATGGGGTTGGAATATTTCGGGGCAGCCATGCTGATGGGATTGGCCGGCTACTGGATTGATCGAAAATACGGCACCTGGCCATGGGCTGCCCTGATCGGTTTGTTTAGCGGTTTTACAGGTGCGATGTACCTGTTGATTAAGGAAGCAATGCAGGCAAATCGACAGTTTGCCAAACAATACAAAGCAGAACATACAAAGGCTGAGAAAGCTGAGAAGCCTGAATCGAAACAGCCTGAATCAAAACAAGACGTAACTGACGAAACGAAATTAAACGACTGACATCCCACGCACCCAGTACCCTACCCCCCCGCACACACCACCCCACACCCCACTTTGTGAAATTGTGACACCGACCTCACCCTCTACGACTGTATTGCCCATGACCCGAATCGTGACGATTCTGGTGGGGTTAACCGTGGTTGGCCTGGGCACCGCTTGGGTGGTGTTGAAGCAGTTGGACCAACTCACGCAGGCGTGGATCGCCACGTTGACGGCTGGTGGTTGTTTGATTGGTGCGTTGGTGGCGTTGGAAATTATTCGACGAGCGGCCAAAGTGGATATGTCACGGGTGGCTGCTTCGTGTCTGGGTGGGATGACGTTTCGGTTGGGAATCAGTGTGTTGACCGGGACGGTGATCGTGCTCACGATGGGGGCGTCGGTACGTCTGGTAGCACTGTGGACTTTGGGATGGTACCTGTTGTTGCTGGCAGTCGAGGTACGATTGCTGGCGACGTGTTTTGGGCGATCCCGAACTGATTATTCAGTGATGACGCTAGGAGATAATCCCTCGTGATAAGCATGGTATTTGCGACGCTGGCTGCTGCGAACCCTACGGACCACGTGGTCGCGCATAAAATATTCGGTAGTACGTGGTTTACCAATCATATGCTGATGACAATCGTCGCATCAGTGTTGCTGTTGTTGGTGTTTTTCCATGTATCCCGTCGGTCGACGCCCAGCGGGCCCACGGCTGAGGGACATGTGACCAAAGGACGATTGGCCCAGTTTTTTGAGGTCATTGCTGAATACATTCGTGAGAATGTCGCCCGCCCGAATCTGGGTGATCTGACTGACAAATACATTTACTACATCTGGACGGTTTTCTTTTTTATTCTGTTCTGCAACTTGCTGGGCATGGTTCCGTTTGGAGCGATGGCGGCCCTGATTACACAGGATTCGCATAACGCGCATCTGGGGGGTACGGCCACAGCTAATTTTGCCGTCACCGGCGCACTGGCGACAATCAGTTTGTTGGCGATCGTCGTGATCGGCGTACGGGAACAGGGGCTGAAATATTTTGGCCACTTCGCACCCGTCCCATTCAAGCCCCTCCCGATGGTTCCGCTGGCTTTGTTTCTGGTTTTGCTGGAAATCATGGGGATTTTTATCAAGAGCATCATCCTGGCCGTGCGTCTGTTCGGTAACCTGGCGGCGGGGCACTTGGTGGTAGCTGCGGTGTTGGGACTTATCAGCAATTTCCTGATCGGCGGGGCGGTGGTGTTGGCATTGACCGCATTGAGCCTGTTGGAATTATTCGTCGCATTTTTGCAGGCGTTTATTTTTACATTCCTGACCGTGTTGTTCATTGCCGCGGGTGCTGTGCATCATGATGACCATCACGCTGAACATCCAGATCAACCCGAAAACGATCACCATGCACAGCCCGCGCCCGTTGACGCGGCAGTAGGTATTGGGTGATATACAAACTACGCGGGAGCAGCCGGCGCTGCCCGCATTTTACCTGCCGGCAAAACATTCATTCGTGGGCATCTCGCCCCAAGCCTCATTAAGGAGCATCGGATATGGACATGTTATTCACCTTGGCGGAAATCACTGATACTGGTTTGGCCACCCTCGGTATTGGACTTGGTTTCGGCTTGACCGTGTTGGGTGCTGGTAAAGGCATCGGCAACATCGGCGGCAACGCGGTGCAAGCCATCGCGCGTCAGCCTGAAGCGGGCGGTACCATCGGTACCAACATGATTATCGCTGCGGCGTTGATCGAAGGTTTGGCTGTTATTTCGATGGGTTTGCTCGCGTTCGTCGTGTAACCTATTGAGCTACGTATTCGTCGGACGCCGCCTAACCGCGGCGTCTCGGCATTGCATTGAATTAATTTGATTTGACGCTTTCGTTATTGAATTTTTGGTTTTGGTATCACTTAGAAAAGCATGGACCCATCATGAGTAAATACAAGTCACTTAGCTACGCTCTGGCAATCGCGGTTGCTTGCATCGGATTTGTCACCACCACCAGTCCCGTCCTGGCTGAAGAGGCTGGTGCCGCGGCCGGTGAGGCGGGCCACGAAATGCACGGTCATGCAGACGCTGCCGCAGAGGCGGGTACTCATGCGGTTAGCGAAGTGGCGGGAAACCATGGCGACGACGCACACAGTGATGGTGGTCATGAAGCTAACATTACTGAATTCGATCCGACGACCTATCTCTGGGAACTGGCGTTGTTCTTCGCACTGTTCGCAGTGTTGGCTTTCGTGGTTTGGCCCAAAATGCTCGAAGGGCTCAAAAGTCGCGAAGAAAAACAACGTGGCGATCTGACTGCTGCGGAGAAAGCCGCACAAGACGCTCAAGCCGCATTGGCGGAATATAAAGCGCAACTGGCAGAGGCCCGTGCCGAAGCTGGTCGTATTGTGGACGAAGCCCGAACCGCAGCGACGCAGGCTGCCGCGAAAGTGACCGCGGACGAAGAAGCAAAATTGGCCACCATGCGTAAGCGTAACACCGACGAAATCGAATCAGCCAAGAAACAAGCGATCGGGGAGATCTACGCACAAGCTGCTGTGGTATCCACACAGATTGCAGGCAAAATATTGTCCCGCGAAATTCGCCCTGAAGATCAACAACAAATTATCAATCAATCACTGCAAGAACTAACAAGCACCATCGCCCCCAACAACTAACCCCCCCACCCCCCCCCCCACTTTCCCTCT
>JAUHYI010000005.1 GCA_030426385.1 Phycisphaerae bacterium
GCCACCGGGCTCAACAGGCGTTATGGCGTGATGTGCAACGCTTGCTCGACGCAATCACGCCAAGCGACGCCGAGGGCTTCTTCAACCACTGCGGATACACGCTAGAGAAAAAGTGAAAACGCGCTAGTACAGGTATAGCGTTTAGCGGAAGTGGTGCAGCCGCCTGTGGATGCGGTCTCGTGTTAAAAACGCGGGACGCTGCGCGTCTCCGGTTAAACGTGCGGTTGGAAAGCTCTAATGCCGGAAATGGCGACGGCCTGTGAACATGAGGCTGACGCCAGCGTCGTTGCATGCGGCGATGGTGTCGTCGTCGCGTTTGGACCCGCCGGGCTGGACAATGCCGCGGACGCCAGCTTTGATCAACTGGTCGGGCCCATCACGGAACGGGAAAAACGCATCGGAACCGACGACGGCATTTTTCGCGCGGTCGCCTGCTTTTTCGATCGCGATGCGACAACTGGCGAGTCGATCCATCTGGCCTGCACCGGCACCGGCCAAGGCTGATCCATTGACCAGGCATACCGCGTTGGATTTCAGGTGCTTGACGGCGATCATGGCCAAACGCATGTCCGCCAACACGCTGGCCTCCGGCGCTGGACCGGCCACGTGTTCCCACTGCTGAGTATCGAACGGTAATTCATCGCGTTCGTGGATCAACAAGCCGCCGACGATGCGTTTGAAATCCGCTTCGTGTTGGGCAGACCCGATCGGCCCGGTTTCCAACAGGCGAACATTTTTCCAACGTTCACGCAACAGGTCCAGCGCGGGTTGATCAAACGATGGGGCGATGATGACTTCTAAAAATTTCTGACCCTCTACCATGTGCTGGGCGGTGGCTTCATCGACGGGCTGGTTGCACGCGACGATGCCGCCGAATGCCGCGAGCGGATCGCCTGCGTAAGCCTGTTCGAATGCTTGTTCCAATGTCGCCGCGGTGGCAAAACCGCAGGGGTTGGCATGTTTGATCACAGCCACGGCCGCGGATTCATCGGCAGGAATTTCGCGTACCAGATTCAACGCGCCATCGGCGTCATAGATATTGCAAAACGACAAAGCCTTGCCATGCTTTTGCGTGGCCTGAGCAATCGAAGCAATTTTGCTATGGGGATCGACGTAGACCGCACCGGCCTGATGGGGATTTTCGCCGTAGCGCAATTCGGCGCGACGGTCGTAGCGAAGCAATAATGTTTCGGGGAATTTATCGTTGCTGCGATTGTTCATCCATTCGGCGATGGCCGTGTCGTACGCGGCGGTCCGGGCAAACGCGGCAGCGGCCAGGGACTGGCGCAATGACTGGCTGGTCGCGCCGTCGTTTTTCTTCATGTCCATCACTACGCGATCGTATTGCGAAGGATCGGTCACCACGGCGACGGCACCGATATTTTTCGCAGCGCTGCGCACCATGCTGGGCCCGCCGATGTCGATCTGTTCGATGGCTTCAGCATCGGTCACGTCGTCGCGCGCGATGGTTTTTTCGAAGGGATACAGGTTGACGCAAACCAGATCGATCGGTTCGATGTCATGATCGCGCATGGCCGCGACGTGTTCGGGGTTGTCACGCAATGCGAGCAGACCGCCGTGGATTTTGGGGTGCAATGTTTTGACCCGGCCGTCCATCATTTCAGGAAAATCAGTGACGGCATCGACGGGTGTGACGGGGATGCCTGCGTCGGACAATGTCCGGGCAGTACCGCCTGTGGAAATCAGGGTCGCGCCGATTCCGGTCAGGTATTTGGCAAAAGGAATCAGGTCTGTTTTGTCACTGACAGAAATTAAAACGCGTCGAACTGGAACTTGGTCGGTCATAATGTTGGGCTATACAAAAATGGGTCGCAGGATCAGGGGACGATGGCATGGGCCACGTTTTTTGCAAGTGGCATTCCAACGAAAATTGAATCGGTAATTTTATGCGATTATCGCCGACGCGTGGTGGGGCGGGGTGGTGGGGGGGGGGGGGTTATTGCCCGGGTGCGATCAACATCATTTCACCCAGATTCGAGACAACCAGCAATTTTCCGTCGGGGCCACGCAGGATTTCTGTCACGTCTTGCATGGGAACCGCACGGATGCTCTTGCCGGACTCAGCATCAATCAAGTGGACGTTGTTTTTGTCATAGGCAACGATGCGCTGGCCCTGGCGTGCTACGGGGCGAACCGCTGCAGGTAAACGCCAGCGTTCCCGGCCGTTGCTCGTATCGATCGCCACCAACGCCTGGAATGGAATGGGCAGGTAAATCGTATCGCCTTCGGTGTCCAACACGATCGGCGAATCGGTCAGAGGCGTGGTCGTTCGGTACACCCATTTGTCGCGACCACTGCGGGAATCCAACGCATACAGCGAGCGGTCCTGACTGGCCATGTAGACCGTGCTGCCGTCGACCGCTGGATCGGCGACGACGCGTTCAAAGGCTCGGCCTTTCCATAACAGTTCACCGCTGCCGCCATCGAACATCGCATAGATGCCGCTCTGGTCCGCGATGAATACGCGTTCGTTCACGGCAACCGGGTCGGCTGTGATGCCCGCGGACATCTGATAGGCCCAGTTTTGAAAACCACTTTTAACGCCAAGTCCGTAGACTCGGCCGGTCATGGCACCGTACACCAGCGTGTTCTTATCGATCAGCACAGGCGATGTTTGCACGACCTGATTCAGTTCGTGGGCATACTCGATATGACCACTGTCAGTATCCAATGCATAAAAGGTGGTGCCGGTGTTGATCAGCAATTGTGTGCCCAACAGGACAGGCCGGTAAATGCGATCGCCGGGGAGTCCGACCAGTTGGCGCCAACGGACGCGTCCGTCGCGCAAGGCGATGGCCGTCACCACATTGTCGGGCGACTCGGCGGTAATGATCAGGTCATCGAGAATCACAGTCCATGCCAATTGCTGCGACGCGGGCAATCCCAGTGAGGTCAACCAACGGACGTGATAGCCGATGGCCGCGACGTCATTGGATTCCATCAAAGCGGGCACGGGTGCGAAGTCATCGGTTTTATTCGTTTGGCAACCAGCGGTCACGCTGACGATGACCATCATCATCAACACCATCGCCAAGTTCAGGCGACCCATGCCGACGCGAGTCGCGCAGGGGGTGGGGTGTGTGGGGGTCATCCAGTTGGCAGGGATCAAGGATCGGCGTCTACATTTACGATTGGGCATACTGTCACTCCGGTCGGTGCGGGGGGCTGTTAAGTATCGAGCCGGACCGGAGTTTGGTCAAGTTCAGGCACACCAATGGGGTTAGTTTTCTGATCACACAAGGATAACCAAAGACGCCCGGAGTTCCCCAAATAGGGCGTTTTCCCCGCGTAAATCAGATTATTGATAGGGCAATTGGGAAAATGTGTCGCGGGCAGTTTTTAATAACCGCCGCCTACACCCGCAGCTCAGCGGCAACGGCCAACCGTTTTACCGGCGACGTCCGACGGCCATGCCCAGACCGAACAAGCTAGCGAAGGCCAATGTGGCGGTCAGAGGTTCAGGCACTGGCGAGGTGACCGGCGTGCCTGGGTCGGGCGTGATGATAACCACAGGATCGTCGTCATCACCATTATCGTTGTCGTTGTCATTGTCGTTGATCGGCGACAGGTATTGGGCTTCGTTGACATTCAACAAGTCGATGGCCCAATCGCCGGTGCGATGGTTACCCAACACGTCGTAAAAGTAGCCATCCGATCCGGGAGGGGCAAAGAGGTCGCGTGTGAAATCCGGATTGCTGTCGCGTGTGTATCCTGCTGCGCGAACGGTGCCTGCCGGTTGATTACCAACCTGAGCAATGGTCAGAAAATAATCGCCAGCCGCCACAGGGAATTCCAAGCCCGAGTCGTAGCCCTGTCCGGTGGACGGATCGTCATTGACGGGAATGAAAAGCGAGTCATCATTAAATGCCAGGTTTGTGCCGTCAGCATTCCACACATGAATCAACGGGTCGAAACCGCCGGGTGCGATGACCGTGCCATCGCTGAGCGTCCCCCCGCCGTAGCCGCGTGTGACGATGGTGATCTCACCGGGGACGGCCACGGTGAAATTGATCACAGGCACATCGTTGTCGAATTGAAAGGTGCCATGGAATGAAAAGTTCACGGCGTGGGCCTTGGGTGTCATCACGCCGAGGCACGCGATCATTGCGACCGCCAAAGGCAGTGCCATGAACGAAGGCTTCACGGCTGAGGTGAGTGCTTTGGTCACACGTAAAGAGTTTAAGTCGGTCGTTTTCATGAGCGGGGTCTCCCAAAAAGCTACACGCTTGAAACGAACAACGTTCCACCATGCGCGATACAACACCTGTCCATCATGATCGCCCACTTGAGTCCGAACAAGTTAAAAAATGCAAATAACCTCGAGAAAAACCGCCTGTCCGATAAAACAGCAACCGTAGGCACGCATGGCCGGGTCCGATAACACTGTGATACACCTGCGAATCGTATTCGTGTTGATTAAGCGTATACGTTGATGCGATCGTGCGGCTATGCACCTGTGCGCCAATGCACCTAAGCGCCTATGCGCCAATGTGTATGTTCGCCCGCGCACCCGGCAGGGCGAGTGTGCCCTGAATGTGCAAGCAAAACATCAGACCGATCCCACAAAATACCATCGCTATTTTTTATGGATTAGTCGTTGCCCTTGGGCGGTGCGAAATGTGCGTAAACCATACGCCGTCGCGCCGCCCAAGGACGGCGGCTAACAGTGACGGCTAACACATGCATTTTTAATCGAATTGGTAACAAACGAAACAACAGGCAAAACATGACGTCAAAAAACGCGCTCAACCAACACGTCAAGTAATGCAAAGGAAAAGTGTGTGTGGGGGAAGTGCGGTGGAGAAGTGTGGTGGAGAGAGTGGGTGGGGAATGTGGGTGGGGAATGTGGGGGGGGTGGGGGGGTTAGGTGATGCCCAGGCGGTAGAACACTGCCGTGAAAATCAGGTCGGTCACGATGAGTGACACGATGGAGTAGACGACTGTGCGTGTGGTTGCCAGGCCGACCCCTGCGGCCCCCCCGCGAACGGACAAGCCGTTGTAGCAGGCAATCACGCCGATGATCAGGCCGAAGACGCCAGCCTTGCATAAGCCGGTGATCAGGTCGCCCATGTCGAGGGTTTCGATGGTCAGATCGATATACACACCTGACGGAATATCCAGCAAACCCACGCCCATGATCCAACCACAGGTCAGGGCCATGAAATCCGCGAACAGGGTCAGCACCAACAAGCCCACGGTGGTGGCGAGCACGCGTGGCATCACCAGGAATCGCGTGGGGTTCAAGGCATGCGCTTCGAGCGCTTCGATTTCTTCGCCGACGACCATCGTGCCCAGTTCCGCAGCGATCGACGCCCCGGCAAACCCGGTCAACACAATCGCACTGATCAACGGCCCCAACTCCCTGACCACCGCGATGGCGATGATGGTCGAGACGCGTTCGACCTGACCAAAATCATTGAGCGGCGGAGCCATTTGCAGGGCCAGAATCAAACCGATGCATCCGCTGACAAGCATGATGACGCCGATCGAGCGAATGCCTACCCGCACCATCTGGGCATACAGGGCCGCTCGTCCGAAGCGGTTCTGTCGCGTGATAGCCGTTCGCCAGATCCATTTCAACACATCGGCCTGCAACGCCGCACATCCGCCGACGTAGCCGATCAATCCCATGACCGGCGCGCCCAGCGCGGCGATAGTACGACTGGTCGCTGAGGGGGTCGAATTGGAGGCAGGTTCATTCATGGAAAAATGGTATGGAAAATTAGAGAGATGAAACGGTCAAGCTTTGTCGCGTTTCGTCATGCATTCATGGCCGCGTCCTGATCGTCCACAATTTCGAACAGCGAATCCAAACGTGAAATTTCAAAAATACTGCGCACACGCGGCTGCATGCCGAACAGCACCATTTTGGCATTGGCCGCTCGTTGTTGGCGTAGCGCTTCGACCATCGTGGCTACGCCCGAACTGTCCATGAAACTGACTTTCGACAGGTCGATGATCATTTTGCCTTTGTTCTGTTTCAGGAGCATCAACAGTTCCGTGCGTAGCGTGGGGGAACTGCTCATGTCCACATCGCCTGCGACGCACACGAGGGTGCCGCCTTCGATGGGACTGGTTTGCGTCATGGTGGTCGGTTCTGACATGGTTCTTGGGTTTCTATATAACGGGGGATGACGGAGTCAAAGGTGTCAAAGTAAAATCAATGAATGGTGCGGTGTGAATTTATCCTGAACAAATGCCATGAAAAAACATCATGAACAAACATCATGAACTAAACGCACGAAACCGCGTAGCACACACCACACAGATTTCATGAACGTACCATTTCGCGTGCCTCATGCCTCATGCCTCGCGCCGTGTGCCTCATGCATCAGGTACGAAGTACCAGACATCACGGCGACGACGCTTCTACAAACTGCCCCGATTTTACCGCGTCGACCCAACGGCGAATCGCATCCTGGCGTTTCGCAGCATTATCGTATGGATTGTAACCTAACCGCGTTTGCGTGATGCGCTCCAATGCTTCGATCGACATCATGCGTACCGTTGGATCATCGCTATCGAGCTCTGCCACCAGATGTCGTAATTTGGTCGCATCGCGATTCGCCCCCGCATCATGGATCGCGTACAGCTTCGCACCGGGGTTATCTGAATCGAACCCTCCCTGACTCGCTCGTGGTGGTCCGCCACATCCTGCGACACATACGCAGGCCAAACTGGCGACCAACATCAGCACGTTGGCCAACCCCACTTTTCTAATTTTCACCTGCAATTTCCACCGATCGATCATCGCCGCAGTCTATCCGTTTTTACCCACGTTTTCCATCCCCTTCCACTGCCGCGGGCGGCTTAACGCTCCATAACCGGCATCCTATTGCGATCCATACTACCCCTCCCGCACTCCTGTATAATGTTTCGCACACCATGAAACTGTCACTCGCCGATCGCATTCTGAGCCCTGCCCCTGATCCTGCTGATTTTATCCGCCGGAAAAAACCCGATTGGCTTCGTGCCAAACTCCCCGGCGGACCCGGTTACAAAAAATTACGCAAGATCATGGACGACCATCGCCTCCACACCGTTTGCGAGTCGGCCAAGTGTCCCAACATGGGCGAATGTTGGGATCGCGGAACGGCCACCATCATGATCCTCGGCGATGTGTGCACCCGCGCGTGTGGTTTCTGTCACATCAAAACCGGCAGGCCTCCCGAATACGACACCGATGAACCGCGTCGCGTCGCAGAATCCGTCGCGTTGATGCGCTTACGCCACATCGTCATCACCAGCGTCAACCGTGACGAGTTACCCGATGGCGGGGCACGCATCTGGGCAGAAACCATCATGCGCATTCGCGACAAATCGCCCGAGACCAGTATCGAGGTTTTGATCCCCGACTTCATGGGCAACTGGGACGCGTTGCAATTGGTCATCGATCAGCGTCCCGACATTTTGAATCACAACATGGAATCGGTGCGCCGCATGTATCCTGCCGTGCGCCCGCAGGCCAAATATGATCGCAGCATCGAATTGTTACGACGTTGCAAAGAGCAAGGCCTGACCGTCAAGACCGGCATCATGGTCGGCATCGGCGAACGCGATGATGAAATCACCCAACTGATGCACGACGTGGTCGATGGCACACGCGTGGCCGACACGGATCATCCCTGGGATACCTGCGACATTCTCACCGTGGGGCAATACCTGCAACCCACGAAAAAACATCTGCCCATTTCCCATTGGGTCACGCCCGAGCAATTCGATGAATTTAAAGTTCGTGGCGAAGCGATCGGCTTCCGTCACGTCGAGTCAGGCCCACTCGTCCGCAGCAGTTACCACGCCGACGAACAGGTCCTCTCGCTCGACGCTGCAGTGTGATGTTGCCTGCTGATAAACGCCTTGCCTGTTTCACGATTTTCAAATTAAGTTTTGCCGTTTGTAGCCATGGCTGTCTGTCGTGACCACCCGTTGTCATCATGTCTTGCATGTCTTATTCGGGACGCGGTTTTGCCCCGGATCAGTTAGAGCGTCTTGCAAAATTTCTGTCCTACTAATTACTCACGCTGGACTGGTCACTTTAGTGACCCGCCCGGATTGCGATGCGGTCACCAATGACGCAAAGCGCTCTATCGCTTCTGGGACTGTGCGCGGTACATGAAAAAAACTTAATCACAGCTTTAGATCGGCTTAACGTGGTCCTTTTAAGATACGGACGGTTTGGTGTGGCACAGCGTGTGTCATACCGACGAATTGATCTTAGACATTGATTGAAAGGATTCTCAGTCATGAAGAACTCACTCACACGAAACGTATTTGCTGCGACAGCGCTTACCACTGGATTGGTGATGGTGCCAGTCTGGGCAGAAAACGCGATGCCAGACAACGCGCCGCACGACAACAACAAACAAGCAGAAATGCAAAAGGAACACAAAGACACAGCATCGTCCAACACGAAGTCCAACGCACAGGCCGACGCTCAGAAGAAAGCTGAACACACTCATGCGAAGGCTGATCAAAGCCGCATGGATCAAGATATGGCACAGCGTTACGCTTTCAAAAAAGCGAACGAAGTGATCGGCCAAAAAATTTATGGCAGCGATGGTAATGAGTTAGCCACCGTTACGGACCTGATCATTGACCAACCCAATGGCACGGTGGATTACATCGTGCTCAATGTGGATGACGGGGCGTTGGATGTGGGTGGTACTGATTACGCAGTTCCCCATCGAGAATTGCGATGGAATGAAGCGCAGGATCGCATGATGATCAACGCCACCGAAGAACGTTTCCAGGAGATGCCAACGTTTAACGCCAAGGAATGGAGTAACCTGGAAGTTCGAACGTTGCTGGATGATGTTCAGACATTCTTTGGCTACGAAAGTTCCGACAAGCCACATGATCCGGTGATGTTCTTGGCCAGTGATCTGGCTGGTGCGGACGTGGTTGGCACAGGTGAAGCCACCATCGGCGAAGTGGATTACGTGTTGATCGAATGTGCCTCGGGTAAGGTGGCGGCGCTGGTGATTGATCCTGCGGATGATCAACCGGCTGACACGTTGAAACTGTTGCCGTTCAGCAGTGTGGATCACATTCAGAACGGCCAGGTCATCGTGGGCTTTGATGCCGCGAAGCTGGCACAGGCTGAAAACGCACCGGCGGACATGAAGGATCTGCGTTATGAGCAACAGATCAAGCGGGCCTACAAGGTGTTTGAGCAGAAGTTGCCGACCTTTGGTGCCATGATGCACGGCGACTGGAAAGCCTCGGATAAAAAGGCTGACCATCACAAGAAAGCTGACAGTCATACCACTGAAGATGCCCAGCCAACTGGCGATATGAATCAGTAAAGTGAGATGATTGGCGACAAGACTTCCGAGGTCAGTTCATGGGTATGGTAAACATGCTCGCGACTGGCCTCGGTTTTTTTTGCGCTTGTTGAGTTGCTTGAGGTGTCGCTTGTCGTATCGCTGTCGGTATCACGGTAAAACCCGGCGGCGTCTTTTGGAGCAGGCGTGAATCTATGACGATATCACCAACCACTTCACCAACCGCTATGCCAACGGCTTCTTCTACTTCGCCTACCAGTTCGTCTTAAACATCATGTTTATGGCATGCATCGAAATGCAGGCTTGCATATCACGCCAGGCGTGGGCGCTCTTGGCGATCGTGGTACACGTTCATCCGATCGTCTCGCAAAAAACCGATCAAGGTCATATCAAACGCGGCTGCTGTCGCCACGGCCATGCTGCTTGGGGCACTGATCGCGCACACGATGGGAATCCCAGCCATGGCAGCCTTCTGCATGATTTCAAAACTCGATCGGCCCGACACCAGCAGAATCCCTGCGTCCGCAGAATCCAATGGCATGCGGCCGAGCAATAACTGATGCCCAATCACTTTGTCCACGGCGTTATGTCGGCCAATGTCTTCTCGCAAGACGCGCAACTCGCCGATGTTGGAAAACAAACCCGCCGCATGCAATCCGCCGGTCTGATCAAATGCCGATTGGGCTTGACGCATCCTGCTAGGCAAGCCATGGATCACCTCACGCGTCACTGTGAAATCCCCAGCGATCGGACGCACATGTTGATGCAAACGATCGATCGATTGCTTGCCACACAAGCCACACGAACTCGAGAGATATTGCTCGCGCGTCGCACAGGCAATCCGCTGGGCCCGGCGTTGCATCGCTTCGTCGGTCAAGGTCACACGCACCACGTTGCCATAGTCGGCCACCTGGTCTGGCTCCACGTGCACCAACTCGTCCGGATGCTCGATCAACCCCTCTGTCCAACAAAACCCCGCCGCCAATTCCCCATCCTCCCCCCCCACGGTTCCCACGCCCCCCACGCCCCCCACGTTTCCCCAGGGATTGCCAATGGCTAGGGTGTTTGGCGCAAGCGCATTATCATTCGCAATGCTTGTACCGCTGCCACCCGGCGTGCGCATCGTGATCGCTAACGGCTTATCCCCCAATCGAATTTCCAGCGGTTCCTCAACGGCCAGCGCATCATCGGCAGCCGTCGCTTCATCCCCACGATATTGCATCACGGTCACGCGTGTGGTGGCTTGGTCGCGACGCGTCATGGCATTTTTTCAACCGTGATGGGAATGAATTTTGATAACGGCGTGCGACTGCGATCGGCAAAACTTTTATAACTCACCAACGGATTCAATTCCGGAAAATAGCCCGCGGCACATCCGCGTGGCATATCAAACGTCACCGCTCGAAAACCCGACACATGACGTTGCTCGCCTTGTTCCTCAATCGTATGACTGGTGATGTTTAACATGTCGCCATCGGTCAGTCCGCGTTCGGCCAGGTCTTCGGCATTCATCAACACCACATGCCGTGTGCCATAGATGCCGCGATAGCGATCGTCCATGTCGTACACCGTCGTGTTGAATTGATCGTGACTACGCAAGGTTTGCAAACGCAATTGCCCGGCAGGCAATGTCAGATCAGGAATCGCAGCGGCGACAAAATTTGCCTTGCCGTTGGCGGTTTCAAATTTCAGTTCTGCCGCGCTGTTGCCCAGATAAAAACCACCCGGCGTATGCACACGCTTGTTGAAATCAGAATAAATTCCCGGCAATACCATCGCTATCAAATCGCGAATTCGATCGTAATCGGCGATCAAGGCATCCCAGTCAATTTTATAACGATCGCCAAACGTCGCTTTGGACAGCCCCGCGATAATGGCACATTCACTACGCAGATTGGCATTGGCAGGTGGATTTTTGCCATGCGACAAATGCACCTGACTCATCGAATCCTCAACACTCACCCGCTGCGGCCCGCTCGCCTGTTCATCGCGTTCGGTTCGGCCCAGGCATGGCAAGATCAACGCATTTTTCCCATGCACCACATGGCTGCGATTGAGCTTGGTCGAGATGTGCACCGTCATGTCGCATCGGTTCATCGCTTCACTGACTCGATCCGTATCCGGCGACGCGGCCACGAAATTGCCACCGAGTCCCAGGAAAAATCGACAACGCGTCGGGCTGTCCGCAGGCTCGAGCATGCCCTCAATCGCACCCACCACGTCATGCCCATGGCCGCGCGGCGGTTCGAATTCAAACACCTCAGCGAGCTTATCCAAAAACGCGGGCTTGGGCCGTTCGGTGATACCCACGGTGCGGTCGCCTTGCACATTGGAATGCCCACGCACTGGGCATGCGCCTGCGCCGGGTTTGCCCAGGTTGCCCCGCAACAGCAACAGGTTGACCACTTGTTGAATCGTCGGCACCGCGTGCTTGTGTTGTGTCAAACCCATGGCCCAACAGATAATCACGCGCTTCGATTTCACATAAATGTCAGCCGCTCGCAATAACTGTTCGCGACTCAATCCCGATTGTATTTCGATCGATTCCCACGAGGTGTTTTCAATATCACGAACCAGTTCCTCAAAACCCGCGGTGTGCTCACGAATGAATTCATGATCCAACACCTTGCCGGGATAGGTGGATTCGGCTTCCAACACGTGTTTGATGATCCCCTTGAGCGCAGCCAGATCGCCACCCAGCGTGACTTGCAAATACAACGAACTGATCGATGTGGCTGAATTTTTCAGCATCGGCATCACATGTTGTGGATGCGTGAACTGTTCCAGGCCGCGCTCGCGCAATGGATTCAAGGTGACGATTTCCGCGCCGCGTCGTGATGCTTTTTCCAATTCGCTCAACATGCGCGGGTGATTGGTTCCCGGGTTTTGTCCGATGACGAAAATCGCATCCGCGTGTTCGAAATCATCCAGACGCACGGTGCCTTTGCCGATGCCGATCGATTCGCTCAGCGCCTCGCCGCTCGATTCGTGGCACATGTTCGAACAATCGGGCATGTTATTCGTGCCATACATGCGCACAAATAATTGGTAGAGAAAGGCCGCTTCATTGCTCGCTCGCCCCGAGGTGTAGAAAATCGCCTGATCGGGTGAATCCAATGCTTGGAGTTGTTGGGCGATTTCGCGAAAGGCATCGTCCCATGCGATCGGCTCGTAATGATCCGTCGTGGGATTGTAGCGCATCGGGTCGGTCAGTCGGCCCTGATCTTCCAGCCAGTGATCGGTTTGTTGGTTCAGCCACGTGACGGTGTGTTTGGCAAAAAAATCAGGCGTCACTCGTTTGGCGGTGGCTTCAAACGAAACGGCTTTGGCACCGTTTTCGCAAAATTCAAAGGAGCTGGCATCCTTCGGGTCCGGCCATGCACAGCTTGGGCAATCAAAACCTTCGGGTTGATTGACGCGCAACAACGTCAACATGCTGCGCGTGATGCCGCGATTTTTGACGACGTGCTTGAGCGAACCTTTTAACGCGCCCCAACCGCCTGCCTGACTGGCATAGGATTTGATCTTGCCCTGATTATCGTGCTTACCGCTCATGCCGTAATTTTATCACGGCTGGCCCCGGTGTGTCAGATCAATCGAGTGAGTCCACAAAACGCGTGATTCGCTTGAATTGTTGAGACTGTTCGGCCTGTTCTGACGGGTGGTACTGGCACCATCAGGCCTGCGTTTTATCGCGTTCGATAAATGCGTAGGCGTTGTGGTTATGGATCGACTCGTAATTTTCGCTATTGACCTGATACCAGGCAATGCGTTTTTCCGCGTCGAGAGCAATGGCCAGATCGCGCACGATATCTTCGACAAACTTCGGATTCTCAAACGCACGTTCAGTGACCCATTTTTCGTCGGGACGTTTGAGTACAGCAAACACTTGCGTGCTCGCACACTGTTCGACGATTTCGAACAGATCCTCAATCCACATGTATTGGCCCTTGGTGAATCGCACTTTGACTTCCATTTCGCAGCGCTGGTTGTGCGCACCGTATTCGGAAATCTCTTTGGAACAGGGACAGAGACTGGTCGCGGGCACTTTGATACCCATGACAAAATCATCATGCGAATTGCTCGTGGCTTCGAAGGTGACTTCGATATCGAGTTTGCCGGGTTGCCCACTGACGGGCGCTTTTTTGTCAATGAAATACGGAAACTGCAATTCCAAATGCGACTCTTCAGCTTCCAAACGTTCCTGGATGTCATGGCAGACGTCCATGATCTGGTCGGACTGAATGGACTCGTGATGGCGATTGAGCACTTCCAGAAAGCGCGACATATGCGTGCCTTTCTGGTGGTGGGGCAGTCCGACGTACATGTTGACGCGAGCGATGGTGTGTTGTTTGCCGCCGGTTTTGGGACACTGCAACACAATCGGATAGCGAATGTTTTTGACGCCGACTTTATCGATGGCAATGTGTCGAATGTCAGCCGAGCTTTGCACATCGGGCATGGCACTCCGGTCAGGCGTGGAATCAGCGGTAGTGGACGAGGTGGTCATGTGGCAAGGCCTTTTGTGGGCAATCCAGTACAGTTGTGCTGGCGAAGACGAATCGTCGAGCAACTAGTGGTATTCTGTATGAGCGAACTAGGCATTTTAGGGCAGGCCGATGTCTGTGGCAATGGCCGTATGGATGTGGAACGCATGGGCGTGTGGGGGGATGGAGGCGAGATTGAGGTAAGCGGAGGTAAGCGGGGGATGGCGGGGGATGGTGGGGGGGGGGTGGGTAAGATAGGGGAGATGCGGAGAAACACGGGATTTGGTACACCGGAACAATGTGGGGTCGCGAGTGAGATTAAAGTGAGCGAGAATCAGGCGGGGGGCAGGGACTGACTATGGCACGATCGACGACACCAGAATCATCAGACAGCGTTTCCTACCAGGTGCGGGAGGTGGTGGCCCAATTCTGGCATTGGCATGTGGGCGATTTTTCGCCACGGGATTGCTGGTCGCCGTTGGTCAATGTCTATCGCTTGCACGACAGTTTCCGGATTTGTGTCGATCTGGCGGGTTTGAATCCCGATGACATGGAAATCCAATTGTTGCCTCGATCCATTACGATCCGAGGCAATCGGCTCACCCCCGATCCCTGCCCTGCACTTGGCCCTGCTCTTGGCCCTGCACTTGGCCCCGCTTCTGGAAAGGCAAAAGATAATGCTGCGAGCACTCAGCGCCGTACCGGTGCATCACCTGCCAAGCCGATGCGTATCATCAGTATGGAAATTGACCATGGCCCATTTAGTCGAACGATTTCTTTGCCTGATCCGATCGATCGTCACGCGGTGTTGACGACATATCAAGAGGGTTATCTATGGATTGATCTGCCGATCGCCGGGGTGTCGAAATGAGGGACGTGCGTGGAGCATGACCGCAGGGCAATCGGGAGGGCACGGGGGGACAAGCGTGGGGACAAGCGTGGGGACAAGTGGGGGGGAAGTGGGGGGGTGGTGAACTGTATATAACGAACTGTGTATCGAGGGGTAAGGTGGGGGGGTTGCTTAGGAGCTAGTTTTCGATTGAGTCGACGTAAAACCAAATCTGTAACTGACGTGAATGCCAACGATCTGTCGAGCGACCTGGTGGTGCCGACCGATCAAGCGATCACGAAATTGCCAGCGACACTGCCGATCCTGCCGTTGCGTGGGACCGTGATGTTTCCCGGCACGGTGATGCCGTTGGGCGTGGGGCGTCCGAGCAGTCGTCAGATGCTCGACGAATCATTGCCGCAATCAAAAATCATCGGGCTGGTGGCCCAGCGTGATGAGGATGTGGAAGACCCCGGACCTGATGATTTGTATCGGATCGGGACCGCGGCGATGGTGTTGAAATTGATTCGTCAGCCCGACGAAACGGTGTCGATCATCGTGCATGGTTTGGGCCGGATTCGGATTAAATCGTTCAAACAAACCGACCCATACCACGTGGCCCAGATTTCCTCGATCAAGGAAAAGGGTGGGCGTGGTAAAAAATTCGGCGCGGGTATCAGTCAATTACGGGATCAGGCCCGGCAGTTGATTGAGTTGTCGCCCAATGCGCCGGAACAGGCGTTGACGGTATTGATGAATATCGAAGCCCCTGGCGCCCTGGCAGATTTTCTCGCCGCGAATCTGAATCTGGATATCCAATCCAAACAGGATTTGCTCGAAGAAGTGGATATTCCCAAGCGGGTGCGACTGGTGCATCAACAGGTTTCCAAGCAACTGGAAATCGTGCAACTGCAGCAGAAAATTCAAGAGGATGTGCAGAGCACCATTCACGAAGGTCAGCGAAAGTTTTTCCTGCGTGAACAGATCAAAGCCATTCAACGCGAATTGGGCGAAGAAGACAGTCAGGCGGACCAATCATTGATTGAGTTGCGTCAACGGATTGAGGACGCCCAGCCATCGGAAAAAGTGTTGGACGAGGCGATGCGCGATCTGAAACGGCTCGAGTCAATCCCGCCTGCGAGTCCGGAATATTCATTGCTGATGAGCTACCTGGAACTGGTGGCCGATTTGCCATGGAATGTTTCGAGTGAAGACAATCTGGATCTCGAACGCGCGCGAAAAATTCTCGATCGCGATCATTTCAATCTGGAAAAAGTCAAACGCCGTTTGATCGAGTTTTTAGCGGTGCGCAAATTGGCCAGTAGTTCGAGTAGGACCGAGAAAGCCAAACGTGATAGGTCCCGCGCAAATGGGACTGGCAATGGGGCGAGTATTGCAGAGGAAAACGTGGGGGGGGTGGGGGGTGGGCGAGGTCCGATTTTGTGTTTGGTGGGGCCGCCGGGTGTGGGTAAGACGAGTCTGGGGCAGTCGATTGCGGACGCGATGGGTCGGAAGTTTGCCCGTTTGAGTCTGGGTGGTATTCGTGATGAAGCGGAAGTGCGTGGCCATCGTCGGACCTACATCGGCGCGATGCCGGGGCGCATTATTCAGGAGATTCGACGAGCGGGCACGAACAACCCGGTGTTGATGCTGGACGAGGTAGACAAACTGGGCGCGGATTTTCGTGGCGATCCCGCGTCAGCCCTGTTGGAAGTATTGGATCCACGTCAGAACAATGCGTTTGTGGATCGATATCTGGATGTGCCATTCGATTTGTCGCAGGTGATTTTTATCTGCACCGCGAATTACATCGGGAACGTACCGCCTGCGTTGCATGATCGTTTGGAATTGATTGAGGTCGCTGGTTACACGGATCACGACAAGTTGGAGATTGCCAAGAAATATCTGGTGCCGCGTCAGATTAAGGAAAATGGTTTGACGCGTGCCGGTTGCAAGTGGTTGGTGTCAGGCATGCGAAAAGTGATTGACGATTACACGCGCGAGGCGGGTGTCCGTGAATTGGAACGCCAGATTGGCGCGGTGTGTCGTGGCGTGGCTGCTCGAGTAGCGGGGGTCAAACGCAATGGCAAAAACGGTCGGCGATCGAATAAAAAATACACGGTCGATGCGGAACTGGTGCGAGAATTGTTAGGCCCGGAAAAACATGTGCGCGATCTGGATATCGTCACAACGACACCGGGTGTGGTGCTGGGATTGGCGTATACGCCTGTGGGGGGTGAGATTCTGTTTATCGAAGCCGCGACGTATCCGGGCAGTGGTAAGGTAATTTTGACCGGCCACATCGGCGACGTGATGAAAGAGTCGGCGACCGCAGCGCTTAGTCTGTTCAAAGCCAGGTCGCCCAAGATGGGTTATGACCCGACAAAGTTGGCGGATTTGGATTTGCATATCCATGTCCCTGCGGGCGCGGTGCCCAAGGATGGCCCGTCGGCTGGGGCAGCGATGTACACCGCGATCACGTCGCTGTTGTTGAACAAGCCAGTCAAGCCCTCGTTGGCGATGACCGGTGAGATCACGTTGCGCGGTCTGGTGTTGCCAATCGGTGGCGTGAAAGAAAAAACCTTAGCCGCATCCCGCGCGGGGGTGAAAATCATTTTGTTGCCGAAGCAAAATCAGCGTGACATGGAAGAAGTGGACGATCAGGTGCGGCGCAAATGTAAATTTGTGTTTGTCGAAACGGTGGACGATGTGATTAAGCATGCGCTGGGTAAGCAGGTGCGGTCATGAGTGATGGGCTTTGCGAAGAGTTACGGCGGTGCGAGGTGGGGCAGTGGTGGATGAAATGGTTGATGGTTTTGTGTGCGGGTTGGGTTGCGATGGCGGTTGCGATGGCGTTGACCGGTTGTGGGCCGATGACGTTTACGATCGGCGGTTCGCCTGAAGATAATGCGCTGCGGGTCGAGGTGATTGAGAAGGCGGAGGGTTGGCGTAACGATCGAATCGCGATCATCGATGTAACGGGGGTGATCATGAATGCCCATCCGCGCAGCTTGCTCTCGTCGGGCGATAATCCTGTGGGATTGTTTCGCGAGAAACTGGATGCGGCACGGGCCGACGATCGTGTGCGTGCGGTGGTGTTGCGATTGAATACGCCGGGTGGCACGGTGACAGCCAGCGACATGATGTACCGGGAATTGCAGCGTTTTCGCGAGCAGACGGGCAAGCCGGTGGTGGCGCTGATGATGGATGTGGCCGCGAGCGGTGGGTATTACCTGGCGTGTGGAGCGGACCAGATCGTGGCGTATCCGACGAGTGTGACGGGAAGCATCGGCGTGATTTTTCAAACGATGAGTGTGAAGCCGGCACTGGAACGATGGGGGATCAAGCCCGAGGCGTTTGTGAGTGGGCCGAATAAAAATGCAGGTTCGCCGTTGAGCGATATGACTGACGATCAGCGGGTGGTGATGCAATCGTTGGTGGATGATTTTTACGGACGGTTTGTGGCATTGGTGCGCGAGCGTCGGCCGGGCATTGCATCGTCGGATTTAGCAATGGTCACCGACGGGCGTGTGGTCAGCGGTGAGACAGCGCTACGGTACGGATTGGTCGATCATGTGGGAGATCTGGAAAATGCCAAGCGACAGGCGCTGGCGTTGGCAGGTATGGATCGGGCTGATGTGGTGATCTATCGTCGGCCGATGACGTATGTAGGCTCGCCGTATGCTGCGACGCATATCGAAGTGTCCGCAGTCCAGATCGGCAGCGGGCGTGGTGGGGGCATGGGTGGAGTCGCGGAAATGCCTGCAGGGTTTTATTATTTGTGGGTGACGGGTGTGGAATGATGGGATGGCAAGTGGTGTTGTGTGGTCATCGCGTTTGTGGATCACATGGGTTCGGGTAGTTTTTGAAAAGGGAATTTCAGGTGGCCAAACAAAGCGATACAATCGAACTGACGTGCCCCAGTTGTAAATCAGAATTGGAAATCGACACGGGTTTCGCGGGCGGCGTGTGTCGCTGTTGGAATTGCGCCGCGATGATGACGGTGCCCGAAACAACAGGCGGTGTAACGCAACGTTTGACGCGAGCCGAACGTCCCGGTGCGCCGGTGGGTGGCGAAGAAGAAGCGGGTGATGATGGAGGGCGGGCCGAGCGACCTGGCCGACCGGATCGTCCCGATAGTCCCGGTGTGGCAGGGTCAGGTCGAGCCATGGACTCAGGTGATAATAAGGGTCGCAAGGAACAAGTGAGCAGTGGGGATAGCGCGGGGGGCGATGAGGTTTATGTGACAGATACCGGTGAGGTGGTGCGTGTGGCCAAGGGTAAAGTGACGTTGTCACGGCGCAAGCGCATGGGCGTGCGACTGGCTACCGTGGCAGTGTTCGCGGTGGTGTTGTCCGTGTTGGTTGGGTTCACTGGTTTTGCCTTGTGGCAAACTTTTGGTGGCGAGCGAGTGGATATCGCCGCATTTGAAAAGGCAGAGTTTGGCTACGACCCTGCGATCAATCCGTTCACGACCGAACGAGCGACGTATATGGGTGTGCCGATTGTGGGCCGAACGGTGGTGGCGATTGATGGTTCGTATCACGGCCGAAAATGGTTGGATATGGCCAAGGATGCGGCGGAGGTGACAGTCGAAAAAAGTGGAACGAAAGCGGTGCAGATTCTGATCTGGAATGATGAGGGTGGGATTGTTTTTCCGGAAAATATCGAATCGATCACGCGGGGTCAAAAAGATAAGTTGCGTGAATTTTTACGCGGTCACTCGCCGATCGGGCAGGCGAATCTCACCGGCGTGGTTGAAAAAGCATTGGTGAACAAGCCGCATCAACTGGTATTGGTAACCGGGCAATACCTGGATGAAGCGGATATCGCGTCGGCAATAAAAGTGTTGGATGAAAAGGCGGCAAACGTACGTGTGGATGTGGTGATGGTCAGTGAAGATGTGCCGGAAGAATTGGAAAAAATTTCGTCTAAGCGCGATGGGGTTTCATTTAATTTGTCAACGCGACAAATGCGTGACTGGTATGACGAGTTCCTCGAAGCGCAATTGAATGATGCGAAGTGATCCTCGAGTCATAGCGTAAGTTCAGAGAAAGCAAGTACGAGAATGCGTAAAAGTGTGCGTGCGTGATACCCATCCCACAAAACCACGCGCATGGTTTCGTGGTTTTATAGTTCGCCGCCGCCTTTATATTGCGCTTTGAATCGTAGAATAAACACAGGCCATCGCGCCATCATAAAAAGCAGCAGCTAACACGCGATTTCTAAGTGGGATGGGTATGTGTATGTGTATGTGTGTGTGTGTGGGGGGGGGGGGGCACGAATCAAGACCATGTATCGACTTGTGCCGAAAGATCGCTGGGGTCAAAGAGCTTGACCGAAAACGTTCGGTTTCGATTTTTGGGTGGATTGTTGGACGCCATACCGCTGAGCATGCGTCCAAGATCCTGGCCTCGTTCCTTCGGGGGTGTATCGCAGACGGTGCAGACGAAACGAGGCTTGCCGATTAAGCCGGTGATGCTGCATGCGGTGATATCGATTTTTTTCAGCATGCCGATTTCTTCAGCGACCTGTCGAATCCATTCTGCCTGTAAATCGGTTCGGCAGATAAAGCCTGTGGGTGGATTGGGTTCGAGGAAAAGTTTTTTTGCCAGGTCGCGCACAATACCAGCTTCAACCGGTGCGCTGCGGATCATCAGGGAGTCTGCTTCCAGTCCATGCTTGGACAAAGTTTTGGCGATGCTGTCGTGAATTTCGTGTTCACCGAAGGACCATACCTCGCGCATCACAGTGGCAATTTTTCGATGGCCACGATCCAACAAATAGTCCGTGAGTTTTTGGCCGGTCTCTGTTTGATTCAAATAGATCCAACAGAGATTTTCAAAGTTGGCTTCGGAACCACCCATCACCACCGTCGGTACAGCGGACTCATTGAAAAAAGCTCGCAGTTCGCGGGATGAAAGGATCAGCACGACGCCGATCAAGTCGTCGCCAAATTGCTCGACCACTTGTTGGGCAAACGAAACCTGGTCCTTAGGCATGAAATCAAATCGAATACTGACGCCGGGTAAAGTTAGTCGCATGCCTTCAATCTGTTGCAGAACGGATTGGTAAGCCCATATCTCGCCGCTGCAAACTTCGGGTAGTAGCACATGCACGCACTGCAAGGGCTGAGCCTTTGCAGCAACCGCAGCTTCGCCGATAAAGGTGCCCGCTTTGCGTCGGCGTTCGAGGATGTTGTGCTCGGCGAGTAACGCCATGGCTCGCTGCACCGTGGTCACACTCTCGCCCAACATTCGTCCAGCGTCTTCGGGCTTCAGGTAGCGATCCCCGGGACGAAGTTGCGAGGAGCGAATGTGGCGTTTGAGTCGCTCGGCAGATTCTTTCACGCGTCGTGATACGAGCTTGTCCAAATTTGCATTCGATGTCGTCATATGACTAGCATATCACGAATCCTTCGAAAATGAAATATATTGAAAATAATAAAATTCAGGGCAGGAAGTGTTGCTGTCCTCATGTTTTTTGGATATTTGCAAACGGTCGAAAAATAGATGTAAATATATGTTTTTAATGGATTTATTATTTATTATGTTCGTTGGAGTGGCTGGTTTTTCTGGCCTGAATTTGATTTTAATTGACATTTATATCGCGGGAGGATAATCTGTCCTCGTCGCGGTGTGATTCCGCATGTTGTGGGAAATTATCGCGGTCTGTGGTAATTCGGCCCCAATTTCTAGCGCCCTTCAGGAGGAATCGTGAAGCGAATCGCACGATCATTCATGCTTTTTGGTTTGTTGGTGGGGGCTTCGATTCAAGCCAGCGCGGCTTTGATTGCCGAGTGCAGTGGTGACGCTAACCCGACTTCCGGGACGCCCACGGTTTGGACGCTTAGTGGCGGTGCCTGGTACAAGATGGATTTTGGCAGCGCCGCTTCGGGCGAATCGATTGTTGGTTTGCATTGGGCAAGGTTCGTGATGCCGCTAAACCATGTCATGTGCTTCAAGTCAGCGACAGATCGGGAATGCTGGCAATGGTTTGGCATAGCTGACAACAATGTTTTTTACATGGTTGCCATTTGAAATGGTTGCGGCTAATCCGGGAGATTTAATGGTTGGACGCAACAAGGCACGCGTGATGCTGCGCAATGTCAGTCCGAAACGCGAGTCGATCCGATTGGAAATAGAACTCAATGGGAGGCAGGTGGCAACCGAAACGCTTGAGCTTGAAGCCGACAGCACGACCGAGGCACAAGTGTCATGGCCTCTGGCTGAGGCCAGTGGTGGTGCTGTCACGAGCATCGCATCATGGCAAGGCAAAGCGTTTGGTTTGCATCGGAATATGTTCAGGAGTCGAACTGATGTTGATCCAATGTGGCGTGTCTATTGTGAGTTTTTGCTCGGCCTTGATAATCAGCGCATGTCTATGTGTTGCGACACGCATGAAGTGGCTCTATGGCCAACTCGACGGATTTGTTGATACGTTGGCAGCTCGGTAAGCCCAAATTCCGATCCGAGATATATCGCAGTATGGCATTGGATTGAATGGAGTGGTGACCGTTTTGATAGCTATCGCTTGATCGTGACGCAAAATATTACCCGGCTTCAGAAAAAGCTAGGTCGGTGGATTGTGAAAGAGTCATGTGTCTATGTTTTTAGTAGGCCAAAAAACATAGAAAGTCTAGATATTTGTGATTGTGGGATTTTTGTATTGAGAAATCGTAGGTAATTATGAAAGTATTAAACTCATTTAATCTTGAAGGCAAGGTGGCGTTGGTCACTGGTGGGGCAGGTATCTACGGCCGCCAGATCGTCAAGGCGCTGGCCGAGGCCGGGGCGAGGACCTATATGGCAAGTCGAAATATTGAGGCATTGATGCGTCAGGTCGATGTCTTTGCCTCAGAGAATGTCTGCGTGCATGCCATGGAATTAGATCAGAGTAACGAAGATTCGGTATTGTCGTTGCGGGATCGAATTGTTGCCGATGCAGGTCGTGTTGACATACTTGTGAATAACGCGGTCTCTCGGCCGATGAAGGGTTGGGATGGAGATGCCCAGTTTTTTGCTGAAAGTATGGCGGTTAATGCCACAGGTGTGTTTCTGATGCTCAGGGCTTTCGGCGACGATATGGCGTCGCGTCGGTCCGGAAGCATTATCAATATCGGTTCAATTCAAGGTATGGTCGGCCCGGATTTGTGGCTATACGACAACCTTCAATCGCCAGAGCCTCCACCTGATTATTTTTTTCATAAAGGTGGCATGCTGCAACTCTCCAGGTATGCGGCGGCACGCTTGGGTAAGCATGGCGTGCGTGTGAACACGATCAGTGCTGGCGGTTTTTTATGGGATCAACCGCAAGCCTTTGAGGATCGCTATTCGTCCCGTACATTCCTGAATCGTATGGCTGGTGAGACAGATTTGAAAGGCGCAATCGTGTTTCTTGCGTCTGAAGCCTCCGCATATGTGACAGGCGCAAACCTCGTGGTTGATGGGGGATATACCGCCAAATAAAACAGCACTTGATTAGGACTTGTTCGTTAGTCGTCATCCTTGTGTGGGGTGTCGCTGTCAAGAAACCTTTTACGCACGCGCCGCCTAAAGGCGGCGGCTAATGGGATATTACGCATGAGAATGTATCTATATGTAGCAAGCTCTGATTGACGTCGAAGGGCTTGCGTATGTTTGTGTATTGCTAAATATCAACGATGAACCCCAAGTGGTTTTGCTTTAATTAATACTTAGTCAAAGGAATATGAAATGACCGGTGAACAAATTCGCGAACAACTTAAAAATGGACAGCGTGTCTACGGAACCCATATCGCTAGCTTGATGAACCCGACTGCGGCGGCGATGGCGGCAGAGATGGAGATGGATTTTGCGTTCATCTGTACGGAACATATGCCCATTGATCGCACAGAGGTCGCCATGATGTGTCGTCATTATGCGGCCCGGGGTGTTTCGCCAATCGTTCGGGTTCCTTCGATAAGTCCATCGGAGGTTTGCATGGCTACCGATGCAGGTGCTGAAGGGATCGTTGTGCCCTATGTAGAGAGTGAATCCCAGGTGCGCGAATTGGTTGGGGCTGTGCGTTACCGACCAATAAAAGGAAAAAAGCTGCAGCAAGTGATTTCAGGTGAATGTTGCTTGCCTGCCAAAACGCAAGCGTTCGTTGATCATTTCAACCGCCAAAACTATTTAATCATTGGCGTGGAAAGTGTGGAAGCGATTGAACAGCTTGATACGCTGATCAACATTGATGGTGTTGATGGTGTTGATGGCGTTTTCCTTGGGCCACACGACATTACTGTGTCGATGGACATTCCCGAGGAGTACGATAATCCGAAATTCATCGAGGTGATTGAGGATGTTTGCCAGCGATGCCACAAGGCAAACGTAGGCGTGGGGCTTCATACAATGTATTTGGATATGAAACGTGCGAATCTACAACGATTGTTGAATGCGGGTATGAATTTGCTGATTAACAGTGCCGACATTTCACTGATGAAAAATACCATGAATGATCATTTGCGGCAGTTACGTGAGATGACCGGAGACGGCCCATGGATGCCGACGCATGACGTGGTTGGTTCTTCTACACAATCTTGTATTGCTCCGGCTGAAGTTGGACCTTGAGAGGCTGGTCCGTAACGCGTTAAGCTTTGCCTGTGTTTTTGCGCGACTGTTCTTTGATGCGTCGATTCGTATGCGTTGAGATTGCGAAAGATGGTTAAAGGGTCTGTCCGCCGGTGGGATCGATGAGCATGTAGATATGCTTTGAAAATTTGGCAATGAAAAAGTTGCTGACAATGATGGCAACAAAGCTGGCGACGAACGCATCCGTGGCAGCTTTGCCGACACCTGCGGCACCATTTTCACAGCGGAAGCCTTTGTAGCAACTGATGAGTCCGATGGAGAGGCCGAAGAAGACGGATTTGATGAGGCCGAGGAAGACTTCGAAGTTGTCGATGAAGGAGGCTGAGAAACTCCAGTAGGCATCGCTGTTAACACCGAAGCCCCAGACGGTGACACCGAAGCCGCCGATGACACCCATGAAATCGGAAAAGATGGTGAGCAGGGGAATCATCACGGTACATGCGACGACGCGTGGTACGACGAGGTAAGCGATCGGATCGGCGCCCATGACTCGCATGGCGTCGAGTTGTTCGGTAACGCGCATCGTGCCCAGTTGAGCGCTGACCATGCCCCCGACACGACCGGCGAGCATGATGGCGGCGAGTACCGGGCCGATCTGTTTGACCACCGAGACATTGATGATGCCGCCGAGGCTGGTTTCCTGTCCGATGGCGGCGAACTGGTCATAGGCCTCGACGGCCAGGACCATGCCGGTGAACGCTCCAACGAGCATGACCACGGGCAAACTGCGCGTGCCGATGTGGTAGAGCTGGGGCATCAGGATGGAAGGTCGAATCCACTTGGCCAGCCCACGGAAAAACCAGAGGAAAGTGGAAAAGACAAAGCGGGTGAAAATGCCGAAGCCCTCGAGATTGATCAAGACATGTCGGCCAAGTGATGCGAGGGGAGAGAGCATGGTCGATTGGGAAGGCATGCGTGCAGTGTACCAGCGTAGGCGTCTGGGGTGCGAATGATCGGTCGCGAGTCAGTTTGAAACACGCTGGCACAATCTGCGTCAATACGTTTGTTTGAAATTAGGGCAACTGGCGTGATTAATCATCACGTTTTTGGAGCTTGGGCAGGTAGACTTACAGTCCACTTGCCTGTGGGGCATGGTCATGATTTTGCCAGTTGCTCTAGCTGCTTGGACGGCGTCGGTGGGCTGGCAAGCAATTGAAGCGAGGTGGGGAAGAATCAGTCGGCTTGTGGTTTGCGTGATCGGCGAGCGACGCAGAGCATGCCGACCACTGCGAGCACCACGGACGCCGGTTCAGGGATGGGGCTGGCGTCGAGTTGGACATCATCGAAATCAACCTCGATGCCGGAGGGGATACCGCCGGGCAGATCGGTGTCGAGCACGTTGAGATTGATCAGGCGAATTTCGAGTTGCTCGCCGACTTGGTCGTGGGCATCACCGATGGTGACTTGGGCCGTTCGCAATTCGAATTGTCCTTCAGCGATGGGAAGTGGATCGATGCCTGCCACGTCGGCGGTGACCTGAGTGCTCTCGGCCAGGAGCACATCATTGGCCAGCAGTTGGATGGCGTAGCCGGGGAAACCGGAGAGATCGAAAAACCCGAGGCCCGCCGAAGCGCCCGTGCCGGTGCCCGAAGCGATGTTACCGACCTGAACGCTGAGGGTGTAGGTGGTGTTGAGTTGCAATGTGGCGTCGAGGGTTTGTGATAAACCGAGCGGGCCGGTTCCGTGTGATGCGCCATTGATGTAGGCAATGGCAGCGACGTTGCCGTGAGGTACGGCATTGGGACTGGTGAAAAAATCAGTGCCAATCGGATTGATGGTGCCGAGTGAATCGCCGCTGATGTTGTCGGGATTGTAGGGGTCCCAATCCTGAACGGTATGCACGCGAAAATCGCCTTCGCCTGCGATGGTGCCGTTTTCGAAGCTGTGGTTATTGATGGTGATGGGTGCGGCGAGCGCTCGCGAAGGAGCCAGCATGGGAGCCAGCGACATGGCGGAGATACACAAAATGGCGAATAAACAACCGAAACGCTTTCTCATACGCATGGGAAAAGCTTACCCCAAAAAAGGGGTGAGATCAAGAGTTTTTGCGTGTAACCGTGCGTTGGGGTGTGGTGGGGTTTGGGTCAGTTTGAACTTTTTAGCCCTAGGCGAGTTGCCGGGGGCATACCCGGGTCATTGACCCGGTGCAAATACAACATGATTTTCAAACTGACCCACCACGGGCGTTACGCGTTGGCCGGGATCAAGTGGTTGGCTTCCTCGGGAACGTAGGGGGCGGGCTTGGGTTTTTCCAAGAGTTTGCCCAGTTCGTCGTCAGCCTTGAGCGCTTCGATGATCGGCGGCATGCCGATGCGATTATGGAATTGGCCCATGGTTTCGCCATCGTTGCGGTTGGCCTGATAGTAACGGAACAGGAACGCACAGACCTTGGCGACGTATTCGCGCGGGGTTTGTCGCAGGTACCAGTGTTCGCCGTCGGTCAGGTAGTAGCCTTGTGTCGATCCGTCTTCGCTGCCGCCGAGTTTGAGGGCGTACATGTCGGGACCTTGTCCGATCCAGCCGATGGTTTTGGTGGCCGGTCGGAAGCATTGGCGTTCGCAACCGGTGATGCCGATGGATTCATGGACATCGCCGAATCCCATCGCGTCGAGTTCGTCGAGCAGGACCGGTTCGAATTTTTCGCTTTCGGTGTAGGCCAGGCGACAGGTTTCTAAACCAACGCAGGCACCCGATAGCAGTCGCAATGTCGAGTACGGTTTGCCATTGCGTTTGCCATAGCCGTATTGGGCGAACTCGTTTTCGAATTGCTCCTTGGCATCAGGTTCGATGTTGGTGAACAGCACGTCCTGGTTGGGCGTGATCATCAATTCCATGCCGTCGTATTTGTTCATCAAATCGCGGATCATGGTTTTGGATTTGCCATTGTTGTCATCGCGCAGTCGGCCGGTTTCGATGTACAGGCCGTAGGCGAGTTTGCCGTTGGATGGTTGTTGTTGCCAGCCGTGGTGCATTTCGCGTGCGCCGAGGTAGAGTTCAGGATTGGGTTCATCGAACGAAGCGCCGCGCTGGCGGACCTGATCGCGGAACCATTCAATGCCCTGGGCTTTGATGACGAATTTCAGTCGTGCCCAGTGACGGTTCTTGCGATCGCCCCATTCCTGGTGCGTGGCCACGATGGCGTCGAGACCTTTGGTCAATTCCTCTGGCGTGAAAATGCCGAACGGTTTGCCCAGTGCCGCGATGGATGGCTTGCCGTTTTTCTCGCCCTGGCTGCCGCCAACATAGACCTGATGGCCGATCAGTTTTTGCGAGGTAGGATCGAAAATAGGAGCAATGCCCATGTCGTTAGTGCGCAGCTCGACGCAGTTGTCGTATTCAATGTCGCCGGTTTCCTGATTGCGATGGGCAGCGCTGAATGCGATTTTAAATTTACGGTTGAGCAGTTGCGGGCCGTAGTTGAAATGTTGCTCGGCATCGCGGATCAGCGTGGTATCGACGGCGAATACCTGGATGTGCGCCGCGGCAGGCAACTGGAAGTAATGCCCGAATTTGTGAGCCAGTGCGTGGGCGTTGTAGAGATCGGAAAATTTCGACAGTGGGCAGCCCATGACGTTGCGTGTGTTATCGCCGCAGCCGTTCAAGGTGTAGAACCCGGTCTGGGCCACGCGCCGTACCAAGTCTGGGATGGCTTCTTTTTTGAGCCAATGGAATTGCACGCACTGACGATTGGTTAAACGCAATGACGGCAAGCCGTTGGGGTTGGCGGTGTATTCGTCAGCAATCTGATCAAGCAGTGCCCATTGCTCGCGTGTAAAACTACCGCCGCCTGTGGTGGACAGACGGACCATGTACATCCAGTCTTTTTCCTTGCCGGTTTTGGCGCGGTTGTATTCCAGATAGATGCCGTGGCTCTTGGCGATCTGTTCAGCGGCTTCGGCAATCGAATCATCAGACAGGTCCGCGAACTGTTCCTTCAAATCGCCGCGCACGTTGGCAGCCAATTTGAATTGCTCGACTTTGCTGATTTGGTCTTGTGGTGTTTTGAGCAGAGGTTCAGGTTTGGCAGGCTTCTTGACAGGGGGCATGGCAACAATTCCGGGGGGTTAGATTATTGGTAACAAAAAACAAATAAATTGAATCGCAAAAGCCGGTCCAGTGGTCGGTTCAAGGTGGGCCGGCAAGCTGTCCGGGTGTTCATCCGGAGGTAGGCAGGATCGGTCGAATAACTGGCGTGCTTGACGTCGGTCGAGTCCGAATTGGCCATTATAGGCAAGACGGGTGTAGGCCGCTATGGGGCCCCGGTTTTGGGGCCGGCTGCCGATTATCGCCGGTTAGGAATCACAGAAGGGGTGCCGACAAGCGTGAGGTGTGGGTGTGTGGGGAGGGGAGATGGGGGGAGTGTGTGATGAGGTGAGCGGGGCAAAGATAGGGTGAGACGGGCCGGTAAGAAGGGGTGGAAAGAAGCGTCAGGACATGCTGGTGAAGTGGTGGAGAAGTGTGTGGGGGTGGGTGGGTGTGTGCGGGGGTGGAAGCGTGGGGGGGAAGTGGGGGGGTGATAACTTGTGAATTTTTTGGGTACATGGTTTGATTCGAACTATACTGAGGGGTACAGATTGCCGAATAAGCAATCAAGGTCGCCTTTTATGGCGAGCGTTCAGGGACACTTTCAGTTTCATAGCCGCCAAAACAAGGCGGGAGGCAAATATGCGCATCACCATGGTGGGAACAGGTTACGTTGGTCTAGTCACAGGGACCTGTTTTGCCAACACCGGCAATGAAGTCACTTGTCTGGACATTGACCAGGCCAAGATCGACAAGCTCAATCAAGGCATCAGTCCGATTTATGAGCCGGGGCTGGATGAATTGATCCGCCGTAATACGAAAGCCGGTCGCCTGAAATTCACCACCGACAAGGTCGCCGCCTATCAGTCAGCCGAAATTATTTTCATTTGCGTGGGTACGCCCAGCGATGAACGCGGTCGAGCCGATTTGAAATACGTGTTGGCTGCCGCAGGCGATGTGGGTGAAGCCATCGAAAACGCGCCGGGCAACACCGGCGGTGATGTCAGTGAAAAACGACGCAAGATCATCGTCGTCAAATCGACCGTGCCAGTGGGAACCAATGCCAAGGTCAAGGCAGCCATCGCGGCCAAAACCAGCAAAGCATTTACCATGGCATCCAATCCGGAGTTCCTCAAAGAAGGCGCTGCGATTAACGACTTCAACAAGCCCGACCGCGTGGTGGTGGGTTGCGATGACAAGGGCACTGGCGATCGCATGCGTGATCTCTACGAGCCGTTCGTGCGCAATGGTCATCCAATTTTCATCATGGACATCCCTTCGGCAGAGATGGTCAAGTATGCGGCCAACGCGATGTTGGCGACGAAGATCTCGTTCATCAACGAGATCGCCAATCTCTGCGAGCACTATCACGCTGACGTTGATGAAGTGTGGCGTGGCATGACCAGCGACAAACGCATCGGCAATCAATTCCTGTACCCCGGTCTGGGCTACGGCGGATCGTGTTTCCCCAAAGACGTGTTGGCATGCATCAGTATGGGCGACGAAGTGGGCCATCCCACGCAGTTGCTCGAATCGGTGCATCAGGTGAACCAGGAACAACGCAAAGCATTTATCACCAAGATCGACAAGCATTTCAATGGTGCGGGTCTGTCGGGCAAGAAATTTGCCGTCTGGGGTATCGCGTTCAAGCCCGGCACTGACGATATTCGTGAAGCTCCATCAATCACCATCATGAAGCACCTGCTCGAACAGGGTGCCGAAGTGGTGGCCTATGATCCGGTCGCTCACGAAACATGCCATCTGGTCCTGGGTGATCAAATCACCTATGCCGACGACCCGATGCACGCGCTCGATGGTGCGGATGCTTTGATCGTCTGCACCGATTGGGATGAATTCAAACATCCTGATTTCGAAGAGGTCGCCAACCGCATGAAAGACCGTGTGATTTTCGATGGCCGAAATGTGTATCGCCGTCATGTGCTGCGTGAACATGGCTTCAACTATTACTGCGTAGGCCGCGAACCAGTGGTCAGCGAATCGCAGACCGCGTGATACTCCTGCGGCGCATGCTAGTGTTCGCTGGGCAAGGTCTAGCGTGCTAATTTGATATAGTACTTCTTTAATTGATGGCACACAATGCGGCCTGTGATGGTAACCCCGTCACAGGCCGCTGTATTTTGTGGCGTGTTTGTTTGGCAATAATTGTGACGCGATTTTGTTGGTTATACGGGAATTGATTATCAATCGGGATATGAAGTGTTTGGGCTAGTGTGATTATAGGTATAGCTTGATTGAAAAATAATGATATTCTATAAAAACGAAATATATCGTGATAGATAGTTAGTATATCGTGCCGGGAGTATTCAATGACGGATCATCATATTCACCTGAATGATGAGCAGGTCAATAAGATATGTGCATGTTTTGAAGATAAGCCACCTCCTCGTTCGATGTGGGGTGTGCCATTTGAACGTGTCATTAAATCTATTGAGATTCTGGCTTTGGTCCTAGGCGGCGCTTGGGCGCTTTATCAGTTCGTTTCATTTGGTAGGCATACGCTGGATTTGCAACAACAGATTTTGCAACATGATGTCGCGATTAAAAATGCGGAGGCAATATTTGCCCACGAAAAACAGGCGATTGAAAAAATTCTATTGGAAACCCGTGCCGAGGCGGAACAATTTAAGCTTGATAATCAGAAATCGCGAAAGTTAATACGCAAACTAACACTTACGTGTGTTCCGGTGAAGGACAACGATGACGGGTCCAAGATTTATTTAGTGACCTATCGAGTTGATCTACGCAATAATAGTGAGTATCCGATTGATATTCATTACATCACGGCGCGGCCCTACATAGGTACACTAAATGTCGCTTCTATTCCGCCACAAGAGATACGTCAAGTTAATGGGCCGGGTGTTGATAGCGAGAGTGGCAGTCTGTCGTGGAAGGAAGGGCTTGGTTTTGCCAATGCCATGGATGTTAAGTATTGGGATCAACGGGACGGCCTGTTTGGAATCAAGGCGAAGACTTGGGGGGGGACAGGCAGGGTGCCTCCGACGGAATCAACCTTGTCGTCCAATGATTTTTTTATTCGTGCGTTTTCGGACGATTGGTTTGCGATATATGTGGATATTGGCGTGGATGATTATGATCATGCTGACAATCGTATTCGGCTAGGGTCGTGGCATCCTATTCGCAAACTGGTACAGGATACGCCGCCGACCCAAAAATAAAAATCTACGACTCCATAGCAGCTATTTGATGACCCTATTCACAGGAATATAAACATGTTGAAACACTTGGTAAAAAAAATAGCAATTATGATCATGTGCTTTTTGATGGTTGTGGTCGTGCTGCCCATGATGAACGGGTGTGGACAAGCAGACGAACCGGGCGGACAACATCCGGATAGCTATATCAATTCTTCGACACCTACTGAAACACCGACCACACAGCCTGCCGATCAGTCGTTGCTTGACACCACCAATGGTGTGGCACCAACAACATTGATCACGCACCGGCCCCCGGGTGGAGGTGATGGGCCCGGCGGCGAAAACCCCGGCGGTTCAGGTAGCGGCGACAAAGGTGCCAATGACGTGGGATCCATATCGTTGGTGTCACGTGGACCTGCCGGTGAGGTTGATGGATCCGGCGGCGAAAACCCTGGTGGTTCAGGCAGTGGCGACAAAGGCGAGAAGGGTGATAAAAGCGATAACGACAAACAAGCCGAGGAAAAAGCAGTGGTAGTACGCACAAATCATACTGGAATCATGATGACGAGCGATAGCGTTCGACCTCAAGTGGCTGCCATGAAGGCCGATACGACAAAGGGCGAGGGCGATGGTCCTGGAGGCCCTACTCCCTAGGCTGTTCCGTTTTTAGTCATGTTCGTGCTGTTACGCTGTGATTTCCAACATGTTCGCAAATTCTGCAAAACGGCTATCAATATCTTGACGTGAGATTTCGGTCAGGCGTTGGATGCTGAAGGCTTCGATGGTGTAGCTGGCCACCATGGTGCCATAGGCCATGGCTTTTTTCAGCGATGGCAATGACGTGTCATCGGTCGCACACAGGTAGGCCATCATGCCCCCAGCAAAACTGTCGCCCGCGCCGGTTGGATCGATCACGCGCGTGGAAGGATAGGCTGGCAATACCGCGTAGCCATCACGATGACGTAGGATCGCGCCGTGCGCTCCTTTTTTCACCACGACAAACGTTGGACCACGCTTGACCAGTTCGTCAGCCGCTTCGATCGCGTTGGTTTTGCCGGTTAATAGTTCAGCTTCCGAATCGTTGATGATCAGGCCGTCCACGCGCTTGATCACTTCGTCCAGCGCGTCGGCTTCTGTGTTGATGTACAGATCGATCGTGTCAGCGACAACCAGTTTCTTTTTGGGGAACTGATCGAGCAATGCCAGTTGATTCTGTGGCGAGGTCACAGCCAGAAAGACGTATTCGCTATCGCCGTAAGCGCTGGGCACCGGTGGCAAGTCTTCGATCAACACGTTGAGGTCGACGCTGACGGTTTCGCGGTCGTTCATGTTGGGCAGGTATTTGCCGTGCCAACGAAATGTTTTGGAGCCCGCACGCCGTTCGAGTCCGGCAATGTCGACACCGAAATCGGTAAATGGCGTCACAAATTCATCGGGAAAATCTTCGCCGACCGCCCCGACCAATCGCACGCCACCGAAAAAACTGGCCGCCCCGGCAAAATAAATACTCGAACCGCCCAACACGCTGTTGGCGATTTTGCCGTCGGGGGTTTCAATGGTGTCGATACCGATGCTGCCAGTCACGATCAGGGACATGTGATATTTCCAGTTTTCAGAGTCAGGGTTTTACAGGCGAATTTACGGGCAATGGCGGACTAGTGGCCTGCCATTTTCAGAATGGTTTTCCATTCCGTCGCGGTCACCGGCTGAACGCTCAGCCGACTTTGTTTAACCAGTACCATACTGGCAAGCGCGGGGGTTTGCTTGATCTGGTCGAGCGTGACCGGATTTTTGATCGGTTCGATGGCTTTGAAATCCACAGCTACGAACTTGCCGGTCTTGTCGGTTTTGTCCGGATAGGATTCCTTGACCACCTCGACAATGCCAACGATTTGTTTTTCCTTGACCGAATGATAGAAAAAAGCGCGGTCGCCGATTTTCATGGCCATCAGATTGTTTTTGGCGGTGTGATTGCGCACGCCGTCCCACGGCTCGGTGCGGTTTTTTTTCTTCCAGTGATTGTCCCACGACCACGTCGATGGTTCAGATTTGATCAGCCAGTATTTCATGCGTTGGACTCCGCGGTTTCTGCGAGCACATTCAGGCATCGATCGATGCGGGCGAGCACGGTGGGCTTGCCCAGGATGGCGAGCGTCTGGTCGATTGGTGGGCTGACACTGCTGCCGGTCATGGCGACACGCAAGGGTTGGGCGATTTTACCCATGCCCACCGCTTGTTCGGTGCTGGTGCGTTCGATCAGGGCGTGGATCGGGGCCGCGGTAAAATCATCCAGGGCCTCGAGTGCAGGGCGCAAGGTGCGCAGCATGGTGAATCCTTCGCCGTCGTTTTTGGCCATGAATTTTTTGACGGCCTTGGCATCGTATTCGATCGCATCATCAGCGATGATGAAAAATTGGCCGTTGTCGCAAGGTTCCTGCAAGGTGCGGCTGCGTTCCTGATAGCTGGTGGCTAGCAGTGCGAATGCGGCGTCGTCGAGTTTTTCGAGATAGGCCGGTTCGTAGCGAGCGCAATGGGCTTTCCATAATTCGCGGAATTCATCCGGCGGCAGGGCGGTGATCGCTTCAGTGTTGAATTTGGCGAGCTTGTCGCGGTCGAATTTGGCATTGGATTTATTGATGTCAGCCAACGCGAATTTTTCGACGATGTAATCCAACCCGTAACGCTCGGTGGGATGGCCATGCGACCAACCCAGTTGGGAAATGTAGCCGAGCAACACGTCGGGCAAATAACCGGATCGGCGAAAATCCTCGACATCGATTTCTGGCAAGGTGAGTTTCAACGTGTCGGCAATAGCGAAGGCGATGTTGATGTCGTCGGTTTTTTTGTTGAGGAATGCGGACAGGTCGTCGGATGATACGCCGGTGGCATCGTCGACCGATTGGATGTTTTGCGCTTTGGCTGCGGCGCGTGCAGTTTTGGCCTTATCACGCTTGGACATTTTCGAGCCGTCACTGTTGAAAATCAGCGGCAGGTGTGCGTAGTCCGGCCGCGTCAATCCCAATGCATCCAACAATGCGACATGTTTTGGGGTGTTGTACAAATGGTCCTGGCCGCGGATGACATGGGTCACGCCCATCGTGGCATCGTCGATGGTGACGGCCAGATGGAACGTGGGGAAGCCATCGGTTTTCTGAATGATGAAGTCTTCGAGTTCGGATGACTTGACGGTGACGTCGCCAAACACAGCATCATGAAATGTCACGTCTGCGTCTGGCATGCGAAAACGAATGACGCTGGGTTTGCCTGCGCTTTCGCATTCAGCGATCTGATCAGGGGTCAGGTTCCGGGATTCGGTAGAGTCATATTTGTACGCGCGTTTTTCGGATTTGGCCTGCTGACGCGCGGCGTTGAGTTCGTCGGGGGTTTTGAAACATTTGTAGGCCCGGCCCATGTCGATCAATTGCTGGATGTACTGGCGATAGGTGTCGAGTCGTTGCGATTGGAAATAGGGGCCGGTGTCGCCGAGTTGTTTTTCGAGGGGTTGTTGCGGATCGGGTCCCGCTTGCCAGTCGAGGCCCAGCCATTGCAGGCCCTCGATGATATTGCAGGTAGCCTGGGGTGTGGACCGGGTCTGGTCGGTGTCCTCAATGCGCAGGATGAATTGGCCTGCATGTTTTTTGGCATAGGCCCAGGCGAACAGGGCGGTGCGGGCGCCGCCGATGTGCAATTGCCCGGTCGGCGACGGGGCGAAACGGGTGACGACTGATTGGTTGGCTGGATGGTTCGTAGGGGAGTTCATAGGGGGGATTGTAGCGAGGTGTTGACGGGTCATGCTTGTTTGGTTAATGTTCGTATATGCATGAAGACCCATACGAGCGCAGGGACGCGCTGCCCGACGGATTGGCCCATCGACGCGGGGCGGGGATCAATCCGGGCAATCGATTTGAGCCCACGCGGGTGCATATCGATGGCGATGCGATGGATCGTCGGCGTCAGGATCGCATCGATGAAGGCGGATCGCCCGATGACCCGGTGCGTGTGCCATTGGAAATTTTTGCCGATCACACGCGTCGGCTGATCAACCGGGTGGACCGTACCTCGGACGTGCCGTTTGATTGGACGGTGAATCCGTATCGCGGTTGCGAACATGGCTGTGTGTATTGTTTTGCCAGGCCGTTCCACGAGTACCTGGGATTTTCCAGCGGGTTGGATTTTGAAACGAAGCTGGTGGTTAAGCATGACGCGCCGCGATTGTTGCGCGATGAATTGTCCAACCCGAATTGGCAAGGCGAGCCGATCGTGATGTCAGCCATCACGGATGTGTATCAGCCTCTGGAAAAAAAATTACAAATCACTCGGCAATGTTTGGAAATTATGTCGGACTGCGGGCAGCCGGTTTCGACGATGACCAAAGGTGCGTTGGTGTTGCGTGATATCGATCTGTGGGAAAAACTAGGCAAAATCAATGCGGGGCGAGTGATCGTGACCTTGGTGACGTTGGATGATGTGTTAGCAAAAAAACTGGAACCGCGTGCCGCCGCACCGGCCAGGCGTTTGCATGTGATTCGTGAATTAGTGAAAGCAGGCGTGCCGGTTGGTGTGAATATTGCGCCGGTGATTCCAGGCTTGACCGACAAGGAAATTCCGAGGCTGTTGGAAGCGATTGCTGATGCGGGGGCGCGTCGAGTGGCGTGGGTGTTGTTGCGATTGCCGTATCAATTGAAAGATATTTTTCTGGACTGGTTGGCGCGTGAGTTGCCGGATCGTGCGGGACATGTGGAATCATTAATCCGACAGGCGCACGGGGGGAAACTGTATCGGGCTGGCCGACGTGGTAGTGACAAGGTCGCGGTGGATCACGATGGCCAAGGGGCAAGGCGGAAAATTATCAGAAGTGGCATGGGAGCAAGCGCGGGAGGAAAAGCAATGGGAAATGTAAGAAGGGGTGTGGGTGGAAACGTGGGTGGAAATGTGGGGGGGGTAGCGAGTATGTTTGATGTGTTTACGCGCAAGTATGGGTTGAATCGAGATGTGCGTCCGCTATCGCGAAAAACGTTCCGTCGTCCGATGCGTGGTGGCCAGATGAGCCTGTTTTAATAACCCAGGGTGACTAATAGGCATGAGAAGGCATGAGAAGGCATGAGAAAGTAAGAGAAGGCATGAGACAGCACGAAATTGCGTAGCGGGTCACGAGTGCCGAGTGTGCCGAGAGCGTCGCTGGTGCTGAATTGCAGGCCACACAGCCATGCGGGCGAATTGTCACACGACTGGCCAAGCTGGTCCACCGTGAGACAGGGATAAGGCCCAACAAGGTCCGATCTTGTTCGCCAAACGTTGTGTTGATGGAAAAAGATCCAACCCCTCCGACGCCCCTAAATCCCCGTGTCATAATTGCAGTTATCATATTGACGTGGCATCATTAGGCAGGTAACAGCGTATGCCCGCTGTTGCTGGAGAAGGAAAAACGCCGATAGAAACGATAGTCAGGGGCTCCCAATGGCGATTACTGCCAAGGGAAGGCTCACCAGCGATCGGTGTGGCAGGCAGGGATTGTTGGCACATCAGTTGCTCTAATTAATACGGATTGAGCGAATTGGTGGATGCTAAAATCGAATGAAACAGGTTCTGCACAAAAGGGATGTGGAATTGGGTTGGAGTTGGAAAAAAAATGGGCCGATCTGACGATCGTAGGCAACACGAAAGATTCGGTCCTACAATGAAGCAACGATCAGTCAAGCAAAGAATCGAAAAAGATTCAACAAAGAACGAGTTAGCACGGGTCGACATGGATGATTGACCCAACCCGATTGCCGAATATCCCATCAAAGTTTTACGCGGCAGACGGGTCAGAAAAATCGAAACGACAGAGAGGATGCTATGTTTGAACGATTTACAGACCGAGCTCGAAAAGTCATGGCCCTGGCAAATCAGGAGGCCCAGCGCTTTAACCATGAATACATCGGGACCGAACATATTCTGTTGGGTCTGGTGAAGGAAGGGTCGGGTGTCGGCGCGAACGTTCTGAAGAACCTGGATGTCGATCTGCGCAAGGTCCGTCTGGAAGTGGAGAAGCTGGTGAAGTCGGGACCTGATATGGTCACGATGGGCAAGCTGCCACAGACGCCGCGTGCGAAGAAAGTCATTGAATACGCGATCGAAGAAGCGCGTAACCTGAACCACAATTACGTCGGCACCGAGCACTTGTTGCTGGGGTTGTTGCGTGAACACGAAGGCGTGGCCGCGCAGGTGTTGATGAATCTGAACTTGAAGTTGGAAGAAGTCCGCGAAGAAGTGTTGAACCTGCTCGGGGCGGGCGTGGATTCTGAAGAAGTCACCTCAGGCAAGAGCAGTTCGAGTTCGTCGGAATCCTCGAGCAAGAGCGGCAAAAGCAAAACGCCTGCGTTGGATAGCTTCGGCCGCGACCTGACGGAGTTGGCTGCGGAAGGGCAGTTGGATCCGGTGATCGGCCGTGCAGATGAAATCGAACGACTGATCCAGATTCTGTGCCGACGCACGAAGAACAACCCGGTGTTGCTCGGCGAAGCGGGCGTGGGTAAAACCGCGATCGTCGAAGGCATGGCCCAGAAGATCATCCAAAAAGATGTGCCCGAGATTTTGGCCGATCGTCGCATTGTCGTGCTGGACCTGGCGATGATGGTGGCAGGTACGAAATATCGTGGGCAATTTGAAGAACGCATCAAAGCGGTGATGAACGAAGTGCGACGCGCGAAAAACGTGTTGCTGTTTATCGATGAGTTGCACACGCTGGTCGGTGCCGGTGGTGCTGAAGGTGCGATCGATGCGTCGAACGTGTTGAAGCCTGCGTTGTCACGCGGTGAGATTCAGTGCATCGGTGCCACGACCTTGGATGAGTATCGCAAGTACATCGAAAAAGACGGTGCGCTCGAGCGACGGTTCCAGACGATTCTGGTTGAGCCGCCGAACAAAGAAGAGAGCTACCAGATCCTGACGGGTCTGCGTGATCGATACGAAGCGCACCACCGTGTGCAGATCACCGACGAAGCCCTGCGTCAAGCGGTGGAATTGTCGACGCGTTATATCACGGGTCGGGTGCAGCCTGACAAGTCGATCGATGTGATCGATGAGGCCGGCGCACGGGTACGACTGAAAAGCATGACCAAGCCGCCGGATTTGGCGGAGCTCGAAGAGCAGATCGAACGATTCAGCATTGAGAAAGACGAAGCGGTCAAAGGCGCGGACTACGAACGTGCGGCCGAATTGCGTGATCAGGCTGAATCGCTGCGACGCAAGAAAGAAGAGATTCAGCGTGAATGGCGTGCCAAGGCCAAGGAAGTTGACGGCGTGGTCGATGAAGAAATCATCGCCGAGGTCGTGGCCAAGATGACCGGCATTCCGTTGACACGACTGGAAAAAGCCGAGACGGAGCGATTGCTGCGTCTGGAAGAAGAGCTGCACAAGAAAGTGGTCAGCCAGGACGAAGCGATCAAGACGATCAGCAAAGCGCTGCGTCGTGCTCGATCGGGATTGAAAGATCCTCGTCGTCCCATGGGTGCGTTCATTTTCATCGGTCCATCAGGTGTGGGCAAGACGTTGCTGTCCAAAGCGCTGGCTGAATTCATGTTCGGCGATGAGGACTCACTGATTCGCATCGACATGTCCGAGTACATGGAGAAGCACAACGTCAGTCGATTGATTGGTGCCCCTCCCGGATACGTTGGTTACGAAGAAGGCGGTCAATTGACCGAGCAGATTCGTCGTCGTCCGTATGCGGTGGTGTTGCTCGATGAAATTGAGAAGGCGCACCCGGATGTGTTCAACATGTTGTTGCAGGTGATGGAAGAAGGCCAGTTGACCGATTCGTTCGGCCGACACGTCGATTTCCGAAACGTCATCCTGATCATGACGAGCAATATCGGTGCGGATTTGATCAAGAACAAAGCGGGCTTCGGTTTTGCCAAGAAGACCGAAGAAGCGGACTACACCAAGATGAAGTCCACGCTTAACAGTGAAATCGAACGGTATTTCCGTCCGGAATTTATTAACCGTTTGGATGACACGATTGTGTTCCGTCCGTTGACGCGAGATGACCTGGTAGGCATTGTTGAGTTCGAACTTAACAAAGTGTTTGGCCGATTGGCTGATCGGGAAATCACGTTGCAACTCGAGCCGTCCGCAAAAGAGTTCCTGATCGACAAGGGTTTCAATCCTGACTTCGGTGCCCGTCCATTGCGGCGTGCGATCGAACAGCATGTGGAAGATCCGTTGTCGGAAGCGATCCTGCGTAGCGAAGTGAAGTCAGGCCAGCGAATTCAGGTGAGTCATCCTGATGGTGCCACGACATTGCTGTTTACGCCGATCGATCCTGAGCCAAAGACGGATGAACCTGAGTTCGCAGAAACGGCTGAGCAAAGCACGTAATGCCAGCCCGATAAAGTTAAAAAGTTTTTGAAATTCCCCCACACCCCGCACGATGTTGCGGGGTGTTTTTTTTATCGCAATGTGGGCTGGCATGGCCATAAGCCCGACAGATTATGCGGATCGTAATGATGGTGAGGTTTGTAACGGTTATCCGACCGCTTCGAAAAGGGTAAGTTTCCGTTTAAGTATGGTCACTGAGTCGACGATATTCATCGTAGTACAAGTGTGATGGTAGGACCCGTGGAGACGTGTCCCTGCGATTGTTACATCACCTATGGAGAGGGTCACCGAACGATGAATCAAGAGTTCCTTGATAAGGTGCTGGAGTCGCCACGACTCCCGAGTTTGCCCACGATTGCGTTGGAAGTAATCGATTTGGTGCAAAAGCAAGACGTCAATATTAAGCAGATCGCTTCGACGATTCAGCTTGATCCGGCGCTGTCGAGTAAAATTCTAAAAACCGTCAATTCCAGTTTTTATGGACAAGCGCATTCGATCAGCACGATCAGTCACGCACTGGTGGTGATGGGTTTGAACAGTGTGAAAACACTGGCATTAGGTTTTAGTCTCGTTACCAATCTGAAAAAATGTGAGAATGATAATTTCGATCATATGTCATTCTGGAAGCGCAGCCTTTACACGGCGGTAGCGGCGAAGAGCCTTGCTAAAAAGATGAATCTGGTTGAGCAGGAAGAAGTCTTTCTAGGCGCGCTGTTGCAGGACCTGGGGATGTTGACGCTGGACCAGACTTTGGGTGATGAATATCGTCAGGCCATTGCCGAGGCAGGTACGAATCACAAACAAGTCCGTGAACTGGAAATCAAAGCATTCGAAACAGATCATGCCGAGGTCGGCGCGGTCTTGGCCGAACGTTGGAAGTTACCGCCGTTGCTGGTGGTGCCGATTCGTTATCACGAACAACCGGAAAAGTCACCGGAAGACTTGCGGATGTTGTGTCACTGCGTGAGCATCGGCAACAGTGTGGCCGACGTGTTCATGGAGAACACTGAAGGCAAGCCGTTGGATACGTATTACCGATTGGCGCGTGAAAAGCTGAACATGTCGCCTGAAGAGGCTGAGCCGCTTTTGATGATGATCCACAAAGATACGGTGGAGATGCAGCGGCTGTTTGATCTGCCTACTGGTGGTCTGGGTGATCCGGATGATATTCTCGCCAAGGCGAATGAGACGTTGATGAACCTGACGTTGGAACAGCAACAAGCTGCCCAGCAACTGGAAATCAAAAACAAAGAACTGGTTCAGGAAGCCAACACGGATTCATTAACGGGCGTGGCGAACCGTCGTCGGTTCAACGAGTTTGTGGCTGACCAGTTCAAGCAAGTGCCTGTGACAAAGTGTCCATTGAGTATTTTGTTTTTTGACGTCGATCATTTCAAAAAATTCAACGATACCTACGGGCATCAGATCGGCGACCTGGTGCTGGTTGAATTTGCCAAGCTCTTAGCAGGGCATATGCCTGAAAAATCGATGGTGGCCCGTTACGGTGGTGAAGAGTTTTCGGTGGTGATGCCCAACACGACACGAGCGGAAGCCGCGCAGGAAGCCGAATCGGTGCGACAGGCGATTGAAGCGAATCAGGTTGAAACGGATCAAGGGGTGTTGTCGATTACATCCAGCATCGGCGTAGCGACCTACGAGGGCGAAGTGTTTTCCCGCGTGGAGCAACTGATCAAAGCCGCGGACCAAGCGGTGTACGCCTCGAAATCCGGCGGGCGAAATTGTGTGCGGGTGTTTGTGCCCAAGAGCGCACGCAAGTCGGCGTAAAAAAATAATCGAGTCGAGTTGAATCGGAGTGACGTTACGCGTGTTCAGTCGTGGCAGGTTGTTCGCTGTGATCCGTGATGACTTCGCGCTCGATGAGGCCGTCGCGCAGCCAGATGGTGCGTTGGCATCGTGTGGCGATGGATGGATCGTGGGTCACCATGATGATGGTCAGGCCCAGTGCGTGTAACTCGTCGAACAAGCCGAGAATCGCCTCACCTGTGGATGAGTCGAGGTTGCCGGTGGGTTCGTCCGCCAGTAGAAAGCTGGGCTCACTGACCAGAGCGCGAGCGACAGCGACGCGTTGTTGTTGTCCGCCGGATAATTCCGACGGGCGATGGTGTAAACGTTCCTGCAAACCAACGCGTTCTGCCGATTGTTCAGCCATCTGTCGGCGTTGTTTGGCGGGGATGGCTTGATAGAACAACGGCACCTGAATATTTTCGGAAACGGTGAGTTGCGGGATCAGGTTGAACGCTTGAAAGACGAAGCCTAAACGTTTACCGCGTACCTGACTCAGTTCGCGATCATCGATCTGCGAAATGTCCTGGCCGTCGAGTAGAAACCGGCCATGGCTAGGACGATCCAGACAGCCGAGGATGTTGAGCATGGTAGATTTGCCGCTACCCGAGGGCCCCATGATGGCGAAATATTCGCCGCGTGTGATGGCCATGTCGATTCCACCGAGCGCGATGACCGGCGGAGCCTGTGCTGATTTTTGATAGATTTTTTGAACGTTTTCGAACAGAACCACGACGTCATCTTTTGTAGATGTAGACACAGGCGCGGCGGTAGTCGCTGACGGTGAAAGTGATGATGAGGGAAGTGGTTGGGGCGTTGGGGGGTGGGGGGGAGTTGGGGGGGTCATGGTGAGACCTCGGTCAAGTTTTGACGGCGCGTGGCATTGATGCCGTAATTTGTCGCGTCGATTGTGCTGTGTTTGGTGATCCAGTCGTTGAGCAATGTTTGGCCGTGTTCGCGATCGTGCTTGGGATTGCGGGTCATGACAGGCACGTGTAAACGTTGGCCGAAGGTATGTGCCATTTCTTTCGCGTCGGTCACAATCGGTTGACCAGCCTTGATCACGCACCACGGATGGGCAAACATCGATTCAGGATCGTCGAGTTTGTCGTCGTAGATGGTGAGGTCAGCCTTGGCACCGTGACCGAGATGGCCCGCGTTGGTTAAACCTAATGCGCGGGCCGGTGCGGCGCGTGAGAGGATCGCGATTTCATACAGTGTTAATTCGCGATCGACCGAACCGAGCGAGGTGTGGTTGGTGGCCTGTTTGTGACAGTCGGCCAGTTGCGCATCACGGCGGGATTTGCACATGAGTTGGGCGATGAGGCTGGGGTAGTTGAGGAACGAACCGCCATTGGGGTGATCGATGGTGAGCGAGAGTTGCCACAGCATGTCATGGTCGGCCAGCAGCGCGAGTTCCAAACCGGTGGCCCATTGCATGGCATGTTCGGCTTTGTTGGCGGCGTGGATCATGGGCATGATGCCGAAACAATCTTCGTTACCGTTTTCCAGGAAAAACGCGGGCTTGGTGCCGCCGGTCGGTGCGCCGATGTGTCGATATAAATTGAATTCCAAAGGCAAATCAGCGGTCGCGGTGAATGCTGGACCGAACGCGACGAGTCCGAGGTCGGCGGTGACTTGCGGATGATCGCGCAAGTGATTGAGGATTTGTTCGACAGCGCTTTGGTAGCCCTCGTTTTCATTTTTGCCGTAGCAATAATATTGCAAGTGGGCGAGGTGACATCGTCGACCAGCCAGGGCGTTCAACATGGCGAGGGTGATGTCGACATTACCGGGTTCGCCGAGTTGCGGGCCGTGAATGTGCGTGGGGTGAGGCAGTGCGAAATGTTCCTGGGCTTCGGTGAACAATTCGAGCATGACGCGCGGGGAGACGGTTGATCCGGAGGCGGTGTCGTCAATGGTATTAATGCGATCGAGCGACGGATCACGTCGCCACGCAGCCACAGCGGCGGGGTTGACGGCCTTAATGCCATAGGCACCGGCGCGATGTAACAATTCGCCGACGAGCGCGATGGCACCGGGACGGTCGTTGTTTTCCAGGCGATCGATGATGGCTTCATGATTGCCGAGCAGGACGAGCATGCCGGTGTCGAGGTTGGGCATGTCATCGAGTTGCATGTGGGCAAACGTGGCCGCGGCTGGTGGGACGGCCGCTTCAATCGCGGTGGTGTAACCGAGTTGACCGTATAGTTTGCCGGTCATGGGCGCGGTGGGGCAGATGGCATCGTAGCCTGCGCCGGATTGGATGCTCCGCGCGGTGTTGACGGGCATGGATGCGAGATGCGAATGCATTTCGATGCCGCCTGCGAGGACGTAACGATTTTGCGCATCGATGATGGTGGGATCGATGCCATCGGGTAATGCGTCGACAATTTTTCCCTGATGAATCAAAATGTCGCGGGTATCGCCATCGCATTGATGAACGGGGTCGATGATTCGACCCTTGGTGATACGGATGGCGTCGGATGCCGGGGAAAAATGTGGGCGGGAAAGTGAAGGGGAGTGTGGGGGGAAGTATGGGGGGGGATATGGGGGGGAATGTGGGGGGGTCATGACAGTTCCCCCGTGATTTTTGTGAGTGCGACGGTGAGTGGATCGTTGTCGAGATGGCCCGTCGTTGAGAAGGGCAACATGATGCCATCGAAACGCATGACGTGGCCGATGCGTGATGGGGGGAGTGTGAGGATCGGGATGTTGCGGGTGATGGCGTGGCTGATGTGGTCACTGCAGCATCCAGCGAACACCATGAAATCGATCGCACCGATGTCGAGCAAGGTATGCAGATCGGCACAGGGTTTGGGTGAGCCATCAGCGAAATCGGTTGGCCCGGTAGCACCTAAACGCCAAGCCATGATCTCGTGCATGCCGCGCGTGTTGGCAGCATGATCATCGGGCAATGTCAGCACCGCGATGCGAGCGTTGTTCTGACGTTCAGCGGCGAAATGATGCCACTGGCTGGCGACATGCGATTCGACCGATGCATCGAGGACGACCGCGATGCGCGTGTATTGTCCGAGCGGTTCGGCGTCGGGTTGATTGCCAAACGTTCGGCGATAATTGAGCACGCTGTCGAGATCGGGTTTGACGAATGCGGCGCGCAATTGTCGGGCGACGATCCATTGTGTGATGCTGTTGCGATTGCCATCGCAGCCGACCCAGATAATTAATTCGCAGTTGGCGACCTGGTCGAGTGAGTCCTGCATAGAGACGGGGCGACGCCAATCCTGATTCGCGGTGGTGTTGGATGGGGTAGGGTTGAGCGCGTAGGGGATTAATTTGCCACGAATTTTTCGGGCCAGATCGATGGCCATGCCGACGTGTTCGATGGACCAATCGGTGAGTCCGACGATGGCCGGTGCACGGCAGTTGGTCAGGGCCGTGACGAAGGCTTTGGTATCGATGGAGGGGGAGTTGGAAGAGGCGTTGGTGGTGGGGGGGGCATCGGTGGTGTTTGTCGGATCAAGCGCATCGACACTGTCGTTGGGTGAGGCTAGTCCCGGTATCAATTGCAGGTCAGTGGTCGTCATGACGGAATATGGAGGGAATATTGCGGGATAAAAATTGAGGAGGAAAAGTGGGCGGGTTATTGTTCCAGATGAGTGTAGAGCGTTTGGGCGCGTTGACGCAACTGATCGTAGCAATCGTTGCGGCTGGTGCCATGGGCGAAAATGGTGCAGATCGGTTCGCCCTGACGAATCAGGGTTTTTTCCGGGGGAATATCGCTCATTTGGGTTTCGGGTAACAGGTCGGCCATGTCGGGCGTTTTGAAACGACGTCTGGCATGGATGACGGCTTTGCCAAACACATTGGCGGGGCGACCGGCAGATCGGCGCTGGGTGGCGTGGGTTGGTTTTTGAGGCGGGCCGTCGTCGAGGATGTTGATGCCGATGGCGCGTTCGACAATTTCCATGCTGTCGTTGTAGCGTGGGTTGATTTCCACGGGCCACAATCGACCGCGATGATCGAGCACGGCATCAATGCCGAACACGCCGCGCAGGTCGAACCGTTGGGCCAACATAACGCCGAGATGATTGAACCCCTCGCGTGTTTTGCGGGTGAGTTCGATCGGTGCGATCGAGCCGGTGTAACGAAATTGATCGCCGCCGAAATTTTCATCGCCGATGAGTTGTTCGGTGATGGCCAACAATCGACACCCCCAGCCATCGGTTTTGAACACGCCGCTGAGAGGCATGCCGCGGATGTATTGTTGGATGTAATGATGATCGCCGATGCCGGAGCGACTGTCGTTGAATGCGATGTCGCGTCCGCCTGCGCTGGCGATCGGCTTGCGTAAGAATTTTGCGCGGGAAAAAATGCCGAACGCCATCTGTGCGAGTTGCGAGGCGAACGATCGTTTGATGCGGACGGCCGGGTATTTGATGCCGGCAATGGCAGGCAATGAGGTGAACACGCCGGGGTGTCGAACTTTGGCGACAGTTTGCGGCGAGCAACCCATGAGTGTGAAATCAAAAGCCAGCGCTTCGAGCAGTTTGGGATGGTTTTCCATGGGACTGGTGTAGAGCAACGGTGCGTTGGGCGCGTCGGCCAACATGTCCAGAATGCCCATGGGAAATCGATCGGCGGGGCATGTTTGTACGGTGCATTGCGGGGTTCGATTGAGGTCGGGTCGCATGCCGATACACCATGGCGAAAACCCCGCACGCACGGCAGATTCGGCTGCGGCCCGAATTGATTCGCCGACGATGATCAGGGGTTTGGGCATGATGTCAACCTATCAACCTATCAACCTGTCAACCTATCAACCGATTGGCCTGGCAACCTGTCTGGCTGAACCGCTTCGTAATGATTCAAACTCAGGCAACGAATCAATGGGGCAACCAAATAAAACGGTTGGATTGATGCGTGAGTTTAAGGCATTGGGTTAGTTAGCAGGCGATGCCAGGATGCGATCGATTGCGGAGTACTCTTCGGCCGTGAACGTCAGGTTTTCTAAAGCGGCGACGTTTTCGTGAATCTGTTCGGGACGACTGGCACCGATCAGAGCGCTGCATACACTGTCGGCACGCAACACCCACGCGATGGCCATTTGTGCCAGGGATTGGCCGCGTCGCTTGGCCAGTTCATTGAGTGCGGTAATTTTTTGTAACACGTCGGGCGTGATGGCGCTTTCTTGTAAAAAGCCATCCTTGTCGGCTGCGCGACTGGTGCGTGGAATGCCGCCGAGGTATTTGTCGGTCAACATGCCTTGGGCCAAAGGACAGAAACAAATCGCACCCATGCCGAAGCGCGAGGTGTGGCCGAACAGATCCGTTTCGGGTCCGCGTTGAAACATGTTGTACGCCACCTGATGAATCAGCAGTCGAGGGTAACGTTGTCGAATGCAGGTTTCGACGGCTTCGCTGGTGCGGAGTCCGTTGTAGTTGCTGATCCCGGCGTAGAGCGCTTTGCCGCTGCGCACCGCCTGGTCCAACGCGCCCATGGTTTCATCCAACGGCGTGTCTGGATCGGGACGATGGTGATAAAAAATATCCACGTAGTCCAGCTTCATCCGTTGCAGGGATTGATCTAAACTGGCCAACAGATTTTTGCGTGATCCCCACTCGCCGTAGGGCCCGTCCCACATGCGGAAGCCTGCTTTGGTGGAAATGATCATTTCGTCGCGCAGGTGACTGGGCATGTCGCTGATAATTTTGCCGAAGCGTTTTTCCGCGCTGCCCGGTGGTGGGCCGTAGTTGTTGGCCAGATCGAAATGGGTGATGCCCAGATCGAATGATTCGTAAATCATACGGCGTGCGGTATCGTCGTCTGCATTTTTGCCAAAATTGTGCCACAGCCCCAAACTGATCGGCGGCAACATCAAGCCCGACTGTCCACATCGTCGGTAGGGCATGTCGTTGTAACGCTTGGGCGATGGCTTGTACTTTCGCTTTTTCGGCTTGGCCATCGCTACATCAGGCTGCGCATTGGCAGGTATAGCAGGATGTCGAATCTTGTCATTGGATGGCGTTGAGGATTGATTCATGATGTGGCATCGATTGAAATTGTAGTCATGTCACAGGCAGTGGACTTGATGATGGACTATCGCTATTGGGTTGAACCGTCTGGCAACAGCGCATCACATGCGCAGGAAAACGCGGGAATAGCGCAGGGTAAGTGGGGGGTTATCTTGCGTATTCGACGGTGCGCATTTCGCGTAACACGGTGACGCGAATTTCGCCCGGGAATGTCATTTCATCGCTGACGCGTTTGGCAATGTCGCGAGCAATGTGATGGCAGACACTGTCATCGACCTGCTGCGGATCGACCACAACGCGAACCTCCCGGCCCGCTTGAATGGCATACGCTTGTCGCACGCCAGGCAGGCTCATTGCGATTTCTTCCAATTGCTGCAAGCGTTTGACGTAGCGTTCCAATGTTTCGCGACGCGCGCCGGGACGAGCACCACTGATGGCATCGGCAGCCATCACGATCGGCGTGTAAGGCGTGGTCGCAGGAATATCATTGTGGTGACCAGCGATGGCATTCAACACCGCTTCGCTTTCACCAAACCGTTTGCAGAAATCGGCACCGATCGCGGGGTGGCCACCTTCGACTTCGTGGTCCATCGCTTTGCCGATGTCGTGCAGGAAACCGCACCGTCGGGCCAACTCGCCGTCGAGGCCCAGTTCGTCGGCAATCACCTGACACAGGAACGCCACTTCGTGCGAGTGCCGCAGAATATTCTGGCCATAACTCATGCGATAATACAGTCGGCCCATCATTTCGCTGATCTTGGGATGCACGCCCGGCAGGTTGGCTTCGATGCACGCGTCTTTGCCGAACTTGACGATGCGCTGCTGCATTTCTTTTTGAATCTGTTCGACGATTTCTTCAATGCGCGACGGATGGATACGCCCGTCGTCCAACAGTTTCTGCAAAGCCTCTGCTGCGATGGCGCGACGCACGGGATCGAAACATGAGACCACCACCACGCCCGGCGTGTCGTCCACAATCACGTCCACGCCGGTGGCTTTTTCAAACGCGCGGATGTTGCGACCTTCGCGGCCGATGACCCGGCCTTTCATGTCATCCGAGGGAATCTGAATGGCGGAGACAGTGGCGTCGGCGGTATGCTCCGAGGCGTAGCGTTGGATGGCCTGCAACGTGATGCGGCGTGCATTGTCGCGGGCGGCTTCTTCGGCGTGTTCCTGCGAACGAGCGATCATCTGTTCGGTTTCGTGGGCTACTTCACGCTCGACCAGCCGAATGGCTTCCTTACGTGCTTCGTCCGGACTTAACCCGCTCAGACGCAGCGTGATCTGACGCTGTTCCTCGGTGGTCTTTTCGAGCATCTCGCTATGGGCCACGACCAGCTCGTCGTATTTCGCTTCTTTTTGCGCCGCTTGGTTCTCGCGTTTTTCCAATTTGACGGACTGATCTTCCAGGAATTTTTCCTTGGAGGCCAGCACGTCCAGTTTTCGGTCCAGCGTGTCTTCACGCTTGGCGATGCGACGTTCCACTTCTTTTAATTCATTGCGTGTGGCATTCGATTCACGCTCAAATGTTTCTCGCAATTTGGCCTGCTCGGTCCGGGCGTCGAGTTCCAATTGTTTACGCAACGTTTCAGCGTCCAGGCGAGCCCGATCCACCAATTCGTTCGCGTCACGCTTGGCACGACTGACCGCACCGGCACCCATCAGCTTGGCCACGATCAACGTGACCACAATTCCCACCACCAAGCCACCCACAGCGATCCCGATTTCCGCATTGCCAACCCCCAACATCCCCCCCCACATGCTGCTAATTTCTGGTTTCATTCCTGCTAACAAATGTCCGGCTAATATTTCCTGTGATGATAGGCCTGTCCACAGATGGGTCAATTGATTCCAAATTTCTAACGTCGGCATCGTGTGCCCCTTTCTATGGCGACGGGGCTCGAGTGGGCGTACTGACCACACGAACAGGCGTCGCGGAATGCGGCACGAGCGAGACTGACTTGACCTGCTACAGTCGATCAGTGATAGATCAAAAGGGTACCCGCCAGGCTGATTTCATCCGCGGTTTCCCAATGACAATGATCGTGACGGATCACCACACGGGACGGATTTTCCACGCATACTTAATGGATGCGCAGAAACCATTCACAAATCATGCGATAACAACGCTGTGCTTATTCACATCGTCATTGGCATTGGGCCCACAATAGGCCAATTCCCTCACATCGGGGCATGGCTCTCGAGGGGGCACGGGCGATCGGAATGGTAAATAGCCGGGTCTGGTCATGGTTGATCTATCCCGCTTTCGGTGGGGCATCGAAAACTAGCCCACACGTCTCAAGCGGCCAACGGCACCGGATTGTTCCGAAACCGTCAGTCTAATCGGCCGAGTAGGTATGTGGTGGGCGGTGTTTTGTAATCCCACCACGCTCGTGCCGTGGTTATCCGTATCTCGTATCCTATCCCCCATGCTAGGTTACCGTCAAGGCACCCCCCCACACTTCCCCCACACTTCCCCCACACTTCCACCACACTTCCATCCCCAGACTTCCCCTCCATCTTCCCCCACATCTTCCCCTCCACACTTCCCCCGTATCGTCCCCTGGGTTTGGCTTCATCTCAGGCCCGCTAAAATTTCGTGCGTGACATGCTCATGGCTTAGGCATGACACAAAAACGCTCGCTGGCAGGTGGACTAAAGTCTACCTGCCGGAGTCAAACGTTTGACGTTTATGGCCAATTGATGCCAATCGACGTCAAGTCAAGCCTAGGCCAAACAGGATGGTAACATGGGAAATGCCAAAAGCCCGGATCAGCTGAGCGGGTGATCGATGATCGGTTCGCCTGCGGTGAGTTGGCGATAGAGGTTCAGCAATTGCCTGCGGAACTGGGGCAAGCTGTGTCGCGATTGCACGTCGGCCTGGGCGTTGTCCCGTAGACGTTGGGCTAATGCCCGATCGTCCAGCAATCGGCGTAAGCCATGGCCTAAAAACCGTGGCTCGCCCGGCACGCTCAGCAACGCGCTATGCTCATCGCGCACCACCGCCTCGATTTCCGGCACCGCTTGCCCCACAATCGGTAAACCCGCACCCATCGCCCACACCAAACTCGCTCCCCCCCCACATTTCCCCCCACATCCCCCCCCACTTTCCCCCCCATATCTTCCCCCATATCTCCCCACATATCCCCTCCCAGATCCTCCCTCAGATTTTCCCCCGACAGTGCTCTCGGATGTCCCTCCATTTGTCGCTCCCGAATTTTCGTCACGTACTTCCCCGCGATCGTTGGCCTCGGGCGAACCGCACACGATCGCCAGATCACACGCGGGCAAGGCCAACCATGGGCGAGTCAATTCGGGAATTTGCATGACTCGATCGGGACAGCCTAATTCGCGCATGGAAGTTTCGGCGCGTTGGCGTCGGGCTTGCATGGGATGCACACCAAGTCGCAGGTTCGGGTAATACATTTCAATCCCGTCACCGGCCAGCGAGACGGCCATCGTGGCGATGATCGTGTCTGCGCTGGAGGGGCCCATCGGCGGATCACTCAACAGGGCCACGACCGTGACGGCTGGAGCATCAGCATGATCTGTGATGCCCCATGATTGGCGCCGTGCGACTCGTTGCGATTGGCCGAGCGCGAGCCGATCAGGATCTATCGCTGGGCGTAACGTAAAAATTTGTGTGCCTCGGCAACCCAGGGTTAGCAGCGTTCGGCCGTAGGTAGGATTGATGGGTAGCCAACCGATATGCTTTTCGTGAGCCAATTGAGCAATGTGCCGCTGATCGGAGGCATCGGGTGGTTCGGTAATCGTGATGCATAGCTGCGCGGGTTTCAGAAATTTTTTAGCCAGTACCGCGGCGTTTAATGACCATGCATGCACCATGTCAGCTTGCTGCGCACGCTTGGGTAATTTGTGTCGAACATTCAACCATCGGCCTAATGCCACGCCTTGGGGCGCACTGATGACCGCATCCGGCGACAGCCCTGATTCGATGGCCATGGCACGCAATGCGGACGGCCCGATCAATACCACGCACGTTTCGATATTGTCCTGTCGTGCTGCGCTCACCGCGTCAGCCATCATCGCGAACGTGGTTGGCCACGCTCGCAAGCGGTGGCGATCGGTAGCATCTATCAGGTGGCAAACCAGCATAAAAAAATAACTCGCGTTGTAGAATCGGGGTGGGGTTTGTTACAAACCGAAAAATGAAAACCGAAAACTGAAAAACGGAAAAGCGTGCTAACCGGTAACGCTTATTCAATCGTCCCACCGTCCCATTACCCCATTACCTGGGCATGGGTTTGGGCCCCGTGCGATTCAGATCGCCCAGGGACCGATCGAATTCCCGGGGATCGCCGGGATCAAACTCGTAAAACAACCGGGCCACTTCGCGACCTAGTTTTTGCGCGATCAGTTGCATGCCTTGCACTTCGGCGGCATTGGCATTTTCGATCGTGATCGCACGCATCGGCATTTCCACCTCAACCATTTGCCCCGGCGTTTCCGCGGTCACGCTGGCGGGAAACAATCGCTTGCGCTCGACCACGTCAATGATTTTTACTTCGCCGGTCGCGCTGGGTTGAATGGTCCCCGCACCCGCGCGTGCTTGTGCATCGAGTACGGCCACATGGATCACCTGTTGGGCACCCAAAGCCTGGCCAATTTTATCGATCGGCGTGGAAGCAAAATCTTTGCCCAGTTTGTGCCGCAGGGCAGTCATTTCCGATTGATCGATCATCAATGGCTCGATGTCTTTCACCCGTTCACGCAGGTCGCGATCGATGCGCCAGGCCACCGCTTCGGATTGCCCGGTCAGGCCCATGTATTCCTGGGGATCATCCACCAGTACCACCGTTGGCCGTAGTTGCAATTCATACATCGCTGGTTGTTTGCATCCGACCAACCCGATCGCCAAACCGACGAGCAACAGGGCCAACACACCATGTCGTCTGTGCGTTCGCATGCGACGCGGCGCTGCCTGTTCAGATCGTATTGCGATTGCTGCCATTACTGACATGGCTATTGCTTTTGTTGCTGATACCACGGACATCACATCGGACGTCACATCGCCTTGCGGCGTGGCATAGAAAACCGCATCGTCATATGCATGGGCCGATGACGGCGTTTGGCTTTTTGATTCATTCATTTTTTCATCACCGTGTGTTGTTGAAACAAATTGACCGTGGCCACCGTAAATGCATCGACCATGCCCGCTTCAATCGCGGACAGATCAGAATTGACCACGCCCACCACGGTATCGTTCGGATACCGGGCGCTGACCGTTTCCAGATACACGTAATCATCGGGCGTTTTGCTTTGGGCTTCGACCACGCCGATTTTTGCCGTGATCTGGCCACGCTGCACATTCGAATCGCCCGGCTCATTGGTGCGGTATTCGATCAGATCCACATGCACGATTCGACCCACTTCCAGTTTCTTGAGCAATTGCCCAAACGGCATGGTGGTCCAGGCTTGATGTCGATTGGTAAACGCCATCACATCGTCGGGCCTGACCAGTTTGGCGCCGGGGATTTGCATGGCTAACTGTCCGCTCAGCGCTTTGCATAATTTCGTGCGAGCTTCGGGATAGTGATACAGCAGCGACGCATCCGCACTGACCATCACCGCAATTTCCTGGTCGTTTAATCCCAGGTACCTCGCGTCGACTTCGTGTTTGCTCGGCCCGCCGAACGGCCCCTGCAAAATAAAACCTGCGACGTTGCAGCTCGACAGGCTCAACATCAGGCTCAGCAGCATGAACGCGACGACGTAATGCACCCTGCGTTTTGTCATACGTTTTATGAGGGGTAGTTTTCGTTCACGCATAGCATTCAATCCGTGGTAGGTGCAGGGCAGTCGGCGAGATAACTTGCGGGATGGACCGCGTCGGTGCGATAGAGTTCAGGGTTGATTCGCCCACATGTTATCCGCCCATATGGGTGACCTGCCAGATTTTATAAATCCATGCCACGCCCAACAGTGTAATTAAGATCACCAATGGCATCGGTCGCCACAGCCTTCGCGTGATCGGTCCAATCGCTGCGCCGGTAAACATGGCAATACCACTGATCACCGCCAACATGGCCGTTCCCAGAGCCAACAACGCCCCGGCAGGTTGAGCCACAGCCGCACGATCGAGTCGCCCATGTGCCGCGTAGCTGAAAGACGTGGTCATACCACACGTCACGCAAGGCCAGCCTGTCATGGTTTTGAATGAACACTCAGGCAAGCCCAATTGCGTATGCGTGCCGAGCCCCTCGTTGGCAGGCGTCAGATATCGGGCCAACCCCAGCACGCCCAGGCATGCCACGAACACAATCGCAGCGACCACACGGTTGGACATGATCGAATTCGACACCGGAGCAGGCGGCGATATCGAAGGTTCCTGCATGAGTTCGGGAGATGCCGACGTGTGCTCTGGTGACGTGGCGGAAGGTGTCGTTTGGATTGGGGTAGGGGGAGATTGATACATAAGGGATGGTGGATTGAAACAGAATAGAAGGCAAGGTTGTCTACGTGTGGGATGCGGCGGCTAGTGCGGTCGGCATGTGGGAAGTATGTGAAGGAGCATGAGGGTGGAGCATGGGGGAGGCATGGAGGGGAAGCGTGGGGGGTGGGGGGGATTAAGTGGGGGGGTGGTGATATGATAGACGATCATGATCGATCGTTATGCCAACACGCCGACCGAAGCCAGCTCGCCGGATCCGGAACAGGAACCGGGCGATAGTGCTATCGAGTCTCCATGTTCTACCGAGACTACCGAGCCTGCTGAGGCAGCCAAGTCTGGCGAGTCTAACGAGACCACCGACGCGGAGGCCCTCATCCCACGGCGCCGGAGAAAATACCTGCCCGAGCGCACGTTCGTAATTTTTCCCACATTATGCACCTTGGCCAACGTCATGTGTGGGTTCGCCGCGATTTTTTATGCCAGCAAGGAAATCGGCCTGGTTTACGATGCCAGCGGTATGGTCATCATTAAAGGATGGATGCCTCTGGGGTGGACCCCTTTGACCGTCGCCGCTGCATTCGTGTTCACCGGCATGATTTTCGATGGCCTCGACGGTCGCATCGCGCGACTGACCCACAGTACTTCTGAGTTGGGCGAACAGCTTGATTCCATGGCCGATATGGTGACGTTCGGCGTGGCGCCTGCATTCATCGCCACGCAGTTGGTCATAGGTTCGCAGATGCCGTTTTTGACCCAGGAGGGCGATGCGGTTTTCAATCGCGCGGCACTGGTCATTGCCGGGTTGTATGTGGCATGTGCCGCGCTACGACTGGCACGTTTCAATGTTGAAACGCTCAGCGGTGAGGATACCGATCACATGTCGTTTGCAGGCATGCCATCGCCCGGCGCTGCGGGCACGATTGTCAGTTTGACCCTGTTGCACCAACATTTTCTAGCCCATGAGATGGGCGATCACTGGTCGGTCATCGCTTCGTCGGTAGTGATTGTGGGAATCATGTTGTTGTGTGCGTTGGCCATGGTCACACGCATGCGTTACGCCCACGTGCTCAATCGTTATTTGCGCGGCCGCGCACCGTTGAGCTATCTGGTATTGGCGGTGTTGGTCGGGGGCTTGTTGATCATTCGCCTGCAACTTTCCGTGGCCACCGCGTTCGTCATCTATGCCTTGTCGGGCCCGGTCGCTGCGGGTTGGTCATGGTTGCATCGCAAATCCAGGCAACCCCAACAATCCAGCAACTAGGCCACAACCCATTCAATCTAGAGATTGATGTTTAACGGACGACGCGCCATCGTCCCGTTTCGTGTGCAGAAAACGTCCTTGTTTCATAGACGCAAACGCTACGATTGAAATGGGAATGCTAGATCGCCTGTTATCAATTCCGTTAAAAATTCGCGCGGTCTAAAACCAATCTCACAAAAATACGCGTGGGGTTTTATAGTTAGCCGCCGCCTTCATGGCAGCGCGAAACGTGTGGAAAACATAGGCCCTCGCGCCGCCATGAAGGCGGCGGCTAACACGCGAGTTTTAAGTGGAATGCCTATGAAATTTCCCAGCCAATAAACCACTCGGTATTCACCGGGGGCTAGGACGGATGGCATAAATTTTTTGTCGGATATGAGGCGGCGTTTATTCTTCGCCGAACTTATCGTCAACCAATTGCGTCAGCGCGGTGATGGCTTCGGTCGCATCGGGGCCTTCGGCGGTGATCTGCAGCTTTGTGCCTTTGGTGGCACCGAGCATCATCACTTGAAAGATGCTTTTGCCGTCGGCTGTTTGTGAGCCGTTGGCAATTTTGATGACGCTCTGGTAACTGTTGGCTGTGTCGACAAACGCCATCGCAGGTCGGGCGTGCATGCCCAGTTTGTTGGCAATAATCACATCAGCAGCAGCATGGGGTGTTTGGGTTGAAGACATCAGAATCACATTTTTGTTAATTAACAATACAAAGTCAGCCCCCCCCACACTTCCCCCCACACTTCCCCCTCCACAGCTCCCCACACTTTTCCCCCATATCTCCCTTACATTTCCCTCCCACGTCTTCCCTTTAGCCTCTTGTCTGCTAAAGCAGCGTTATCCCTGAATTTTATTCGCGTCCGCTTCGTGAATCAGCTCCACCACCGCCTCGCTGGTTGTGGCCTGTCGTAGGAATCGGCGGAACATTTCGTTTTGCAGATGGCCGAATACCGTTTCCATGGCTTGCAGATGGCTCTCGGGTTCGTCCTTGGGTGACAGCAACAGTACCACACTGTACACCGGCTGTTTATCCAATGCTTTGAAATCGATCCCTTCCTGCGACACGCCGATGGCAGCTACCATTTTCGGAATCTCGGTGTGCTTCACATGCGGCACGGCCACGCCTTTGCCAAAACCCGTGGATCCTTTTTTCTCGCGATCCAGAATTTCCTTGATCAATTCCGGCTGAACTTCTTTCGGGGCAGCGCCCGATTTGATCAGTGCATCGATCATGGTTTCGATCACGGTGTCACGATCGGTCGCGGTGATGTTCACCACGATGGCTTCTTGAGAAACGAAATCTGCGAGTTTCATAGACGAGGTACCGCTCTAATTACAGGGGTGAGAAAAAGGGGAATGCGTGATGGCCATCAATATTCAAATTTAAAATATTCAAAATACTTAATGGGGGGGGTGTTTACGGTTACGCAACTTTTCTTTGTGATCGGTTAATTGTCGCTCGAGCTTGTCCACCGCTTCATCAATGCAGTGATATAAATCGTCGCCGGTTATGTTGACAATAAACGGGGTGGTGCCTTCGGCATGCACGATGACTTCGACTTTCTGGCCTCGCTCGGCTTTGTCGATGATCACTTCAATGCTGGTGACACGATCAAAATAACGCGGCAGTTTGCTCGCTTTGCTTTCAACGTGTTCGCGAATGGGGGCGGTGACCTCAATATGTCGGCCTGTAACAATCATTTCCATGGTGGAAAAAACTCCTGGACTTAGTCGGACAACTCAGCATGGCTGAGCATGTATATCGTCGCACTCAATAGGGCGAGTACGCGCTCGGAACTTGATAGCTTAGCATTTGCGGGCAAGGTTTACCCAGCCGGGGTTCAAAATTTGGCGGATCGCAGATCATGAGAGATTCCGCAGGTGGTGGCCTGTCAGTCGGGAGGCGTGTTGGGGAGAGTCGTGGAAGGGGTGGTGGGGGGAGTAGTGGGGGGAGTGGTAGGGGGGATGCTGGGGGGGGTAGTGGGGGGTGGGGCGATCGCGGTGGTGGAAGTTGCCGGGTGGGGAATCACTTGAGAGGGTGGCACGACGACGCCACCACTGATGGTGAACTGTAGCGCTTCTTCGATGGATATGGCCAGTTCGCGGGTGTCTTTTTTCGGAACGGTGATGACATAACCAGTAAAAGGTGTGGGTGAACTGGGGATAAATACAGTCAGGCAATGCTCGCCCGCGGCGGCTTGGATCGCACGCATGGTATTACCGGTCAGTAGTCCGACCGACCACAGGCCCCTGCGTGGGTATTCAACCGCAACGACCTTGGAAAATTGCATTTTATCTGCGGTATCGTTACCGCCGACGAGAAAATCGGTCACTTGTTTGACTGCGGGATAGACTTGCCGGATCAACGGAACCTTGCGCAGCAGGTCTTCGCCACGATGGACCAATCGCCTGCCGATGAAACTGCCCAGAAACGCACCAGCCATATAAATGATGACCACAGCGACGACCAGCCCGATCAGGTCCATATACAGGGCGTTTTGCCGCCACCAATCGTTAACCAGATGGCGTTTGGTGCTGTGAGCCAACCAGCCTCGGTTGAAATTGGTCGCCTGCCATTGCTTGTATTGTTGGCCGAATTCCGTGTCGCGGCCTCGGGCGTCCATCAGGGTCTCCGAATAGAACTGGATGTCCTCGTCGGTCGCCTGGGGCCAATGGCTGTAACTGGTGATCAACCCACGAATGCCGACGTTGATCGGTTCGGCAATGCGTGTGGAGACAAAATTGTAGGCCCAGATGAGAATTCCGATAGTCAGAATACTGGGCAGAAGGATGGCCAGGCCTCGCAGGAAAAAATGGCGAAAATTCGCTCCGAAGCCTCGGTTTTTAGTCGCCGTCATCGTGGGTTCCGTCGCATTAGAGTGGTCAAGGGCACCAAAAAGTAGCCAGATCAGCCAGTTATTGTAGCTATTCCACAGGGTTGTGTAGTTTCAGCGCATCATCCGAGGCCCAACGATCAAGCACCGTTATGAAATGGTGACCCGATAGGCGGGCGAGGGCTGTTTGTGAATCCCGTGATTGGCTCGCACAGTGCGGTTCGGTGAATTGGTTATCATGTTTGGCTGCAATCCCCCTGATGAAATCGTTTTTTTGGAGCTTGGCTCGATGCCTGACTATCTCGATCGTGACGACCTGACCACTATTGTTCCTGATGTGCTGGCCAAACAGCCTGTGACCGATATGCATACGCATTGCTATCCGCCGACGTTCGGGGATTCATCCGACGGCAGTGGCGAGGGTTTGTTGCTGTGGGGCATCGATGAGTTGGTGACGTACCACTACCTGATTGCTGAGGTTTATCGCGTGGTGCCCGAAAGCGAATTGCCGATCGATAAATTCTGGGCCATGACCAAAGCCCAACAGGCAGACCACATTTGGAAAAACCTGTTCGTCGAGCGCACCCCGATCGGCGAGGCTTGCCGGGGTGTGTTGACGACGCTGCACAAACTGGGCCTGGACCCCAATGAAAAAACGTTGGACAACTATCGCAAGTGGTTTGCCCAGCAGACGGCTGACCAATACATCGATCGCGTGATGGAATTGGCCAACGTGGATTCGATCACGATGACCAACCCGGTGTTCGACGATCCGGAACGTTTGATGTGGGAAAAAAATCAGAAGGTCGGCGACGACCCGCGCTTCGAAGCAGTGCTGCGCATCGATCCGTTGTTGCGCGACTGGCCCGGTGCGGTGGCGAAGATGTCGGCATGGGGTTACGACGTCTCGGTTGAATTTACCCAGAAAACCATCGACGAAACCAAGCGATTCCTGAACCACTGGCTCGACTACATGAATGCGATTTATGTGGCGATGAGCCTGCCGCCGGAGTTTCGATACCCGAGCGATAGCGACCTGGCGGGCAACCGATTTGTGTCAGACATCCTGATGCCGGTCTTGGCCGAGCGCGGGTTGCCGTTTGCGATGATGATCGGCTGTCACCAACAGGTGAAGCCGGAACTGCGTGATGCGGGCGACATGGTGGGTAAATCGGATGTGCAAAGCGTGGTCAGCCTGTGCCGGGAATTTCCGAAGAATAAATTTTTCATCACGATGCTGAGCCGGGAAAACCAGCATGAGCTATGCGTGGCTGCGCGGAAATTCGGCAACCTGATGCTGTTCGGCTGTTGGTGGTTTTTGAACAACCCGTCGATCATCGAGGAAATGACCCGCGAACGTTTGGAATTGCTGGGCACCAGTTTTATCCCGCAGCATTCGGATGCCCGCGTGTTGGACCAGTTGGTCTACAAATGGGATCACAGCCGTCGCATCATCGGCGAGGTGCTGATCGACAAATACAACGACCTGATCACGGCGGGCTATCGCGTCCAGCGCGATCACATCGAACGCGATGCCCGGTTGATGCTGCGTGATAATTTCCGCGATTTTTGCAAGCGGTAAATTGCGGCGATGTAGGTCATGACCTGGCAGGGCATCAGCATTACAATAATGTCATGCTACGCATCGGCGGCGTGACGCTGCGCTCCAATTTGTTGTTGGCTCCGATTGCCGGTTATTGCGACCTGGCATTTCGGCTGGTGGTGCGCGCGTGCGACATGCAGTTGGATGATGCGACAGGCAATGGCGCTGCCGTTGGCGCTGGCGTTGGGAATGATATGTACGGTGGTTTTCGCGGTGTGGGGTTGACGTGTACGGATTTGCTGTGTCCGCAGGCATTGCTGTCGGAAAATGATAAATCGTTATGGCTGGCGGCGACGTCGCCGGAGGATCAGCCGATATGCATGCAACTGTACGGGGCAGATGCGGACATCCTGGCCGAGGCGGCGCGCTGGGCCGAAGCGCACGGCGCGACGACGATCGATATCAACATGGGGTGTCCGGTTGACAAGGTGACGAAAAAAAACGGCGGGTCGATGTTGCTATGCGATCCAGCCAACACGTTGCGACTGGCGAAAAAAATTGTGGATGCGGTGGATGTGCCGGTGACGGCGAAAATCCGATTGGGGTGGGACGATACGCAATTGATCACCGATACCTTGCCGGCGCAATTGGTGGATCAGGGCATTTGCATGGTGACGGTGCATGGGCGCACGACCGAGCAAAAATTTCGCGGTCATGCGCGATTGACGCCGACGCATCCATCAGGGTTGGACGCGATCAGTGTGGTGGTTGAATCGGTGAAACGACATCATCCGACGATCCCGGTGATTGGTAATGGTGATGTGAAAACGCCTGAGGATGCAGCGCGAATGATCGACGTCACGGGTTGCGACGGGGTGATGATCGGACGCGGTGCCCTGGGCAAGCCGTGGCTGTTTCGGGAAACGGCGCACTACCTGGCGACAGGAGAAAAGTTACCGCCGATGTCACGAGCGGATCGAGCGCGGTTGGTGGTACAGCATTTTGATCTGTTGCATCAGTATCGCAACGAGCGGGTGGCGCTCAATCTCATTCGGCAACGGATGAGCTGGTATTCCGCCGGGTTGCAGCCGTGGCAGGGATTGCGACACGATGTGCGATCAATCACATCGGCCGAAGAATTTCACGATTTCATGGCCGCAGGTATCGAACGGCATCTGGCCAACGAACCCGAGCCGACACCGATCGGGTGATCAGGGTTAGAATCGCAGTATGACAGGTTCGCCTCCCGACCATGATGAATCGCAACCGCCGATGACGGACGATGGCAAGTCGTTGTTGCTATCGACGCGCGTGCGTGATGTGGCGGGGGTAACCAAGCGGCAGGCCGAACAATTCACACGCTTGGAATTGAAAACGCTGAGCGATTTGTTGCGGTACCTGCCGATGCGGTACGAAACGCATGCGGAGGAAACCGATATTGCGAACCTGACCGAAGGCACGATCGGCATGGCTCGCGGGGTGGTGACGAATTGTCGCGTCGTGCGATCAGGCGGGGGGCGTAGGGGCCGTGGTGGCGGCGGAAGATTTGAAGCGACGATTGAGGATCATGGTGGGGAAGTGGTGGGCGGGCGTGGGGGGGGGCGGTTGGCATTGACGTGGTTTAACGCGGGGTATTTGCAGGGTCGGATCAGTCCGGGGATGACGTTGCGTGTGCAGGGCAAGGTGGCCAGTTGGCAGGGTTATCCGCAGATCGTGAATCCGAAATGGGAAGCATTGGACGATGAGGAATTGTCGGATGCGGATCGACAGGGCGAACGGTTACGGCCGGTGTATTCGGCGACGGAGAAATTGCCGAGTCGGAAAATCGAGGCGCTGATCGAGCGGGTGTTGCCGGTGTTGTTGCCACAGGTGGTTGACCCGTTGCCGGGCGAATTGGTGACGAGTCACGAAATGCCGAAGTTGGCTGATGCGTTTCGCATGGCACATGCGCCCGAGCATCTCGAGGAAACCAAAGCGGCGCGGCGACGGTTGGCGTACAACGAATTGTTGTTGTTGCAACTGGGAATTGCGTTGAAACGACACGACACCGCCACGCGATTGATTGCCCCGGCGTTGACTTTTAATGATGCGATTGATGAACACATTCGGGCGCGGTTTCCGTTTGAATTGACCGATGCGCAGGATCGAGTGGTGCGTGAGGTGGCGGGCGATCTGGCACGAAATCGGCCGATGAATCGGTTGTTGCAAGGTGATGTGGGTTCGGGCAAAACGGTGGTGGCGTTGCATGCGATGTTGCTGGCGGTGGCGGATCGGAAACAGGCGGCCCTGATGGCACCCACAGAATTGTTGGCCGAGCAACACTACCGATCGATTCAAGCGATGTTGGCCGGTTCGAATGTGCGGATGGCATTGCTCACTGCGGGGATGGCCGCATCGGGATCAGCCGATCGTGCGGAGCTGAATCGCGCGATTGAATCGGGTGAGATCGATATCGTGATCGGGACGCAGGCCCTGGTGCAGGGCGGGGCGATGTTTAAAAATCTGGCGGTGGTGATCGTGGATGAACAGCATCGGTTCGGCGTGTTGCAACGGGCGGCATTTCGACAGGCGGGCGCGGCGGAAATCGATGGCCGACAGCCTGCGCCGCATTGCCTGGTGATGACGGCAACACCGATTCCGCGGACGCTGAGTTTGACGGTGTTTGGCGATCTGGATGTGTCGACGATTGATAAATTGCCGCCGGGGCGTGGGCAGATTATTACGCGCGTGGTGGGTGAAAATAAATCGGATGATGTGTATCGCTATTTGGCCACGCGCGTAGGTCGCGGGGAGCAAGCGTATGTGGTGGTGCCTGCGATTGACGAAGGGGGTGGTAGTGGTGGTGGGGGGGGTGAATCGGCGGCGCAGTTGAAAAGTGTGAATGCACACGCGAAATTGCTGGCGGATAAATATCTGTCGGCCTATCGCGTGGCGACGGTGCATGGCCGATTGAAATCGTCGACGCGTGATGCAGTGATGGAAAAATTTCGGCAAGGGAAAACGGATGTGCTGGTGGCCACGACGGTGATCGAGGTGGGGGTGGATGTGGCCAACGCGTCGGTGATGATTGTGGAACATGCGGAGCGGTTCGGCTTGGCACAGTTGCATCAATTGCGGGGCCGCGTGGGGCGGGGCGGGGATGGTCGGCAAAGTTTATGCGTGTTTATTGCCGAGCCGAACAATGATGATGCGCAGTCGCGTCTGGAAGCGATCGCGGCGACGACGGATGGATTCAAAATTGCGGAACGCGATTTGGAAATTCGTGGGATGGGTGATTTTTTCGGAACGCGACAGCATGGGGCGGCACCGCTGCGAACCGCGAAAATCCCAGAGGATTTGGATTTGTTGCAATTGGCGCGGCGCGATGCGATTGCAATGATCGATGAGGATCCCACGTTGGATGATCCGTCACGGCATCAATTGCGACAGGTGTTGGTGCGACAGTATGGGGATGCGATCGGGTTGGTGGATGTGGGGTGATGAGCGGGGTGATGAGTGGGGTGAGGAATGCCGGGCGTATGATGTTGGTTGTGTTGTGTTTTTATGGTGGCGGGCAGATTGGATGATAGATTTTGCATGACAAGTTGCGTGAACGTGTGTTGGTGGGTTGGGCTGATCTGACGTGTGATCATCCGTGGTGGGTGTTGGGTGTGGCAATGTTGATTGCGGTGGCGTCGGTGGTGGTGACGGTGCAACGATTGACATTCAAACCAGATCGCAACGATTTGTTGTCAGCAGATATTCCGTGGAATCAAACGTTTCTGGATTGGACGGAATCGTTTGAGGGTTTTGATGATTTGATTGTGGTGGTGGAGTCTGATGATCCGAGCGATGGTGATGCGGAACGTTTTATCGATGCGCTGGCCGAGCGGTTGTTGGTGTTGGATCGGGTTGAGCGGGTGTTGTCGAAGTATGACACGACGGCGCTGAGTCCGAAATTGATTCGGTCGTTGGATGATGCGGCGTTTGATGCGGCGTTGAATGATGTGGAACAGGCGCGGCCGTTGTGGGGTAGCGATACGCCGGGTGCGTTGTTGGGTGCGATGTCACGGGCGATGCAGGCGGGTGTTGGGGGTGGGGGTGGTGGTGATGCAGAAGATGGTGGGGGAGTGGCGGGGATTGTGGATGGGGTTGAACGGATGGGCGAGGTGATTGATGGTTTTTCTGTGGTGATTCGTGGGGATTCTGATGCGTTGGTGTTGGACCGTTCGGCCCGGTATCGGTATTTGACGAGCGAGAATGGGCGATTGTTTTTTGTGCGGGTGACGCCGAATTTGGAAAAGGATACGTTGGATGCGATCGGGCATGCGGTGGATGAAGTGCGTGGTGCGATCGATGGTTTGCGCGGCGATTATCCGGAATTGTCGGTGGGTGTGACGGGCGTGAAAGCGTTGGAGACGGATGAGACGCGGGTGGCGACGCGGGATAGCGCGATCGGGTCGGCAGTGGCGGCGGTGCTGTTGACGGTGTTGCTGGTGGTAGCGTTTCATGGTTGGCAGATGCCGGTGTTGATGATGGTGTCGTTGCTGGTGGGGGTGGCGTGGTCGTTTGGATTTACGACGCTGGCGGTGGGGCATTTGCAGGTGCTGAGCATTACGTTCATGGTGATATTGTTGGGGCTGGGGATTGCGTATGGGATTTATCTGACGTCGCGTTTTGAGATGGTGCGTCACGATTACGCGGATGATGTGGCAGGTTTCAAACTGGCCATGCGCGATAGTTTTGTGGTGACCGGGCCGGGGGTGGCAACGGGTGCGTTGACGACGGCAGCGGCGTTTGTCACGACGGTGTTTACCGATCTGGATGGCATGGCGGAAATGGGAATCATCGCGGCGGGGGGCGTGGTGTTGTGTTTTGTGGCGATGTTTTTTGTGTTGCCTGCGTTGATGCGATTGTTTCATCGACATCATGATCATTTTCGGGAACTGGAATCGCGATCGATACATCTGTATCGGGAATCGTGGTCGATGCCGTTTGTGCGTCATCGAGTGGCGACGTTGGTGGTGGCAGGTTTGCTGACATGCTGTGGGATTGTTGCAGCGCTGGGTATGCAGTTTGATTACAACTTGACGAATTTGCAGCCGCCGGATGTTGAAAGCGTGGTGTGGCAGCAACGGATATTGGAACGCGGTGGGCGGAGTGTGTGGTACGCGGTGAGTGTGGCGGACGATCTGGATGATGCGCGAGCGAAGGCAGCGGCGTTTGAAGCATTGGATAGCGTGGCTGAGGTGGGTGGGATCATGGCATTTTTGCCGAGGAACGAATCGGCGAAACTGGCACGATTGGATACGTTGCGTGAATCGATGGGTGCTGTGTTGAAAGATGGAAATGATGTTGGGGATGCGGGGGGAAATGTGGGGGGGAATGTGAGGGAAAACGTGGAGGGGGCTGGGGGGTTGTTGGGGCAGGTGAGGTTGATGCGGTCAGCGTTGGCGTTAGCGCGTGGTGCGCAATTGCCCGATGGATTGGCGGGGGCGTTGTCGAATTTGTCGGCATCGATCGATGGGTTGATTGGTGCGATTGAGGGGCTGGCGGAGTCGGAACGTGCGGAGCGATTGGCAGCGTTGCAGCGGGTTTATGCGGAAGCGCGGGCGGGGGTGATTGGGCGGACGGAAGGTTTGTTTGATGCGACGGTGTTTACGATGGCGGACTTGCCGGGTGAATTGGCGTCGCCGTATGTGGATGAACGTGGTCGTGTGGTGTTGGAAATTTTTCCCGCGGTGGCTGTGGGGGTGGGTGGTGGGGATGGAGTTGGTGATGGTGAGGGGGGAGCGCTAAGCCGCAAGCGGCGGGGTGAAGATGCCGGGGGAAATGTGGGGGGGAATGCGGGGGAGAATGTGGGGGGGGGTGGGCCGTTGGATTCGGGGTTTTTGCCGGGGTTTGTGGCGGATGTGGCGGGTGTGGATGAGGATGTGACCGGGCCGATGGTGCAGGTGTATCGCTCGAGCGAATTGATTCGGCGATCGTATTTGCAGGCGGGGTTATATGCGCTGGTGGTGGTGTGGGTGTTGGTGATGTTGGATTTACGCAGCCCATGGGGTGGGCTGGTGAGTCTGGTGCCGGTGGCGGTAGGTTTTGCGGTGACGTTTTTGATGTTGCGATTGTTGGGGATGCGATTGAATCCAGCGAACGTGATTGTGTTGCCGTTGATGTTTGGGATTGGTGTTGATGCGGGTGTGCATGTGTTGCATCGGGCGCGTGTGGATGGAAGCGGGCGGGGGAAAGCGGGGGGAAATGTGGGGGGGAAAGTGGGGGGGGCGGTGGGGTTGACGTCGGGGACGGGCAAGGGGATTACGGTGACGAGTTTGACGGTGATGATTGGGTTTGGGGTGTTGGCGTTTGCGTCGCATCGTGGGATTGCGAGTCTGGGTTTGGTGATGACGATTGGGATTGGGCTAACGATGCTGGCGTGTTGGACGGTGATGCCCGCGTGGTTGTCGAGGGGGAAGGGGAAGTCTGGTCACTGAAGTGACCAGTCCAGTGTGAATTTCACGAGGCCGTAAATTGTGCAGGATTTTTTAGTTGCGGGTGCGGCGGAGTTGTTGGAAAAAATCGGTGAGCAGTTTGGCGCACTGGTCGGCGTGGATGCCGGGGATGATTTGTAAGCGATGATTGAAACGGGTGTCGTCGCAGAGACGATGGAGGGTGTCCACGCAACCCATGTTGGGATCGGTGGTGCCGTAGACGAGCCTGGGGATGCGGGCATTGACCAGGGCACCGGCACACATGGGGCAGGGTTCGAGGGTGACGGCGATGGTGCAATCAATGAGGCGCCATGATCCGAGTGCGTGGGCAGCGTGGCGAATGGCGATAATTTCCGCGTGGGCGGTGGGATCCTGGTCGATTTCACGGCGATTGCTGGCCTCGGCGATGATCTGGTTTTGGCCGGTGTCGGGGGCGTTGCGGTAGATGACGGCACCGACGGGAACCTCATCAATGGATGCGGCATGTTGGGCCAGTTCGATGGCGCGTGACATCATGGCGAGGTCGGTCTCGGTAGGGCCCGTTGGGTTGATGGGATCGGAGGGGGGGGTGGGGGAGGGCATACATGAAAGTTTAGCGAAAGGGAGATCCCATGATGAGGTTTGGCGCGGTACAGTCATGGGTGATATGAAAATTATTTTGGCGCCGGATAGTTTCAAGGAATCGATATCAGCCGCGGACGCTGCGCAAGCGATGGCGCGGGGTGTGAAGCGGGCATGTGATGATGGAGGGATAGCGGGGGCGTTGGTGGACCAGTGCCCGGTGGCCGATGGTGGCGAGGGCACGGTGGCGGCGATGTTGGCCGCGTGCGATGGGCAAGCGATGGTCACTACGGTGCGTGGGCCGATGGGTGAGGCGGTGGAAGCGGCATGGGGATATTTGGGTGGGGAACGGGGTGGGGGGGCGGTGATTGAAATGGCGACAGCGTCGGGGCTGGCGTTGGTTGATCCGGCGAAGCGCGATCCATTACGGGCCTCAACATTTGGCACGGGGCAATTGATTCGCGCTGCGCTGGAACGCGGGGCGAAGCGCATCATCATCGGGATCGGCGGGAGTGCAACCAATGATGGTGGATGCGGGATGGCCCAGGCATTGGGGGCGCGGTTTTATGATGGTGGTGGCCAATTGATGGCCGATGGGTTGGCAGGTGGTGATCTGGAACGCGTGGCGCGTATCGAGGTGGATGAATTGAAACGTTTGTTGGGCGGGGTGACGATTGAAGTGGCCTGTGATGTGACCAATCCGTTGACGGGCGCGAACGGGGCGTCAGCGATTTATGGTCCGCAAAAAGGAGCGACGCCTGCGATGGTGCAACGATTGGATGCGGGGTTGGCGCATCTGGCCACGTTGTGGCGGGAACAGTTGGGAGCGGATGTGGCACAGCGTGAAGGCGCGGGCGCGGCAGGCGGATTGGGCGGTGGGTTGATTGCGTTTACTGGTGCGACATTGCGCAGCGGCGCGGCGATGGTGTTGGATGCGGTAGGGTTTGAATCGCGCGTGGTGGGGTGCGATTTATGTTTGACGGGTGAAGGGCGATTGGATGGGCAATCGTTGTCCGGGAAATTGTGTATGACGGTGGCACGGTGCGCAGCCAAACATGGTGTGCCAACGATAGCCTTGGTGGGGTCAGCTGATGATGATGCAGATCGAGCGCTGGTTGGGGGTGGTGAGAATGAAGAGGGATTGGAAGCGTATCATGTGATTGGGCAGGGATTGTCGGTGGAGGAGTCGATGCGGCGGGCGGGGGAGTTGTTGGAACAGTATGCGTTCGAGGTGGTGAGCGAGCGGTTGATGAAAGGGTGATGGTGCGGGGTGCGAGTGAACGTTTCGTTTTTTGATGGCTGGTGAAAATTTTACGTGCGGAGTCAATGATGAAAGAGTGGTGGCCACGCGTTGTGATTGTGCTGTTGATGGTGTTGGTGGTGGGTGTCCCGTTTTTGTTGCGACCTGCGGGGGAAACGGATGCGATGCCTATGGGAGGTGATGGGAATACGGGGGAAAATGTGGGGGGGCGGTTGGTGATTTTGAGTCCGCACAATGAGCAGATTCGATTTGAACTGTCACGTGGTTTTAATCGGTATCGCGTGGATCAGGGGTTGGTGCCGATTACATTTGATTGGCGTAGTTCGGGGGGCACGACGGATTTGCGTAAGCAGATCATTTCGGAATTTGAATCGCAAGCACGGCAAGCGATTGATGATGGTACGCCGATCGGGGGGATTGGTTACGACTTGTTTTTTGGGGGCGGGGAATACGATCACAACAAGGTCGCCAAGGGTGTGACGCAATCGGATACGTATGCGGGTCATCCTGATGCGGACCAGATCGCGCGGTGGGAAGGCATTGGCGTGGCTGTCGAGCTGATTGAACATGATGGAAAAAAAACGCACACGCGCAGCATTGCCTTTCCAATCAGCGTGTCGCCGGAGTTGGATGCGTCGTTGATCGCGTTGGTGTTTCCATCAGCCACGATTGCGGGCGAGCGGTTGTATCATCCAGAGTTTCGATGGGTGGGAACCGCGTTGTCGAATTTTGGTATCGCATACAACCGTGATGTGTTATCGATGTTGAATTTGCCGGAGCCGACGACATGGGCAGACTTGGCGGATGGTCGTTATCAGGGTTGGCTGGCGCTGGCTGATCCGGGGCATAGCGGGTCGATCGCGGCGACATACAACGCGATCCTGCGGCGGTTGGGTTGGGCGGACGGTTGGAGTCTGCTGCGGCGGACGTTTGCCAATGCGCGTTATTTTTCAGCCGGAGCAACGAAGGTGCCCACCGATGTATCTGCCGGTGAGGCGGCCGCGGGCATGTGCATTGATTTTTATGGCCGGTTCCAGGCGCAGTCGGTGGGGAATGTGGGCCGTGTGGGGGAAAACGTGGGCGGGGGAAGGATGGGGTACGTGGATCCGGTGCATATGACGGCGACGACTGCGGACCCGATCAGTTTGTTGCATGGTGCGCCGAGTCGAGAATTAGCGGTCGAATTTATTTCGTGGATGCTATCGAAACGTGGGCAGCGATTGTGGCAGCAGCGATTGGATTTGCCTGCGGATCAACATGGTCCGGCACGATTTGAATTGCGTCGTTTGCCGGTGCGTCGCGATTTATACACGGCAGAGGAGATGGCCGACTGGGCGGATCAGGTCGATCCTTTTACGGATATCGCGGCGCCTTTTGCGCCGGGGATGCCTGACATGTTTGGGCCGATCGCAACGGTGGCCCATGCGATGGCGATCAATCAGCATGAGGCGCTGCGTGACGCGTGGGCAGCGATCCAACGACAGCCTGCGGACAGTGCAACACGAGCGGCGATGGTGGCGCTGTTCGATGCGATGCCTGCGGAGTTGACGTTGACCTGGCCTGATGCGGACATGGCGGCCCACTGGCAGACCTACATCAATGACAAGGAACACCCGCGCTATCAGGCGACGACGGATCATCTCACGCAATTCGTCAATAGCGTGACCGGACGATGGCGCGATATCGATGAACTCACGGGTACCAATCGCACCGCGCTATTGGGGCGCGATCAACGGCTGGCAGACACGCTGGCATGGACCGCGTTTTTCCGCGAAAATTATCGACAGATCATGGCGTTGGGACAATGAATTTTTGTGTGTAGCGGGTTAGGGTGTGTGTGGCGGAGAAGCAGGAAGCAGGGAGCAGGAAGCAGGGCCGCTGCCGCATCAGTGTGACGTCGTGTTGTCGTGTCAAAATCGTTGCACTGTGCTTGTGATAGCCGTCGGTGAATACCGACGGGCCCCGTGTTGCGAAGGCGAGTAGAAGTGTTGTTTGCAACCAGATGCGGTGCGAGAACCGGCATGGGACGCTGCGCGTCTCCCGCTAAACATTGACCTTCTTGGCTTTGACCAGTGCGTGGCTGTGTTTCGCTTTGCGTGTTATGCGTTACGCATTGCGATTATTGTCAGGCGAATAGAACAACTCGCCTATCTCCATCTGCCTTCCTACCTGTCCACGTTCCCCTCCATCGTCCTCATCCCCGGCTTTGTCCTCCGCCTTTTTGGCCACACTTGTCTCAGCATTCAGTGCCGATTTTTTATCTGCGTTTTCCTCAGTATTCCCATTAACATTTTCAACGGGTTTGTCGTCGTCTGTGGTGTCGTCGTCCGATGCGTCGTCCGATGCGTTGTCCGATGCGTTGTCCGATTCGTTGGCAAGTGGTGTTGCATCGTCGGCAGATCCGATCGTCACTGGCGAGGTGGTTGCGGTAGCTGTGGGTTGTTCAGATGTGTCTGTAGATACGGTTGTAGATGATGTGGCAGATGTTGCAGTCGTATCGGGGGCCTTGTTCGGTTCAGGCGTTTTAGCCGATCCGATTGGTTCAGCCGTTTCGGCATCAGGTTGAGCATCCGATGGCTCTTCGGCATACAAATCCGATTGCGGATGATCGTGGCGTCCGGGTGGGCCCTGGGGTTCGTTGGGTGTGCGGATGTTGGCGATGACGGTGGTGCCGCCTTGGACTTTTTGACCCTGTTGAATCTGCACCTCAGGTTTCAAGGTGTGAGGCAGATACAGTTCCGTGGTCGAGCCGAGTTTGATAATGCCCAGGCGTTCGCCGCGTTGCAGGATCTGGCCTTCACGCACCCCGCAATAGATGGTGCGAGCCAGCAAGCCCGCGACCTGTCGGACGGCAGCGATGGGGTATTGCCGAGTGGGATGATAGAGCGCCAGAAAATTGGATTCGTTGTCCTCGGCCGATTCGGGGTTGAGTGCATTGCGATGCAGGCCGGGCTTGTGGGTGATGGTCTGCACGATGCAATGGCATGGGGAGCGATTGACGTGGACGTTGGCGACGGACAGAAAAATTCGCACGCAGACGGCCGGGCCGTTGAGTGGTTCGAAATGTTCGATTTCATGAATGGAACTGACGCGACCATCAGCGGGACTGACGACGATGCCACGTTGCGAAGGAATGCGTCGATCCGGATCACGGAAAAAACTGATCAGGGCGAAGGTGAGGATGATCGTAGGGATGGCGAGCCACCACCAGCCGACGATCAACAGGGTGATCGTCAGTAATGCGCCAGCTGCGGCAATCGTGAGCCATTCGCTTTTAGCGTAGGTGCTAAGCATACGAGTGTCTGACCCCCAGAACCCCACGACCCTGATCTAATCTGACTCTAATTGGGACGCACGATGGGATAGGCAGCGTTACATACATGGCCGCGACCATCGGGTGCCGCGATGCGACGAGCATCACCGATCGACAGCTTTACCAACGAACATGAACAGCACGCCGAGCACGATGGACACGACGAGCAAGCCACCGGCAGCGCCCCACAACATGCCGTTGCTCTGGCTGAGGGTTTCGGTGACGCTGGATGCTGCGCCGCCGAGTGCGGAGACGGTGACGATCAACACGAGCAGCAGGGCAATGAAAGAGCCGATGAGCATGCCCGCGACCAATCCTGCCCCGGCGGGATCCATCGCTTCGCTATAGCCAGCACCAATGGCGGTCATGCCGGTGGCTGATTCACCCGCTTCATCAACACTGGCGACATCGATATCGGCAAAACCACTGGACACGCCGGTGTCGGTCAGTGCGGTGCCTGTGCCGGTTTCGAAAACTGCCGACGAACCGGGCAGGTCTTCAAGTTTGGCATCCGAACCTTCGCCCGCGGGATAGATTTCGTCGAGCAATTCTGCGCCGAGACTGGTGTCATCGGATTCGCGCGTCAGGTCCAGAAGCCCGGAGCCTGATCCAACGCTGTCGAGGGCGAGCATGTCTTCGTCAATGTTGGGCGAAGAAACCTGGGTCTGTGCCATGGGGTCGGCATGATCGATTTCGCCCGCGTCAAAGACACTGATGCCGGTTTGTGATTTGAGGTCGTCGGACTCGATGTTAGTGCCGGTGTCGTTGAGATCGATGTCGAACCCGGTGCCGGTTCCAGTGAGGCCGAGTCCTGTTGCGGACAGTTCAATGCCTGTGCCGTCAGCGGGGTCATCTAAATCCAATTCGTTGGTGCCGGTGAGGCCGATGCCCGAGCCGGTGGCAGAGAGGCCTGTGTCGGTGATGCCCATGATGTCAGCGGCATCGGTGGAACCGGTGTTGGAAGCCTCGTCGAGTGAAAGAGGAATCGCGTCGGTGGCGTCGGAGCGTCCGGTGTCCGCCAGACCGATGCCCGAATCCGCCAGGCCGATTCCTGAATCATCGCTCAATGACATGGCGTCGCCGGAATCACCACTGGCGAGTTGATCAACCTGATCACGTTTGAACATGATCTTGTTGCCGTCGCGCAGTTGATCCAGTTGGCCGCCTGAGACCATGGCCTGGATTTGGTCTTGTGATTTGCCCAAGCGTTGGGCAGCTTCTTCGAGAGTGTAAAACATCTTATCCATCGAGCGCTCCTGTGGAACGGTTTTGGCGGAATGGTAGTAGCCAAGGCAGATCGGGCAGGTACCCAAAGAGCCGGGAGGCCGCCGGTGGGCCGGGGCTTACCCTAAACTGTAGATTCTATCGTGCGTTGTGACAAGCCCGTCCCGGTCAGAATCCCCGGATTTTACGGATTGTTTTACATCGGGCATCAAGGGGGGCATGATGGGGGCCATGTCCAGCCCGCGCCTGATCGATCCCATTGATGTCACGTTGCCCCATTTGCCACCCGAATTGGATGGCGTGCGCATTGCCCATCTGACGGATATGCACATCACCCGCTTGCGTTCTCGCTACACCGCGGTGGCGTCACGATTGGCCTGTATGCGATTGGATTTGGTGTTTTTGACCGGCGATTACATGACCTATCGCTACGATCACGCGATTTCGGTGGACCTGCTGGGCAGGCTATGTCGTGAAGTACGTCCCCGGCATGGCATCTACGGCGTATTTGGCAATCACGATACGACGCCGTTGCGGCAGGTGCTGCGCGAGCTGCCCGTGCACTGGTTGGATAATCAAGCGGTGCAGCTCGACGGCCTACCGATGGAAATTTTCGGCATGGGGGCGGGGCATGGCCTGAATCCGGATGCGATGGCGCTGGCCTGCATGGCAACCAATCGACAGGCTGAGCAAGAGGCTCAAGTGGATGTCGATAATCCCAAGGGAAAACGTGGGGGGGGTGGGGGGGTGCGGGTGATGTTGTGTCATTGGCCGACGTATTTGCCGGTGGCATCGGACATGGGCATGGACCTGATGTTCAGTGGTCACACGCATGGCGGACAGATTCGTTTGCCCAATGGCTATGCCCCGCGCACGTCGACCGATCTGCCTGGCAAATTAGCCAGTGGCGTATTGCGTCATCGTGAGACGTTGTGTCTGGTTTCACGCGGCGTGGGCGAAACCGCGTTGCCCGTTCGGTTGTGGTGCAATCCGCATGTGCCGGTGTACACCTTGCATCGTGGCCCGATGCGCGGCACGCCGACCGATAGTGTGACCAATGTCCAGCCGTGGTGAACGGATAGACGGGCAGGTATATGCATAGCAAGCACTGCGCATCACGCACGAGCAAGCCACGGATAAACCGCAGGTATTCCAGGGGAAATGTGTGGGGGGGGGAGGGGGGTTAGATCAGGTGTGCGAATTGGTCGTAGGGGCGTTTGCGTTGGTGACCCAAAGCATTGAGCAGTGCGTCACGGCGATAGGGCACCATGCGTTCGAGAATGGATTCGAATCGGCGGGCAGCGACGATGGTGGTATTCATGCGTGAGCCAGCCACCGGCGGCAGCACTGCTACTGCGGCGAGCAACATGCCGCGCAAACGCACACGGCGCAGGTTCCGTCGAATGAAATTGAAGTCCGCGTATTCGAGCGTTAATCGTTCGCTTAAAAAAGCAATGTGGCCAGCCAGATCACCGCGTACTTGTCGACAGATGTTGATCAAGTCATCGTCGTGACTGGTGCGTACCACGTGTCGGCATTGTTCAGCCAACACGATCAAGCGCATCAGATGCACGGACAATTCGAATCGCGCGCCGAGCTTGCGTCGCCACGTGGGAATGGGTCGCATGGTCAGGCGGATGCTGGAGGGTTGCTGTTCGTTTTTTGGGGCAGAGCCATCGTCCTGGCATTGCGTCTGGCTTGGTGATTGGCATTGCGATTGGCATTGCTTATGGACCCGGGCAAACATGTGCGCGTGGTATTGGCGTTCCTTGAAATACAGACGCAAGGATTGCAGATAGGCCGGGTCGTCGTGACTGTGGACCTGTTCGGTTTTGAGCAACCAATGGTCATCGGTTTGCGACCAATGCTTGAGCCAGTTGTGGGGCGTGGTGGTATCGTCCGCACCGCAGGTTTCCCAGGTGATTTTGCCGCGTTGATGGCGATTGTTCAGGAAGTGGCACAGCCAGTATCGACTGCGACTCCATTCGCGGTTGGTTTCCATGTTTCGTATTCCTCTTCCTCGCCGCCTTGGGTGGCCGTGTCATCTGTTTTATCTCCCTCCCATCCCTACATTGTATCGGCTAATGAGGGGGTGCTGAATAAAATCCGTGTGACATAGTAGACCCGCATCGCGAGTCGCGATACGATCGGGGTATGCCAGTGGCCATGGAGTTAGTTCGGATTCTGATTCGCGAGACCAGTGACTCGCACGTGGTGGAATTGCGCGAAAAAGACGGGGAACGGCTGTTTAAAATCCTGATCGGCTGGACCGAAGCGTCGGCGATTGAACGGCGATTGATGGGCGAATTACCCCCCAGGCCGCAGACGCACGAACTGTTGGCCAGCGTGGTCGAACACATGGGCGGGCGTCTCGAGCAGATTGTGATCAATGATTTGAAGCACGACGAATTGGGGCGAGGCACGTTTTATGCCCGTTTAATGATCCGGCAGGGCGATCACGTATTGGATATCGACGCGCGTCCCAGCGATGCGATCGCATTGGGGGTGGCCACGGATGTGCCGATTTTTGTAGCAGAACACGTGCTTGACGAGGTTTGCAAGGTAGATGACGAGGCGGTGTGATGATTCGAATGACGATCAATACGCGTGCAGAAGTTGGGAAGTTAGATTCCTAGTAGCCCCCGGTGAATACCGGGGGGGGCGTGCGAGGAGAAAATTGAGGCCGCGCGAGTTTTCAACGGGATGGGTATTATTCGTCCTGCAGCCAGTGGTGGTGTGTGTGTGTGTGTGGGGGGGGGTGGGGGTGGGGGGATACGGTTTTTGCTCAAATAAGACGGTGGGAATCGGGTTTTTCCCCCGAATTATCCCCGACCTTGAAAAAAAATCGCCCAGAGTCCGAAACGGGTTTGACACAGAAGCCCATTTAGGTACACTTTTCCTTCTGCCCAAAGTTGGGCCAGGGGTGTGGCTACCGCGTAACGGTGGCTCGAACACACAGACCACGCTTGAATTCGACTGTTTTTTTGTTAGCACGAAAGATTATTGATGAGCACGGGCACGATCCGAATCCGCATGGAAGCCTATGACCACCAGGCCCTCGACGCGTCAGCGCGAGAGATCGTGGATCATGCCAAGCGCACCAACGCCAGGGTAGCTGGACCAGTTCCACTGCCAACTCGCATCGAACGTTACACCGTTTTGCGTAGTCCGCACATCGATAAGAAATCGCGTGAGCAATTCGAAATCCGAACGCACAAGCGCATCATTGACATTAAAGATCCCAACGCCCGAACCGTTGAGGCGCTCAATCGACTGGTTGTGCCCGCTGGCGTGTTCGTCAAGATCAAGGCCTAGTGAGGGTTGGGCTGGGTTCTTGAGGGGCGGGTAAATAGTATTGCCGCGAGCCGGTTTGTATGAACCAGCTTGAACAACGGCTGAATCGAGTTTTGAAAATTTAGCAATCAAACGGGGTTGTGATCCGCTGGTAAATCAGTTGCTCGCATGCATGAGTCAGTCGATGGCTCGGCACTGCGAAAACACTGGACGCCATGATCCGCAACCGGCCCACAGGTACGTAAGCCTGAAAGCCAGCACCCCCAGAGGTTAGAACGATGACTACCGCATTATTAGGCCGCAAGGTCGGCATGACACGTATATTTGACGAGGCTGGCAATAATCAGCCCGTGACCGTTATTCAAGTCGGTCCGTGTTTTGTCAGTCAAATTAAAACTCAGGAAACTGACGGTTACAACGCGATCCAGCTCGCGTTTGACGACGTCAAAGCTCGCAACTCGACCCAGCCGGTGATCGGTCACGACGCTAAGGCGGGTTTGGGCAGCAAGCGTTTTCATCGCGAAGTTCGCCTGAATGATAAAGAAGCCGAGGCTGGGGGTTACGAGCTTGGGCAGGCCTTGAATGTCGACTTGTTTGATGAAATCAAATACGTCGATGTGATCGGCACCAGCAAAGGCAAGGGGACGCAGGGTGCGATGAAGCGGCATGGCTTTAAAGGTCAGCTTGCTAGTCACGGCGTGGAACGCAAGCATCGCTCGCCAGGTTCGATCGGCGGCCGATCGAGTAACCTGGGTACGGGTAAACCCAAAAAAGGCATCCGGATGGCCGGACGCATGGGGAATGAACGTGTCACAGTTCGCAGCCTTGAAGTGGTTGCGATTGATAAAGACAATAACCTCCTGCTCGTCAAGGGACCGGTTCCCGGGGCGAACAAGGGGTTGGTAACGATTCGAAAGGCAATCAGGCTATATAAGAGCAAAAGCAACAAGGCAAAAGCATAAACCTGCCTTGGAGAACGCCGTAAGTCGCGTCGATTGAAAGAGGCCTGCAAAACAGGTCAACATTAATCGGCTCATCGAAACTGCGGCGGCGCGACATGCAAATTATCGAGCCGAGTCAACCGGCAATCAACGTCCCCATCGGACGTGTCGGCTGGCGCAACAGAACGTATCCCGGAACGGCAACTAACGTACAACAATGGCAAACAATGCCCGGGCCCGTAGGTAGAACCGATGATCGAAATCCCTGTCCATAACGTCAGCGGCCAACAGGTCGACACCCTCACTCTTGACGAGCAATTGCTCGGCGGCGAGGTACGTCACGCCCTGCTCAAACAGGCCTACGTCCGCTCGCATGCCAATCGCCGACAAGGCACCAGCGCCACTCGTGGCCGTGGTCTCAAGTCCGGCTCGACCCGCAAGCTGTATAAGCAGAAGGGCACCGGCAACGCTCGCCGCGGTAACATCCGCACCAACCTCATGCGTGGCGGCGGCCCGGCATTCGGCAAAGTTACCAAGTCCTGGCGACAGGACATGCCGACCAAGATGCGTCGCCTGGCCAATCGTAACGCACTGCTGGCCAAAGCCGTCGATCAGGAAATCAAAGTCATTGACAGCCTGAGTTTCGACAAGCCCTCGACTAAAGCATTTCAAGACCTGCTCGCCGCCCTGCAAATCGATCGTTCCTGTCTGGTCGCCCTCTCGACCACTATTGGCTCGGAAGCCAAAAGCGCCAAAAACATTGATAGCGTTAGTTTGACTCAGGTCGACCGCCTCAACGCGTTCGACCTGCTCACGCATCGTTATCTCTTGGTGGAAAAGGCTACTTTGCAAGGTTGGATTGACAAAGCCAAATCGGCAACCTCAGAAGTTGCTGACAATCAGGAGGCTGCCTGATGCACGCCACGCAAATTATCAAAAAACCACTCATCACTGAGAAAACGACCTGGGAAGCCGACGCTCGTAACCGTGTGAGTTTTCAAGTTGACATGAAAGCCAACAAAGAAGACATCCGCAACGCGATCGTCGAGATTTACAAAGTCCGCGTTGAGAAAGTCAGTACCCAGGTTCGCAAGGGTAAATATTTTCGCAACAAGTTTGGCACCGGCAAAACCAATAGCTGGAAAAAAGCCACCGTGCATATTCACGAGGACGACAAAATCGACCTGTTCTAAACGCATGCATGCGAAAACGCTTCGCAACGCAATGCCGCAGTCCGTTTCGCCGTCTGAGTTTGAATCCTAAGTATGAACCAATGCGTGACTGATCGTCACGACTTGACAAGGCACAGAATCATGGCCATCCGAATTTACAAACGAACAAGCCCCGGCCGACGCAACAGCTCGGTGAACCTGAATACTCAGGTGACCAAGACCAAGCCCGAGAAGTCGCTGCTCAAGGCGCAGAATAAAAACGGTGGTCGCAACCATCACGGCAAAATCACGACCAAAGGTCGTGGCGGTGGGGCCAAGCGTCGTTACCGTTTGATCGATTTTCGTCGCAATAAGGTAGAGATGCCTGCGACCGTGATCGGCATCGAATACGATCCGAACCGCACCTGCCACATCGCGCTGCTGCAATACGAAGACGGCGACAAGCGATACATTCTCGCCCCGGCTGGTTTGACCGACGGCGATACCGTGGTGGCCAGTGATGATGTGGCAGAACCGAAGGTTGGTAATTCGATGCCGTTGGCTCGCGTGCCTGCAGGTCTCGACGTGCACAACATCGAACTGGTGCCCGGCAAGGGTGGCCAACTGTGCCGCTCGGCGGGTAGCTCGGCACGACTCACCAATAAAGAAGGCCAGTGGGCCACCTTGGTGTTTCCATCCGGCGAAATTCGTCAGATCTCGCTCAATTGTCGCGTGACCATCGGCGTGGTCGGCAATTCCGATCATGCTCGCGTTCGTTACGGCAAAGCTGGGCGTCGTCGTCACAAAGGCCTGCGTCCCAAGACGCGTGGTATGGCGAAAAACCACCACGATCACCCCATGGGTGGTGGTGACGGCGGCTCCAAGAGTAACCGACCGCCTGCGTCGAAGACCGGCGTGCTGTCCAAGGGTGGACGTACCCGTGATCGCGGCAAGCCATCCGACAAACGCATCATTCGCCGACGCAAGAGCAAACGTTACGGCCAGTTGGTGCTGTAAACCGTGGGTGTAAAAACGACCTGCGGTATGCACCACAGGCTAGGAAAGTAAAAGTAAAAAGAGAACGACAATAAAATTTGTCACGACTCACGAACTAAACGAACTACGTTTCACGAGATAAACATCATGCCCCGATCACTGAAAAAAGGCCCGAACGTCGTTGAAAAGCTGTACCGCAAGGTCGAGCAGCTCAATCAGATGAACCGCAAGGATCCGATCAAGACCTGGTCGCGTGCCTGCACCATCGTGCCTGAATTCGTCGGCCACACGTTTCTGGTCCACAACGGCAAGGTGTTCAACAACGTGTTCGTCACCGAAGACATGGTCGGCCACAAACTCGGCGAGTTCAGCCTGACCCGAACGTTCAAAGGACACACGACTGGTACCAAGGCCCAACGCGCCGCAGGCACGATTCGCTAAACGGCACCAGAGCCGCACGGCATGCACCGCGGGCTATCAAGAAATAGACAATGCAGCGCTTAAACTGCTGCAGGATTCACGACTCACGAACAATTACGAAACACGATTCACGAGAATACCATGCCCTATACCAACATTCATCGCGGTGCCCGCATCAGTCCGACCAAGTGTCGGCTTGTGGCTGACCAGATTCGCGGCAAGCGCATTGATGAGGCGATGATGATCCTCGAAACGTCCAAGCGACGCGGTGCGTATTACATCCGTCGTGCCCTCGACGCGGCTCGCGCCAATGCTGAGGAAGCCGAAGTTGATGTCCGTCGCCTGATCGTCTCCGACGCTCGCGTCGACAGTGGCCCGACAATCAAACGCTTCCAACCCAAAGACCGTGGCCGTGCTCATCCGATCAAAAAGCGCACCTGCCACATTACCGTGTCGGTTGACGCGAAGTAAAAGCAGATGCGGGAAACCCGCGGTATGCACCGCGGGCTACAAAAGAAAAAGACAGCGAAAAGTAAAATTCGTCACGACTCACGACTCACGACTCACGACTCACGACTCACGACTCACGAACTAATAGAACACGACTCACGAAACTGAGAGTAATCATGGGACAGAAAACACATCCATTCGGCTTCCGCGTCGGCATTACCGAACCGCACAAGAGCCGTTGGTACGCACCGAAAGCGCTTTACGGCGAATTGCTGGTTGAAGACCAGAAGATTCGTAAGTTCCTCGATGAACGTCTGAACCGTCGCCCTCCATTTGCGGCTGTCAGTGACATTCACATCGAACGTACCCGTGAAGAACTGAAGATCATCGTGCGTACCGCGCGGCCTGGCCTGGTGATTGGTCCCAAGGGATCGAACGTCGAAGAGCTGACCCGCGAGCTGATTGATCTGACCGGCCGAAACGTGTCGATCAACTGCGTCGAAGTGGCCAACCCAGACATGGAAGCCCAGCTCGTCGCCGAGTCGATCGCCGAGCAAATGAAAAAGCGTGCGAGTTTCCGCCGCGTGATGAAGATGAAAGCCGAAGCCTCGATGACTGCCGGTGCCAAGGGTTGCAAGATCATGTTGTCGGGTCGTCTCGGTGGCCACGAAATGAGTCGCAGCGAAGAAACCAGCCTCGGCTCGATTCCGTTGCAGACATTGCAGGCCAACATTGACTACGGATTTGCCGTGAGTCACACCACGTACGGCTCGATCGGCGTGAAAGTGTGGATCTATAAAGGCATGTACGAAGAAAACACCGCTGCGGAATACGAATCGAAAGCCGCTGGTGCTCGTCCCCGTGCTCGAGGACGTCACTAAACCGCACTGGCGACTGGTTGTTTTATCAACTCCGTCAGCCGTTATTGGAAATGTCGCGACACTGACGACGTGTCGCGGTCCCAGGAATAGACATTAATCATGGTGGTCCGTTGGATCGCCACATGAATCGGAAATGAACCCATGCCTCTGATGCCCAAACGAGTCAAGTTCCGCAAGCAACAGCGCGGCGTCCTCAAAGGAAATGCCCAACGCGGTAATTTTGTGGCGTACGGTGAGTACGGCCTGCAATGCACCGGCATGGGTTGGATGACTGCTCGCCAGATTGAAGCTGGTCGTATTGCCGCCCGTCAGTTTTTGTCTCGCGAAGGCAAACTGTACATCCGCGTTTTCCCCGACAAGCCGATCAGTAAGAAGCCGTTGGAAACACGTATGGGTAAAGGTAAGGCCGAACCGGAATACTGGGCAGCCCGCGTGAAACCTGGCACGATCATTTACGAAGTGGCTGGTGTGCCTCGTGAACTGGCCGTGCAGGCGTTTACCCGAGTGGCCCACAAGATGCCGTTCAAGTGCCGATTCATTGAACGACGACACGCCTAAGCAAGTTGCAGACAAAACAAACGTTCGGCATGACATGTGCCGGTTAGCCAAGACAGAACAAACGACCCGAACCCAAGACGTATACCAGGAAGCCTCGCGATGAAGACCGACGAAGTCCACAAGATGAAAGACGAAGAACTGACCGTCGAAGCCAATCGGTTGCGTCACGAACTGTACGAACTGCGTAGCCAGGCGGTGACCGAGAAGCTGGAAAACCCACGTCAGTTACGCCACATGCGACGCGACATCGCTCGTTTGCTCACCGAAGCGCGTAGCCGACAGATTGCTGCCGCAGCCAACACGGCCGAAGCCTGAAATAAGTAGACCTAACGAAACAAGACCGACACGATTTACGGATCACGAAACCCAGAGACGCTAGACCATGACCACGACTCAAGATAATCCAACTTCATCACGCGGCACGCTCACGCGGACCGTCACCGGTGTCGTCGCATCGGACAAACGCGACAAGACCCGCACCGTGGTCGTTGCGTTTCAACAGCGTCATCCCAAGTATGGCAAGTACCTCAAGCGATCCACTCGCTATCAGGTGCATGATCCGAACAACGAAAGCAAGACCGGCGATCGCGTGGAAATCGCCAACTGTCGTCCGATCAGCAAGACCAAAAGCTGGCGGTTGGTCCGAGTGGTTGAGGCAGCCCCCGAAGCCCTCTAATTTAATTGATGGCACGTACGGTTAAGACCAGCCCAAAGAAACAGATAACAGGCTCGTGAGTGCATCGCCACTCAGTGAAGGAATAGAAACATGATTCAAGTTGAATCCAGAGTAGACGTCGCGGATAACACAGGTGCGAAAATCGCCTATGTGATCCGTGTGCTGCGAGGCTCGACGGCACGGGGCAAATACACCCGTCGAACCGCGGGCGTCGGTGACCGTGTGGTCTGCTCGGTCAAGAAAGCACTGCCCGGCGGTGACATGAAGACCGGCACAATCGTCAAGGGTGTCGTGGTTCGCACGAAATATCCTGTGCGACGACCCGATGGCAGCTACGTCAAGTTCGATCGTAATGCGGTGGTGCTCATCGACGATGATGGCAATCCGCGTGGCACACGTATCTTCGGGGCAGTGGCCCGCGAACTGCGTGAGAAAAGTTATATGAAAATTGTGTCCCTCGCTTCGGAGGTGGTGTAATGGCTCGACATGTACGACGAGATGACATGGTGATCGTCACCAGTGGCGACGACAAAGGTAAGCAAGGGCGAATCCTGCGCGTGATCCCTGGCGATCATCCTAACCTGACCAAAGTGGTCGTTGAAGGTATCAACGTCCGCACCCGGCATATGCGTCCTTCGCAGGCCAACCCGCAAGGCGGCACGGTGCAAAAGGAATTGCCGATCCACGTGAGCAAAGTCTCGCCTGTGGTCGACGGCAAGCCCACCCGTGTGCGTTTTGAAATCGCTGACAACGGTGCCAAACGTCGCATCGCGGTCAAGGGTGGCGGCAAGATTGGGCCTGATCTCAAGAAAGCGCGATAACCCCCCACACATACGCACGGCAAAACAAGCAAGACACGTTAAACGGATAGATCATCATGATTCCGCGAATGAAACAAAAATGGCAAGAGTCGGTCAACGCCAAGCTCAAGAGCGAGTTCGGCATCGACAATCCCATGGCACTGCCCACGTTTGAAAAAATCGTGGTCAACGTCGGCATGGGACACAGTCTCGAAGGCACGAAGCTCAACCCGACGCACAAAGAAGAAGTGCTCAAGACCTTGACCGTGATCACCGGCCAAAAGCCTGTCGTGGTCAAAGCCAAGAAGTCGGTCTCGAACTTCAAAGTGCGTACCGGCTATGAATCCGGAGCCATGGTCACCTTGCGTGGCGATCGCATGTGGGAATTCTTCGATCGCCTTGTCTCGCTGGCTATCCCGCGAATTAAAGACTTTCGTGGACTCAAGAAAACCAGTTTCGACAAAGCAGGCAACTACTCGTTCGGCGTCAACGAGCAGGGTATTTTCCCTGAAGTTGATATTGCCAACGCCAAGTACCAGCACGGCATGCACATCACCTTGTGCTTTGCCAAGAGCAACAAAGAAATCTCAACAGTGGCCCTGACGGAAATGGGCATGCCTTTCCAACGGCCTGAAGATAACTGAATTACACCAGCAAGCCCGCGAATCAATTAACCAGCGATCACGAGTCAACATCGAGATACGAAACGAGTTAACCCAATGTCCAGTAAATCCACCATTGTAAAAATGAAGCGCATCGAAGCGACGATCGCCAAGCATCGCGAGCAGCGTGAAGCGTTGAAAAAAGCAGGCGACTATGCGGGTTTGGCCCGTTTGCCTCGCGACGCCAGCCCGACACGATTGCGTAACCTGTGTGCCCTGACCGGCCGAAGCCGATCGGTGTATCGCAAGTTCAAAATCTCGCGTATCAAACTGCGTGAACTGGCCTTGGAAGGCAAAATCCCCGGCATGCGTAAAGCATCCTGGTAACCCCCCCCCATATTTTCCCCTGCATGAACGACATTTTTGGGGGTCGGGAATGATGGGATGGGAAATGGGAATGGCGAAAGCCTGATACGAAAGTAAAGACGAACCAAACGTCACGAAGATATAAGAGTCACGAATTACGGACCCGAATCACCACAACGCGTGATTCACTGATAGGACACTAGCCCAATGTCATATAGCGATACGATCGCCGACATGCTCACACGGATTCGCAATGCGACGCGTAACAAGGCCGACAAGGTCGATTGCCGTCACAGCAAAGTTTGCCAGGGCATTGCTCAGGTGCTGCAACAGGAAGGTTACATCGAAGGCTTTAATGTCATCGAAACAACCAACCAGGGCATCCTGCGTTTGGACCTGAAATACGGCATGAGCGGAGAGCAGCTGTTTCACAAAATCGTACGCGAGTCCAAGCCAGGCCGCCGCGTGTATGTGAAGGCTGATGATATGCCTCGCCCGTTGGCAGGTTTGGGCATCGCGATTGTCAGCACGCCTCAGGGTGTGTTGTCCGATCGACAAGCCCGCGAAGCTCACATTGGTGGTGAGCTGTTGGCAACGATTGAGTAGTTAATAATTGCTCGTGCTTCACGGGCCGTTATTGCCTGACGTTGCTTGCATCGAACGATTGGTTTATTGGATTATTTACTAACATCACACTGACTCGATTGGATTCATACGATGTCCCGTATCGGTAAACAACCTATTGCGATTCCCGCTGGCGTGAAGGTCAGCGTCAATGGCTGCGATGTCACCGTCGAAAACAGTGGCAAGAAATTAGCCATTACGCATCGACCTGAAGTCACTGTCAAGGTCGAAGATGACCAGGTCATTGTCGAACGTGGCGGAGATGATAAGCCGTCCAAATCGTTCCACGGCCTGACACGCTCGCTGATTGCCAACATGATCACAGGCGTGACCACTGGCTTCACCCGCGAGTTGGAAATCGTCGGCGTGGGTTGGAATGCTCAGGTGACTGGCAAGACCATCGGCCTCAAAGTCGGCTATGCCGATACCAAGGTTGTCGAGATCCCCATGGGAGTCGACGTGCAGGTACAAGGCCCTAAGATCACGGTTTCCGGAACTGACAAACAAGCCGTTGGTCAGACCGCCGCGAAGATTCGCGATCAACGTAAGCCTGAACCCTACAACGGTAAAGGCATCAAGTATTCCGACGAAGTGATTCTGCGTAAGCAGGGTAAAGCATTCGGTAGCTGATTAAGCTCGAGTTAAGCGTATCGTATTAACGATCATTATGAGGATAATGATCAGTAGAACCAAGGAAAAGCGTGGCGGGGGCAGCGTAAGAACTGAGAAATATTATGGCCCAAACCAATGCCAATTATGCCCGTCGGATTCGTCGCAAACGCGGTGTCCGTAAAAAGATTTTCGGCACGCCTGAGCGTCCGCGTCTGACGATTTTCCGCAGCAACAAGCACATGTACGCCCAGGTGGTCGATGACCTGTCGGGGCGCACGCTGGCTGCGGCTGGTACCGCGACCAAGAGTGGTGGCGCTGGTGGTAACATCGACGCGGCGGTTCAGATCGGCCAGCAGATCGGCGAAAAGGCCAAGGCTGCTGGTGTGGAACAGGTCGCGTTTGATCGCAACGGGTTTCGCTATCACGGGCGTGTCAAAGCATTGGCTGATGCGGCACGCGAAGCGGGACTGAAGTTTTAATTGATAGTTCGGATTTAGAAAGCAAACAGAAATAGTTGCTACTCATCACCCGCCGACGCGGGATAAAGGCTAGGAAAGACCCATGGCAGAAGCATTGATGGAACAAGGCCACGACCTCGAGTCGACAACCGTCAAGATCTACCGCACCGCTGCGGTGGTCAAGGGTGGTCGACGTTTTAGTTTCGGCGCGTTGGTGGTGGTCGGTGACCGTCGCGGCTCGGTCGGTATCGGTTACGGCAAAGCCCCAGGCGTGCCGGCTGCGATCGAAAAAGCTCAGAAGGCAGCACGTAAAAATCTGGTGAAGGTCTCGTTGCTCAAAGGCACGATCCCACACGAGATTAACGCGACATTCGGCGCTTCGAAAGTGCGTATGTTGCCTGCCGCACCTGGCACGGGCGTGATTGCCGGTGGTACGGTGCGTGCCGTGTTGGAACTCGCTGGGGTTAAGGATTGCTTGACCAAAGCGTATGGCTCGACCAATGAAAAGAATCTGTCCCGGGCAGCGTTGGCGGGATTGTCATCGTTGCGTACCAAGGAAACTATCGCCACACTGCGCGGCGTTGACCTGGGTGAGACGGAAGTGGAACAACGCCTGACCGCTGGCGAAAAATACGCACCGCAAGTGTCGTCAGAATCGGCACCCGCACGTGGCCCGGAAAATGTGGTCAAGAGTGGCCGTGGTGGTGGTAAGGGTGGTAATCGTGGTGGTCGCGGCGGCGGTGGTGGCGGTCGCGGTGGTCGTGATAATGCAACGGCATCGACGCCAACCCCAAGCCCAGAAGCAGCCGCACCTGCAGCCAGCGAAGGCGCTGCTCCAGCGGGTGATGCCCCAAGTCCTGAAGCGACGCCAGAGTCGTAAGGGATTCGGATCAGAAGTTCGAACGTCATCGGATCGAACTGAATAATTGAGCAGGCGTGGCCCATGAAGCCCGTCACGCGAAACAACAGAACAGAGATTGACGCGAAATCGTCAGTCCAGGACCGTGAATCAAAACCGCGTGCAATAACCGTGGTCAACGAATAGCCATCAGTAGGAAATAATCGCCATGATGATCCATGAAATCACCAAAGAGGCCGGTGCTCATAAGCGACGCAAGCGTGTGGGCCGAGGTATTGGTTCGGGGCACGGCAAGACCTGTGGTCGCGGCCACAAGGGTGCCGGTTCGCGTTCAGGCCATTCGCATCGCGCGAACTTTGAAGGCGGCCAGATGCAGTTCTTCCGTCGCATTCCTAAACGCGGTTTTTCCAATGCGAATTTCCGCAAGGTTTTTGCTGTGATCAACATCAAAGCGTTGGAAAACCGTTTTGATGACGGTGCGGAAGTCAACGCGGACATGCTGGTCAAGGTCGGCCTGATTCCGGATACGAAAACGCCTGTGAAAATCCTCGGCGAAGGCGATATCAGCAAGAAGCTGGTTGTGACTGCCGCGGCATTTAGCAAAGGCGCGATTGAGAAATTGGAAAAAGCTGGCGGTTCGGCAACCGTGGGTTGAGCGACGCGTTCGGCTTTAAAAAGTCATAAGCACGCCATGGTGGGGCAGACGTTTTTTAGGTTTTGTTTTTAGCTTAGTAGCTGGGTCATAGATTCATTATGTTGCAAGCATTTTTGAACATCTGGAAAGTTGCTGAGCTGCGGAACAAACTGCTGTTCACCATTGCGATGCTGTGCATTTACCGCATCGGTTTTTTCATTCCCTTGCCAGCGGTGGATCAGTCCGAGTTGGCCGATTGGGCCAAAAATGCCGAGGGCGGCGCTGCCGGTAACCTGATCGCCTACGTGAGTATTTTCACCGGCGGTTCGTTCAGCCAATCAACGATTTTCGGCTTGGGTATCATGCCGTACATTTCGTCGGCGATTATTTTCCAATTGCTGGCCACGGTGTTGCCTAGCTTGCAGAAACTGCGAAAAGAAGGTCCAGCCGGTCAACAGAAAATTCAGGAATACACACGCTACGCCACGATTCCATTGTGTCTGGTGCAGGCGATATTCTGGCTTGGGTTTATTCAAAGCAATCAACTGGTGTACCCTTCGTATATCGGGTCGTGGATGTTCTGGATGGCGGGGGTATTGGGTCTGACCGCAGGCACGATTTTCCTGATGTGGCTGGGTGAACAGATTGACAAGTATGGCATCGGCAATGGTGTGAGCCTGATCATTACCGCGGGTATTATCGCGGCGATTCCGTCAGCGATCGGCGTGATCGCCGATGGATTTTCGGTCAGTGCCGGTGGCGATGCTTCGAAGCCGTTTGGCGTCGATACGGTGATATTCCTGATCGCAGCGTTTGTGATGGTGGTGGCTGGGACGGTTTTGATCACGCAGGGCCAACGACGGATTCCGATCCAGCAAGCCAAACATACGCGCGGTCGACGTGTGTATGGTGGACAGCGATCGTACCTGCCATTGCGTGTGAATCACGGTGGCGTGATGCCGATCATTTTTGCCAGTTCACTGATGATCATGCCGTCGATGCTGTTTGGCTATATCGATCGGGCGACCGGCGGGCAGTGGTTCATCCTGCGTTTTCTCAACGATAATTTTGCAAACATGACCGGCTATCTGTACGCATTGGTCTACATCGTGATGATCTATTTCTTCGCGTACTTCTGGACGACGGTCCAGTTTCAGCCCAAGGAAATGGCCACGCAATTACGCGATCATGGCAGTTTCATTCCGGGCTTGCGACCTGGGCCACGCACCGCGGAATACCTGGAAACCGTGATGGAACGCATCACGTATGTCGGGGCAGGGTTCCTGGCCGTGATCGCGGTGATTCCCACGTTGGTGGCCTCGGCGTTTGATGTGCCGTTTCTCGTGACGCAGTTCCTGGGTGGTACGGGTTTGTTGATTTGCGTCAGCGTGATGTTGGATTTCATTCAGCGGATCGAAGCGACGCTGTTGATGCGAAATTACAAAGGATTCCTGGGCGGCGGGCCTGGCGGTGGTAGCGGTAAACGCATCCGTGGAACACGGCACGCGGGCTAGATGGCCAGGTGAGACAGGTTAGGAATATGATTGGTTTTGTGAAGCCCCAAGAGGATCGGTTCTGAAGGGGAAGTGTGGGAGGGGGGTAACAGGTGTAATGATCGGGATTTGCAATAGCAGGTCACCGTGATAAACTATTGGGCTCGATTCGCTATGGCGATTCAACTTAAATCGCGGGAGCAGATCGAGAAGATGCGAGTGGCCGGACGGGTCGTTCGGCAGGTACTCGAGACAGTGCGTGAGCATTGCAAGCCTGGCGTGACCACGCTGGAATTGGATGAACTGGCGCCGCCGATCATTGAAAAGGCCGGTGGCAAAGGCTTGTTCAAAAATTACCCAGGCCCGACACCGTTTCCGTCGAACCTGTGCATCAGTGTGAACGAGCAAGTGGTTCACGGGATTGGGGGGAGTCGGGTGATTGAAGACGGCGACATAGTGAGTGTGGATTGCGGCGTGTCGGTTGATGGCTGGTGTGGGGATTCGGCCACGACGATTATGGTTGGCAAAGTGGCCAGCGACACACGTCGTTTATGCGAAGTGACGCAGCACGTGCTGCAGATTGCGATAGATAACATTCGGCCCGGACGCCGATGGAGCCAGATTGCCAGGTTGATGCAAAATTATGCAGAGTCGCAGGGCATGGGCGTGGTACGAGACTACGTCGGACATGGAATCGGCGATACGATGCATCAGGATCCTAAGATCCCCAATTTTGTGTCGCCGGAACTATTGAGGCATGACATCACGTTGCGAGAAGGTTTGGTGATGGCCGTTGAGCCGATGTGCAACCTGGGGACTCGGGATGTACGGACGTTGGCGGATCAATGGACGGTCGTTACGAATGACGGCAAACCATCAGCCCATTACGAGCACACCTTGGCTGTGACGCAAACGGGTTGCGAAATCCTGACGGATGGGAATTGAACCAATTTTCACAGGAATTGGAAGCGAAAAAAGACAAGTCGACACCAACGAGTGACGGCACAATCGGAAGTAGAACAATAAAGCGTGGCTAAAGAAGAAAAAATCCAGATCGAAGGCGAAGTGTTGGACGCACTACCAAACGCGATGTTTCGCGTGAAGCTCGAGAATGATCACGAGATGGTGGCCCACATTTCCGGAAAAATGCGTATGCACTACATTCGCATTCTGCCTGGCGATCGTGTCACGGTTGAAATCAGTCCCTACGACCTGAGCAAAGGGCGGATCACATACCGGCACTAAAATATGACGCGTTCACGAGACGCGATAAAAAGCGATTGCGATATTTTGCGGGTGGCTGACCCCGGGTATGCACCCGGGGCTAGGAAAAGCAAAATGATACAATCAGCGTCTAAGAGAGTCTAAAGAATAGATAGAAAAAGCAGAACGTTTCAGTCAGCACCGAATAAAAAGAACCCGAAAGCCTACGAGGTAGATCATGAAAGTCGTCAGTTCCATTGGATCATTAAAAGCCCGTCACCAGGATTGCCAGATCGTCCGCCGTCGCGGTCGTGTCTATGTCATCTGCAAATCGAACCCACGATTTAAAGTGCGGCAGGGCGGCGCGAAGATCAAGAACAAATAAATTCAGTAGATCAATAAAATTCCACAAATGCACCGAGGCTGATCGCCTCGCTCAGGAGCAGAATCATGCCACGACTGGCTGGGATGGAAATCCCCGACAATAAAAAAATTCGCATCTCGTTGCGTTACATCTACGGCGTTGGCCCCAAGAATGTGCAAGACATTCTCAAAGCGGCTGACATCGATGGCGAACGACGTGCCCACGAATTGAACGAAGACGAACTGGCGAAAATCGCTGGTATTCTCGAAGCCGATTACATCGTCGAAGGTGCTCTGCGTCGACAAGTGGCTCAGGATATCTCGCGACTACGCGATATCCGTTGCTATCGTGGTGATCGTCATCGTCGCGGCTTGCCCGTGCGTGGCCAACGAACGCAGACCAATGCCCGTACCCGTAAGGGCCGTCGTAAGACCGTGGCAGGCAAGAAGGGCGTCAAAGGCATGAAGTAACCCCCCCCCACGTTTCTCTTGGTTATTGGCAAGGGAAATGGTGGCTGTGGTTGGTTAGGTTTGGGATTGGAAGTTTCCAGTTGGTACGGTTTGTCGTCGGACGACGAATCAATTTGAGTCAGTATGAATCAGTGGCGTGTGGCTACTGAATGACAATTTAACGATGCAAGCTGCTGATATCACGGCGGCGCCACTAAAAAGAGAGCATCAATGGCTAAGAAACAACGCAAAGTTCGTAAGAATGTCACTCGTGGAATTGCCCACGTACGTGCGACATTCAATAACACCACCATCACGATCACGGACATGAACGGCGAGACGCTGTGCTGGCAGTCAGCGGGTACGGTCGGTTTCAAAGGTTCGCGTAAGAGCACGCCATTTGCCGCAACACGTGCGGCAGAGGAATGTGCCACGCGTGCCCGTAAGTTCGGGATGCAGGAACTGGAAGTGCGAGTTCGTGGTGCTGGCAGTGGCCGCGAATCTGCGGTGACTGCATTGCAGCACGGCGGTTTGAAGATCACCGCCGTTGAAGATCGGACGCCGATTCCGCACAACGGTTGCCGACCCAAGAAAAAGCGACGCGTGTAAACGCACCGTTGGCATTGGGTTGCCCTGATGATGCGGCAATATGCGATGTGCAATGTGGTGGTGATGAGGCGTTCCACCGAACGCAAACCAACACATGGCAAAGCACCGCCAATCATCGGAACAACACATGTCGCGGTTCGAAACGTCACGAACGTCACCAACGTTTGGGCGTATCCAAAGTATTAACGTATTGTCATCCGAATGATTGGCCTTGCCGTTTTAGAAAATGTGCCAAGGTCACCTCGGATGGAACTTGATTAAAACACCTGTTGATAGAAGCACTGATCGCACCGCAGCGGCGAACAGAAGCGTGAATCGACAGGCATTACCTGACCCCAAGGTCTGCTGCAACCGGAGTGTTTCCCATGCGAATTCGATGGCGTGGATTGGAATTGCCTAGTCGTGTTAACCCCGACCATGAGCTGAACAACCAAACGTACGGCAAATTTACGGTCGAGCCGTTCGAACGTGGTTTTGGTACCACGGTCGGCAACTCGTTGCGTCGTATTTTGCTTTCGAGTCTGGAAGGTGCGGCAGTGACCAGCGTGAAAATCAAAGGCGCGCTGCATGAGTTCACCAGCCTTGAAGGCGTGACCGAAGATGTGACCGACATCATTTTGAATGTCAAGAACATGATCGTGTCGCTGGATTCGGATGAGCCGAAGACCATGCGTTTGCAGGCTGAAGGCCCTGGTGAAGTCACCGCGGATCTGGTGGAAGCCGACACGTCGATCACGATCCACAACAAGGATCTGATTCTGGCGACGCTGACCAAGCCCGTGGATTTCGATATGGAATTCGTGGTGGAGAAGGGACGCGGTTATGTGCCTGCGTCGCAGCAATACGAGCGTGAAGAAGACCGCGAAGTGGGTCAGATTCCGGTTGATGCGATTTTCTCACCCGTGACGCGTGTGCGTTACAAGGTGGACAATGCTCGTGTCGGTCAGAAGACAGACTATGACAAGCTGACGCTGGAAGTGTGGACCAACGGTACGGTTGATCCGGAAATGGCATTGGTTGAAGCGGCGAAGATTCTGCGTAAACACCTGAATCCGTTCGTGCAGTATTTCGAACTGGGCGATGCGACGGCCAGCGAAACGGCTACCGCGGCAGCGCGTGTCGAAGAAGAATTGATCCGTAAGTTGCAAATGTCGGTTGGCGAGCTGGACCTGTCGGTTCGAGCGAGCAACTGTTTGGAATCGGCCAAGTTGAACACGGTGACGGACCTGGTGGTGATGACCGAATCGGACCTGTTGAAGGTTCGGTCGTTCGGCAAAACATCGCTGCGTGAAGTCAAGCGTAAACTGTCTGATATGAATTTGAGTCTGGGTATGGAGTTGCCTGCGGAATTAACCGCGACGGCACAGTAAGCCTGAATTATTAAAAAGCCGTTCGCGGCTACGGTTTTGTGTTCGACCTGCGAGGCAGGACGAGGCAAAGCACCGTCGGAGAATATTATCATGAGACACCGCATTAAAGGTTTCAAACTGGGCCGGGATACCGAGCATCGCAAAGCGCTGTGGCGTAATCAGGCGATTGCTCTGTTCACCCATGGTCAGATCACGACGACCGTGCCTAAGGCCAAGGCCGTTCAGCCGTTCGTTGAGAAGCTGATCACCGCCGCCAAGAAGGGCGATCTGGCCTCGCGTCGTCGTGTGTTGTCGATGATCGGCGACCCGATTCTCATTCATGGTGAGGACGACGAAAACATCGAACGCAACAAGTACGGCGAAGTCGTCAAAGCTCCGAAGGTGGTTAAGCACCTGTTCGAGGAAATCGCGCCCAAGTTTGCTGATCGAGCGGGTGGTTGCACGCGTATCGTGAAGCTGGGCACACATCGATTGGGCGACGGCGGTGACTTGTGCGTGTTGATGTTGGTCGGCGATGAAGAAGGCCCGCAAGTGAGCGGACAGTTTTCACGTCGTCGCGACAAAGCCAACAAACGCATGGTGTTTGCCGCACAGTTGCGCAAGGGTGCCGAATCAAGCAGTGCGACTGATGCAGCCAGCGAATCCGCTGGTGAGTCAGCGACGGCTGTGGCTGAGCCTGAGGTGGAAGCCCAGGGCGAAGCGGACGGTGGCGAAGAGAGCAAGTCCGAGTAACGCGTTTTCGTGTGACGTTTTCGACGACGATGTCGCGATAAACGCATGCCAGGATACGATCAATGTAAGACCAAGCCGGCCCGATGATGGGCCGGTTTTTTTATGGGTGGATCGTGAGTTGAGGGGGGATACCCATCCCGTTAAAAAACTCGCGCGGCCTCAATTTTCCCTTCACACAAACTCCCGGTATTCACCGGGATCTAACAAAAAACTACGCGCGAGTATTTATCGTAATCCGTATGAGCTAAAAGTTAACCATAGAAGCATGGCATAATAGCCCGCGATGAATATCGTGGGGCGTTATTTTTGGGGTACGTTAAGCCGCGAGCAGCAGTGGCCGAGGCAGGTAATATGTGAAGTGTATCGAAGGGGGATAATTACGCTATGGAAACATGGGGGGGGTAAGTGGGTACAATTGCGTGTTATGCGATTTTTACTGACAAACGATGACGGAATCGATGCGCCGGGAATGGCAGCGCTGTACCGCGCGGCCCAGGGGTTAGGCGATCGACATGTGGTGGCCCCGGCGAAAGTACAATCCGCCACGAGTCATGCGGTGACTTTTCATCGTGAATTGATTGCCAAACCACACCAGGAGGGCACGCTGTTCGAGGGGATTGCCGTGGACGGTCGTCCTGCGGATTGTGTGAAGCTGGGCTTGAATTATCTGGTGGATGATGTGGACGTGGTATTGAGTGGCATCAATGCGGGGGCGAACGTGGGGGTGAATGTCACGTATTCAGGCACGGTGGGCGCAGCACGCGAAGCGGCGATGATGGGCGTGCCTGCGATTGCCTTGAGTTTGCATATCGGTGATCCGACCAAGACCGATTGGGATGCGGCGCATCGGCATGTGCATGATGCGCTCGAGGCGGTGTTGGCCGGGCCGTTGGAACCGGGCACGTTGCTGTGCATCAATGTGCCGATTCTGGATGATGGTCGAGCGCCGGTGGGGATGTGTGTGGCGCCGTTGTCGTCGAGTCCGTTGGTGGATGCGTATGATCGTGCTGATCACGACGAAGGTGGTCATCGTTTTATGGCCAGTGCGACGATGACGTTTCGACAGACGACGCCTGGCAGTGATGTGGAACGATTGTTTGCGGGGTATATCACGGTAACGCCGTTGGCTTTGGATACAACGTGCCCGAAGCGTTTGGATGCGTGGCGGGATCACATGTGATCTGAAACGGCAGAGGAAACAGAACAGTAGCGATGGGGATATATGGGGATATGTGGGGGGGGATGGGAAAGACACGTGGCCGAATCAGAGACGATCATTAATCCGGTGGAGGAAGTGGAGCGTTTGGTCGAGACGGGCCAAGCGGTGGCGTTGGAGATGTTTGTCAATGCGCTGCCGCCGAGCGATGTTGCGCACACGATCAATCATTTGAGTGAGACGGTGCGGACGCAGTTGTTTGAAATGCTGCGTCCGGAAGTGGCGGCGGATCTGCTGGAACATTTTGCCGACGAACATGCGGCTGAAATTATTGAGGAACTGGCGACCGACAAAGCTGCGGACATTCTCGACGAGTTGGATTCGGATGACCAGGCTGACATTCTGACGGAGCTGGACGACGAGGATGCCGAAGCCATTCTCGATGAGATGGAGCCGGATGAAGCGGCTGATGCGCGTGTGCTGATTCAGTATCCGGAGGGGACGGTAGGCTCGATCATGCACCGCGAGTTCATTGCGTTTCCGCCGAAGCGCATGATCGAGGAAGTGGTCACGAACTTGCGTGCCAATCAGGAAGAATACGGGGAATACGATGTGAGTGCGGTGTATGTGGTTGAGTCAACGGGCGAGTTGCGCGGCGTGGTTCGTCTGCGCGATATTCTGTTGGCTCCCGGTTCGAAGCCCGTGTCGTCGATTCGTATTGATGAGCCCGCCAAACTGGAAGCGGATTTCACGGTACAGGAAGCCGAAGATTATTTTGACCGACACAGTTACGCGTCGGCGGCAGTGGTGGACAAATCGAATCGTTTGATTGGTGTGGTGCGTCGCGAAGCAGTGGAAGAAGCGTTCGGCGAAAAAGCGCAGAAAGCATTGGCAAGTTTCGGCGGGATTATTGGGGGTGAAGAATTGCGGACCATGTCGATGCGATCACGCGTGCTTCGGCGATTGGCGTTTCTAGTGCCGAATGTGTTTTTGCTGTTGATATCTGCCAGTGTGATCGCGATGTTTGAAACAACTGTGGAACAGGTGACCGCGCTGGCGGCGATGTTGCCGGTGTTGGGGGGGTTGGGCGGCTGTGCGGGGAATCAATCCGTGGCAGTGAGTATTCGGGAACTGTCGTTGGGTTTGGTTAAGCCAAGTGATATTACGTGGATCGTGATGAAAGAAGCCATGCTGGGATTTCTGATGGGGCTGGTGTTGGGCGTGTTGCTGTTCGCTGTGACGTGGGCGTGGCGGGGCAATCCATATCTGGGATTGGTGGTGGGATCCGTGTTGCCCGTGAGTATTTTTGTGGCGACGACGATGGGGGGATTGGTGCCGTTGGTATTGACGCGATGGAAGCTGGACCCGGCAATGGCGTCAGGCCCGATCCTGAGTACGTCGGTGGATTTCGTGTCATTTTTTATGGTGCTGGTGTTGGCGCGGATGATGATTGGCTATTTGGCGTAGGGCGAATCGAAGTAGAAAGAGGGAATGATAGCCCGCGATGAATATCGCGCGGGTTTGGATAGTGGCGTGAATTGTTGATGTATGCGCGCTAAAGCCGCAAGTGGTGGGGATTGGGGAGGTGGATTGTGTGTGGGCGTGCGTGAGAGGGTCGGAGTTTCACGCGCAAAAGTAAATGCTGGAGTGCACGCAAGAATCGCGCGGAGAAAATGTGGGTGTGTGGGTGTGTGGTGTGTGTGGGGGGGGAGGGGTTAGAGGGTGCCGAACATGCGGTCGCCTGCGTCGCCGAGGCCGGGGAGGATGTAGCCGATGTCGGAGAGTTGTCGGTCCATGGCCGCGATGTAGACGGGAACATCGGGGTGATGGTCTGCGAAGTTTTTAGCCCCAGCGGGTGCGGCGACGAGATTGACCAGACGGATGGATTGACAGCCGCGTTTTTTGAGGTGGTCGATCGCAGCGATGGCGCTGCCAGCGGTGGCAAGCATGGGGTCGATGACCATGACGAGATGGTCGGCAATGTCGGGTGGAAATTTTTCGTAGTAACAAATGGGTTCGAGTGTTTTTTCATCGCGCTGCATGCCGAGGTGGCCGACCTGAGCGTTGGTGAAAACCTGGAGCGCTCCGTCAGCCATGCCGAGTCCAGCGCGGAGGATGGGGACGATGGTGATGTTGGTGGCCAGGCGGTGGCCATTGCATGGTTCGAGTGGCGTATCGATGGGTTGTGATGTGAGGGCGATGTCGCGTGTGGATTCGTAAGCGAGCAGTCCGCCGAGTTGTCGGATCAATTCACGGAAGCGTGGGGGTTTAGTGTTTTTGTCGCGGACCGTGGTGAGCAGGTCGCTGATGAGCGGGTGGTGGACGAGATGGAAGTTTGAAGGATGGGGATGGGACATGGGAGAATTTCTGATTTCTAATTTCTGATTTTTGATATAGGGCTGCGTGGGTCGGAGTGCGTGAGTCGAGGGGATAGATGTGAAAGTAAATTGAATGGCGCTAAGCCGCAAGTGGCGGGGAAGGGTTTAGGGATGGGATGTGAAGTGGTGAAGTCGCGCGGCGGGAAATGTGAGACGCGCGGGGGAAAAATGGGGAGGGTTGCGGGCGCATAAAAAGGGCCGAGCGAGCGGGATGAAGGTAGTGAATATGGCTATTCTGCAGATAGAAGAATAATCGGATTTGCTCGATCGGCCACGTCGGTTAGGACGTTTCTCAGATTTTTACACTTGGTTGGCGACCTCCTTTCGCATCTTGTCTGTCATATATATTGTCGGCGCGCGAAGGGGGGAAGTCAAGGGGTAGAAGGAAGTGTGGGATTACGGGCCAGGGTGTGTGAGGTCTAGTAAGAGGGGGGAAAGGGGGTTGCTAAGCCGCGAGCGGG